>JAAEPW010000375.1 GCA_024232355.1 Chloroflexota bacterium | reverse complement strand
CTTTAGTTTCCGGTAAAAGTTTCGATGAATTTCGACCGACACTCCATATATTGGGGGTGTCACGAAATTTCACCCACATATAGGGGCATAGTCTTGTATTTACACCCTTTCTCAAAGTTGATGGTTGCCGGATAGTCTCCCCAAGTTTGAAAAAGTTTTTTACACCCCTGTATATGGGATAATTCTGTGGAAAACCCCCATATACGGGGGCATGGACGAGTTTTTCCCGTCGCCAAGTTAGCGGAAACTAAAGGGTATTCATTTTACTATATCCTCCTGGTAATATTTTTGTCTGAATTGAGCCAAAAACCTGCCTTGATTAAGTGAGCTAGCAACATGTGCATTACTCACCGTACAAATGCAGCACGAACAACTTTTCCAGAAAGCAGACTAGATGATAGCACGAATTGTGTAAAACTTCAACTTGCATATCCTTGGTAAAGGTAGGATAATTCTTTTCAGTGCAAATCTACGTGGTTTGCGCCCCAAAACGACCTATCAGACACTTGAGATTGGAGTATACAATGACTGTTGACAATGAAATTCGCGAAGGTGCACGTAATGCCGTGCAGGTTTGTATGAACGTGCAGGCCCAAGACCGTGTTTTTGTTTTGACCGACAACATTACTTTAGGTATCGGTCAAACGTTAGCAGACGAGGCCGCAGTGATCGGTGCAGATGTCAAACTCGCTCGTCTCGAAGAGTATGCCTCTCGCCCGATCACCTATGCCCCAGAAGAGTTGATCGCAGCTATAAAAGCGTTTGCGCCTACGGTCACCCTTATGGCAGCCACATCTCAAAAAGGCGAGATAGCTTTCCGGATGGCGTTGTTCGTACATTTGCGTTATGAACTTGAGGTCCGTCACGCTCATATGCCAGGCATCACTCCTCGCCTGATGCGCGAGGGGATGAGGGCCAACTACCACCAGGTATACGATCTGACGATGCAAGTATACGAACGAGTGCAACAAGCAAAGGTCATTCACGTGATCTCCCCCAAAGGCACAGACTTGATCGCTCATTTTGCTCCCAAGCTCAAGTGGGTACCGTGTCATGGACAGTATCACGAACAAGGAGAATGGGGAAACTTGCCAGAGGGAGAAGTCTTTACCTGTCCAGCAGCGATTGAGGGAACCGCCGTCGCTGATGTGCTGGGAGACTATTTCAGTTCCAAGTACAGCGTGTTGGCTCACCCTGTGACTTTTGAGATCGCGGACAGCCTGGTGCAGCAAGTGACGTGTGATGATAAAGGGATCCAAGCTGAGGTATGGGACTATCTCAACTCGGCCAAGAACGGACGGCGCGTGGGTGAGTTTGCCATCGGCACCAATACCGCTGTGACCGAATTAAGTGGCAACCTGCTACAGGACGAGAAAATCCCCGGCGTGCATATCGCCTTTGGCAATCCGTACCCCCACGAAACAGGGGCTGATTGGTCATCTAGCATCCACGTGGATGTGATTGTTACAGAATGCAATATCAAGGTAGATGGCAAACTAGTTATGGAAGGCGGAGAGTTTCGATTCCCGCAATGATACGAACGAATTACGTGTGAGCGGCGAACTGCTCAATCTGTGCCACCTGCACCGGCTTGGGACGAATAAAGGGACGTACTGCCCGGATACATGCCCATGCTTGGTCCGGCGTCAGACCGGAGCTGACCAGATACGCGGCAGCCGTCGTCGCTGCTCGCCCGATTCCGGCCCCGCAGTGGATATATACCCCCCCACCTTGCGCGATCTCTTTTGCAATGAACGTACATCCTTCACGCAATTGCTCCAACGTTGGAGGCTCGTCGTCAACTGTCGGCAAGTAGAGATAGTGAGACGGAGCAATGCTAACAGCAGCATCATCGAATTCGATGCGCAGATTGACCACCGCCGTGATACCGCGTGCCGCTAACTTGGGCCATCCGCGCTGCCGGTACTGCCCACCCATGTGGAGTTGTGGTGTGATTTGGCTCACGCTGCGAATGGGCGCACCGGTGATGATACGCACAAAATGATCGGCCGCCCACATCGCCGTCACCTGCAGTCCTTGTTGAGTAAGCCTGCCCCACAGAATAGATATGCCATTGACAAATTTTTTTACTAATCTCATACCTTAATCAAATCATGCCTCGTTTGTCTAGAGTGATCGGCTCAATGCCTACAATTATACCGCACCCTACACAACCTGTGAAGTTGCGCCTTTGGTCCGAAGATGTTACAATCCAACCCATCAACTGCAAAAAGGAGTCCCCAATGACTGAATCAACCCGCCCTCGCGGAAGCTATTTTGAAGAGTTTGAGATCGGTGATACAGTTGAATCTGCCAGTCGAACCATCACTGAAACCGATATTGTAGTTTTTGCCGGTCTCTCCGGCGACTATAACCAACTCCACACCGACGCCGAGTTTGCCAAAGGAACAATCTTTGGCGAGCGTGTCGCTCATGGTCTGCTTGGCTTGTCCATCGCCAGCGGCTTGGCTCAGCGACTAGGTTTTATCGAGGGGACGGCTCAGGCTTTCCGTGAGTTGGGGTGGAAGTTTCGGGGAGCTATCTTGATTGGAGACACGATCCGCGCACGGTTCAAGGTCCGTGAGAAAAAGAACATGCCTCGTCTTGGCGGCGGCCTCGTCATATTCGATGCTGCTATCCTTAATCAGAGGGATGAAATAGTGCAAAAAGGCACGTGGAAAGTTCTCATTGAGAACATCCCCAATCAAGCCTCATCCTGATTGAAACACGGCAAATTACAAACTTGACAAAGTTGCCCCCTATGTGTTATGATTAGGCTGCTCGCGCCCGTACCTCAATTGGATAGAGGAGCGGTCTACGAAACCGACAGTTGTGGGTTCAAGTCCCCCCGGGCGCGCCATTTTTTATGCCCTCCTAAACACAACAGGAGGGCATTGCGATTATAGAATACGCCCTCTCCTGATGATTTTTCAGTAATCCCCCCATCAAGTGTCGTTGAACAAAACCGATAACCTGGCACTCAAAACACAACGACCAATTCTTCCCTTGCGTCCTTTTCATCTTGGCACCACGATTCTGAATATCACTGACTCCCCAGCTTACAAAGGTACTAGGTTTTTTACAACCAGAAAACATAAATCAACCACCCCGCAGCAAGCCGCGAGGAATCAGACCCGCTTTGGACTCAAAGGATTTTAATGAATTCATCACTAGAAAGTAACGCAAGTCCGTTATACTTGAGAGAAATCTGTAACTTGTTAATTTATTTTGTGCAATAGTTTCGACGAGTGTATCGTAATGGTATCGTTTACTAGGCAATGAATCTCATCAGGACTTGCTTTCAAGACATGATCATCTCTATGGGCGGGGTGCCCAATCAAATGAAGGGGTAGTTGATATAGCAATATTTGGCAGATATTTCCCTCTCTTCTCAAAACCCCGACGTTGAATTTACTACGCTAGGTCCTGCACGAGTAAGTGAGTTCATAGGTATCTCCCCTCCTTACCTGCGATATTCATTGTTTTCGACGCTCACTTTGAAATGGGCAGACACCAACTCTAGTATAAAATCCTCTCTCAATAGATACTACTGTTGAGATCAAGGAACAGATGTCCAATTTTTGCCCGAGTGTACATCGGGTATTCTTGGATTTTTGGGAGGTGTTGGTCTGCCAAGTGCTGATTGACTGACAAGTCTTTTTGGGGACACAGATTGAACAGACTTTGTGAATGTTTCAAATCTAAATCTGTGTTGATTTGTGAAATCTTTGTCCCATTTCTCTTTTTTCAAGCATATTGTCACAGTTTTGTCAGTCAACTAGTTACCAAGTGTTGAACAGCAATATTTTTAGTATTTTACAGGTTTTTCTATACCTATATGTTATTATCATTTCTTACAATGGTTACAGTGGCTTGTACGAGTTGGCATCATTTATCGTTGCCATAAATATACAAAACTAAAATCTGTGAAGGGATAGGAAATTATTATGAAGAGAATGCGTTTTCTTGTAGCCACACTGATTGTTTGGCTTTTTCTCTTCTACAACATAGAGCGATTGAGCAAGTCTATCGATATCACCGATGTGGCATACATTTTTGTGCCACTCGTAGCTGTTCTCACCATCCTCGTCTCGCGCTTGCGCAAAATCCCTTTATGGGGACTTTTGGCGATGCCTGTTTCCATATTCCTGGTGCTCAAGGCATGGTGGAAACCTCGTATGTGGAATACGTCTCTTCCTTTGATGGTGACGGAATTATGCGTTATAGCTGTGACAATCATCCTGGCACATTTGGTGAGCAATGGCTTGATCGAGTTTGAGAGTGCGATAGCCCGCATCACCATTGGACAGGTTGACGCACTACCCAAGCCATTCTCAACTGGTCAGGATGAAATGTATCGAGAGATGACACGAGCCCGGCATCACGAGCGTCCCCTGGCACTGGTGTCTGTTGGGATTGAGAAACAGTCGATCCAAGTGGCTTTGGATCGGATGGTGCAAGAAACTCAGCAAGCGATGATGAAACAATATGTTTTGTCTGACGTTGCCAAGAGACTATGCGACGAATTGGAAAACTATGATGTTATTGTCAGAGACAATGACCACTTTCTTATAATGCTTCCGGAAGTAACGTCTGAGCAGTTGAGCAACATGGTTGACCGGTTAAACTCTGTATCTAAGCAGGTGGGGGTTGCCTTGCAGATTGGCACTGCATCTTTTCCCGAGGATGCCGTGACCTTTGAAAGCCTAGTTGAAAAGGCTGTTGAGGAGATGAATGGAGAACAAAAGTTTGAACCCTCTGTACAGCCACAATCGTTAGTAGTGGAACGTCATATAATATAGTATTATAGAGTGGAGAATCAATGAATTTAGTAATCATCAGTCGACCTCAAATATCTCCTTATCGAAAGGTCTATCAAATCGCCAAGCGTTTGATAGATGTAACTCTTTGCCTTTTGTTCTTACCTGTGGCCCTGCCATTGATGGGTATCTGCGCGTTGCTGATTCGTATCAGTTCACCAGGACCTGTTATCTTTGTTCAAGAACGTGTTGGCAAAGGGGGGCGTACTTTTCGGATGTACAAGTTTCGCACCATGTCGCACAATCTGGATGACAGTTTCCATCGCTTTTTTATGAGGGCCTTTGTGAATGGTCAGATTGACAGCAATGGAGGAAACGGCGCAAATGGCAAAAACGGCACGAACGGCAACATGCGCGGTGCTTTTACGCGAGCTTTTGCGCTCCCCAAGCCTGGCAACAACGGGAATGGAAACGGCAAGGTTTACAAGCCTATTCAGGCCTCGCAGGTCACACGGATCGGACGCATCCTGCGCAAGACCAGCCTGGATGAACTGCCCCAGATTTTCAACGTGCTCAAGGGAGAGATGAGTCTGGTTGGCCCACGCCCCAATGTGTCGTGGGAAGTTGACGAGTACCGGCCTTGGCACTATGAACGGCTAGAGGTGCTGCCAGGAATCACGGGGTTAGCGCAGGTACAGGGGCGAAGTGGTATTTCTTTTGATAGTATCGTACAATATGACATAGAGTACGTGGAGCAGCAGAGTTTGGGGATGGATTTGAAGGTTTTGTGGTGGACTCTGAGCACGGTCTTGTTGGGTACAGGCGCTGAGTAGCTGATGGAGAGCGAGTGGAGCGCGGAGAGATAAAAATGGAACTAAAGATTTACCTGCGAATGTTATTGAAAAAGTGGTGGATTGTTCTACCTGCATTCTTGGTTACATTTACGTCCACCATTGTGTTTACATTCACTCAAGCACCTACTTATAGGGCCGTCGCCACCTTTGTTGTTACCCCCACTAGCTTTGAGGACATTAGGAGCTTTGCCAGCGGATTAGATATGTTGAGCAGGCGCACCGAGATTGCAACTACTTATACCGAAGTAGCCGTTAGCCGCTTGATCAGAGGGCAGGCAGGCGAAGAGTTAGATTTATCTCAAAGCCAGAGGAAGGGTCTTTCGGTCGAGAGCAAATTACGAGCTGGTACAAACGTCTTTGAGATTGCAGTTGAAGGAAGCGATCCCGTTCTCGTCAAGGATTTCGCTAACACGATTGGCATCAAGACAATGACTTACGTGCAAGAATTGTACGAGATGTATAGCCTGAGTCCACTTGACGAGGCTACAACCCCTAGTTTGCCCATAAAACCTAACAAGAAACTAAATATTGCCCTTGGAGGTGTCTTTGGTTTAGCATTGGGTGTGGGGCTGGCTTTTCTTTCGGTGTACCTGCAAACTCCTATGGAAAGCGTGACCGGCCTGGGTGTTTTCGATGACGAGACTGGGGTGTACAATAGTCGATACTTTAGGCAGAGGCTAGGGGAGGAGATGAGCCGCGCCAAGCGGAACGAGTATCCCTTATCGTTGGCTTTTCTGAACGTTGACCAACTTGGGGTAATAGATGGGTCTTTTTCTCCACAGGCCCGCAATGAGGCTCTGCGCAAGGTAGTCGTATTTTTGAAGCAGTATTTACGCAAGGAAGATATTATAGCCCGATTTAGTGAAACAGTCTTTGCTTTTCTGTTACCTGATGTGCCGGAGGAAGAAGCCCAAACAATGGTAGAAAAACTCCAAACCCGGGTGGCCTGGACGCCATTTGAGCTGGAGAGAAGCGGCATCAAGCTTAATCTGACCAGCGCTGCGGGAGTGGCAGCTTACAACTATAATGGTACAATGCAGGATGAATTTCTGGCCCAGGCTAATCGCGCTTTGCAACAAGCGGAAGCGGCCGGTTATGGTAAGGTGCACTCGTTCTCAGAAAATGGAGAGAAGCATTGAATTTGGGTATGGAGAAGAAAATGAAACTCTTGCACCCCTGCTTATCTATGGGGTGTCTTTTTATCCTTCTGCTGGCCGTAGCAACCGGGGGAAATCCTGTCCCGGCTTTGTCGCAGGGCACAGAACCATTGCCCAAAGGATTTCAAATCACTCTGGCCGAGTTGGGGTACGGGGAAGAAACCCTAAACAGCCCCTATAGCACTGTTGACTACACCTTGCGCCTGCCCGAAGGCTGGGAGTTGCGTGAGGGTAGTTACTTGGAGTTGGACATAAGCTATGCGTACAATTATACTGGCGCTTTGGAAACCCACACTGTCCACTCTCTCTTTGGTGATGTCATCATCACTGTGGACAGAGAAACCCAACTTGTTTTCCCTATCAATAACAGCATATTGGAACATTCTCATTTACGTGTGGACTTGCCGCTTGCGATTCTGAACGCCCCCGATCGTAATACGCATACTATCAAAGTGACTCTGAATGCTGACTATATTTGCCAAGTTCCCCACGTGGCACGTTTGATAGTTCACCCTACTTCCCTCTTTTCTCTGTCTTATGATCAGCTTTCCATCACCACCGATTTATCCGATTACCCGCGCCCTTTTCACCAACGATCGTTTGAGCCAGATCAAGTTCGCTTTGTACTGCCGACTCATCTGACTGAGATGGAATTGACCGGTGCCGTGGGCATCGCCGCCAAGTTGGGAAACCTGACTTATGGTATGATCATCAGTGGAACCACTGATCTGGAATTGCTGTACCGTCTGGATGCGATGAGAGCAGGTGATTCCCTTTATGAGCATCTGATTGTCATCGGTAAGCCGGAAATCAACGAGGTGATTTTGAGGCTCAATGAGCTAGATGTGCTTCCGTTGCCCGTGAAGGAACGTCAACTGGATCTTGCCAGCCAGGGGCCAGCCGTTGTTGCGTCAGGTGACATCTTGAGTTACACTTTGACACTCACCAATACTGCTCAAGTCTCTATTTCTGCCCTTTCTCTGGTTGATACATTGCCCGCTTATACTCAAATGATAAACTGCGATCCGGCGTGTTCCACCATTGGGGAGAGAGAAATAAGTTGGCCCATTCCGTCATTGCTAGTAGGAGAAACGTTCAAGTGTATGGTGGAATTACGCCTGAGCGATGTATTCACTGATTCCCTAGTAGAGAATACGGTCACTCTGCTCGACACGGTGTCCGGCCCGCTAAACGTAAACACACTGACCACGACTGTGAGTACCACACCGCTTACAGAATCTGGTCTGAGAGCGTCTGTTTCCACCGATGAGGGTTATTTCTTCGTGCAAGGAGAGCGGGGGGTGCCGGAAAACGACGGTGTCGTGCAGGAACTGGTGTCTCCTTGGGATCAGACGCGGGGCATTCTGGTTATCACTGGCCTGAACGATGAGGCAATATACAAAGCCAGCAGGGCGTTGAGTTTCGAGAACAATTTTCCAGGCATGCAAGGTGATTTTGCATTGGTGCGCGAGGTGCGTCCCTTACCTGAGACCCCATTAGAATCCTATGCTACGGAACTGTCCTTCGCCGATCTAGGGTACGGTGACAAAATACTGAAAGGCTTTTCCCAAGACACCAGATATTACTTTGATATTCCCTTTGGCTGGCACCTCACTGACGAAGCCGCCCTTGATCTGCGGTTCAGCCACTCTCAGCTTCTTTACTACAACAGCTCATTTTTGAATGTGTTGTTCAACAATGAGCTAATCGCTACAGTCGCTCTCAGTGATGAGACCGCGCTAAATGGAGAACTGAATGTTAAACTACCTCCCTCTCAAGTAAACCCTGGGCAGAGCAACTGGGTTTCCATACAAGTTGAGATGCAGCCTTTTGATAGGTGCAACAATGTTGACATGTGGTTGTTCATAAGCAGCGAGTCTTTACTTTATCTGGATCATGAAGAACAAAATAGCCGTTCTCTGGACCTCGATTTTTATCCTTATCCCTTTGATCAGCGGTCTGACTTGGCCGATGTCTTGTTCGTGTTGCCGTCAGAACCACAACTAGAAGAATGGGAGGATGCTCTGCAACTGGCCGCAGCCCTGGGTGATGTTGCAAGAGGTCCCAACCTGGCGCCAGTAGTCGCCACAACCTTGGGCGGCGCCTGGTCAGAATTAAAGTTGGTCAACTATAATATCATCGCCATAGGACGACCGTCGCGCAATCTTGTGCTACAGCAAGTCAACGATCAACTGCCCCAGCCTTTTCGGCCCGGTTCAAACGAGATTGAGCAGCGGATAGACGAGGTGGTTTTTCGCTTGCCTCCCGACTTGAGCTTGGGGATCGTGCAGTTGCTGATCTCTCCCTGGAATGCTGAACGGGCGTTTGTGGCTGTGACCGGTACAACTGATGCAGGTGTCGAGCAAGCGGCGGACTTGGTGACAAAACGATCTTGGAATTTAAAGGGGAATTTGACGCTCATCAAAGATGGAGAGGTGAGCACGATTGATACTCGTGGGTTGACTAGAGGCGGTCAGGCGGTGTCCGTGGCAACCGCCGTGCCTGAGATGGCTATGGTTGCTACGGCCACGATAACGCCCACTCCCTTGCCTGCCAACCCAACCCCAATCTCAACTTTGGAACCAGATGTGGAGACGGCGGTCCGTCCCGGATGGATCACTCCCCTGATATGGGGAACAGGGCTGGTCGTCGTAGCCATTTTCGCCGTTGTTATCTGGCAGACTCGCCGACAGGTTACCAAGTAACGACAGAAAGGAAACCTGTCAGATGTTCAACCGAGTTGTGATTTTGAAGCGTATAGAAGGCATCATTATTTTCACAGTTGTATGTATTCTGTTGTTTGCGGCTCTAAAAGGATACTTTCAGTCTGACGATTTTTTTCATCTACGCACCCATAAATTTAGCGTTTTGGAAGACCCTGCCACGATTTTCACCGAGTCAGAAGTCAGTGGGCATTATCGCCCAATGGTAAAGATTTTTTGGTGGGCCACTTATTTTTTCTTTGAATTACGACCTTTTGGTTACTTTGTTGTACTCATAGTCGCATTTTTGGCGACTATATATCTATTTTTCCTACTCGCCAAGACTCTGACTGTCAATACGTTAGGAGCACACATTGCCGTTTTATTGTTTTTACTGCAACTCAACACCTATTTATACACCCTGAATTGGATAGGAGCAGTCAACAACGTATTGTCAAGTTTCTTCATTATAGCTACGCTCTTGATTCACGTCAAATCTACTTCAAGCACCCGGCACATTCGCCTCTACAATTTTCTGGCCTACATTACCTTTGGTCTCAGTTTACTTTCAAGAGAAATTAGCGTTGTGGTCTTGTTGCCCACGCTTTTAGTTTATGATTTTATGTTTCTGTGGCTAGAGACGACTGACAAGAAAAAGGTCCTAAGAGAAAGGATCTGGCGCTACATCCTATATGTCATACTGATTGTTGTCTATGTCTTGATCCGTTCTGCAGCAAGTGGGACAATTTCCATTTCAGGTGCAGGCAACTATGAATTTATTCCGAGTTTCCATATTATCAATAGCATCCTCTTTTTTGGAACACAGTTGGGATTTTTACCCACGGCAGTAGTGCTTTTATCTGTTGCTGTGTTCCTATTCAATAAGGTTGAATTCACAAAACGCGAGATCAAGCTCATTATATTTGGTATTCTATTCACATCAACTGCAGTTTTGCCCTTTTTATTTTTAGATTGGACTTCGCCAACCTGGCTGTACCTACCTGTTTTTGGAATCACATTTGCTACTTCTGTGCTGTTCCACGGGATATATGAAAGGAGTTCCAAAGCAAGATTGATTCTATACAGAACGATAGTTTGGGCAATCATAGGTAGTGGGTTCCTATTTCTAAAGTTAGACGAGGCTCGCTGGTGGCAATGGGGCGTTTATACCCGAAACGTCATTGAACAAGTGCAGGCATATTACCCCGATCTTCCACAAGATGCGGTACTTTATTTCATTGACAAGGATGAGGGAAAACCATACGGACTAGAAGGACTGTTCAGAAGTCGAAAGAACTTGCGCGGAGTTTGGCAGATATGGTATAATATACCCTCTTGGAACGCTACTACCTTAGCGATGCTTCGCCAGATGCAACTGAAGCCAGCATCGAGGAGAAACAGCCGGATGGCAACGGAAAAGTTTTCGTCTTTGAGTATTGTGAAGGACACATTTTCGACAAAACAGACCTTTTTCGTAAAAATTAAGCCAATCATCAGCTTTTGCCTTTAGGTAAGCACATCCCCGATGAAAGTATCCAGTACGCTCCGACCTACTACCACTAATCAGAGTATCTTGACAGCGGCTAAAGGTGGTGGTATCACGTTCATTGGCGCCCTATTCGGATACGCTGGGCGTTTTGCGCTTGGTTTTGTGCTAGCGCGCTCTATGGGAGACGAGCAGTATGGGTTGTACAGCCTGGCAGACTCGGCAGTGTATCTGCTGATTGGCGCTCTCCCGCTGGGATTGAGCACGGCCATACTACATTTCGTTCCCATCTTTAAAAGCTGGCGAGACGAAACCGCGTTGTGGAAAACACTGCAAATTGGCCTGATGATTCCTTGCCTGACCGGCTTGATGGCAGGTATTGGCCTTTTCGTGTTTGCCGAGTTCTTTGCCAAGACAGTGTTTCACGAACCACAGTTGGCCCTGCCATTACGCATTGCTGCGTTTGCCGTTCCCGCCGGAACCCTGGCCGCAGTCGCCGTAGCGACTACACAGAGCTTTAAGCAAATGCAGTACAAAGTCATCACTCAGGATATTCTCCTGACATTACTCAAGCTCATCCTGTTTCTCTTACTGGCAATTACAGGTCTAAATGCTATCAAGGCGATGACGGCTTATTCAGTGGCAATGATTGTATCCTGCATTGTGCTGCTCTATTTTCTAAACCGCCTGCTGCCTGCAAAGCGTTCCCTGCACTTGGACATTCGACATATGAGAAAGATGTTCAAATTCTCCTTGCCGGTATATATGGCGGAACTCCTCACGATTTTTGGACCGAACCTTCGTACCTTATTGCTGGGTTCTTTGAACACGATTAGATCGGTAGGCGTATTCACCGTGGCTTCTCGGGTTAGCATGGTAGGTTCGGCATTTTTCAAGTCGATCGCTGTTATGTCCATGCCAATTGTATCCGAACTCTATGCGAACAAGGAGCAGAAAAAGCTGGCACATTTTTTCCATACGATGTCCAAATGGACATTTACGGTCAACCTGCCATTCTTTTTAATCATTATCCTATTCTCCCGCCCCATTCTGTCTATATTCGGGGAGAGTTTCATTGCTGGCTCTACCAGTCTGATTATCCTGGCTTGCAATAGCCTGGTGACCGCAGCTACCGGCATTTGCGGCGTGATGGTCATTATGACCGAGAATACGTGGCTGAATACAATGAACTCGGCCCTCAGGCTCATATTGACGCTGGTGCTCAGCGTGTGGCTTATTCCCGAGGGCGGCATGATTGGCGCGGCGATTGCCACATCTGGCAGTCTCATGACTGTCAATCTTATATTGACGATAGAAGTCTTGGTTTTATTCCGACTCTTGCCTTACCATAAAGGCTATATCAAACCGTTGATTGCAGGGGGAGCGGCGGTAACGGTAGCTTATGCGCTTTTGCACTATGTCCTCCCAGAGGGGACATTGGTGGGTACCATCGTCGGGATAGGGACCCTCGTGGGGACTTATGTGGGTGTCATTTTGTTGCTCGGTCTTTCTCCGGAAGATCGCCTAGTTCTGAATCGCTTGTTCGACCGTTTAAGTCATATTCCACTGCTGACAGAGTTGGCTAAACGCCTGACAAAAAGATAATGGGATGGAGTACACGCCGATGAGAATCAAACCCCCTACCGACCCAGTCCGCAGAAAAACTCTTCTGGATATCTGGGATACATACTTGCTCCCCAACGCAATCCCAGCGTTGGCGGGATGCGTCTTGGGGATAGCCATGGCATTTTTCATCGTCGAGGGGCCCTGGTACCTAGCTATAGCCCTGGCTGCCGTCGTGCCGGGCGCCATCATGCTAAATAAATATCCCCTGGGAGCATTTATGATTTGGTTCATACTGATGCCCCTTTTGCCTTTCAAGACTGTCAGTTCTAGCGTATTCTGGATCCTCCACCGTGCGTTAATGCCATTGGCAATGGGCCTCTGCGTTCTATCTCGCCTTCTGAAAACAAAAAAACACACGCCGATGCAACTTGGGTGGGCTGATTTATCAATGATCATTTACCTCGCCCTTGGAGCCGCCTCGGCCATACTAACGGGAAAAGCCCCCTTGTCAAATCTCTACGAGCTGTATGATCGAATGTTTGTGCCATTCACGGCATATTGGCTAATGCGACTCGTATGTCCAACCGAGCAAGACCTGAAACGTGTGATTCACATTATGACGTTTCTCTGTATCACAGAGATTGGGGTTGGTTTATGGGCGCGATATGTGCCGCAAACTCTACCGCCAGTGTGGCGTATCTACAGAATGGGCACGCGGATGTCCGGCACGTTTACAAACCCTACCCCTTATGCTTTCACATTGATTACTTGTACGAGTTTCATGTTCTATGAAGCCATGAACTGCAAAAAGTTCAGGCAAACGTTCCTGATTCTCACTTTTGGCGCGGGGTTGCTGTGTATTTTCTTGACGTTCACTCGCGGCTGTTGGGGGGCGGCACTAGTCGTCTTGCTAGGACTATTCTATCTGTATCCCAAACCGGTACTCGCTCTAGGTGCAATCGCTTTGCCCGTTATTCTGATCCTGACGGCCAGTGTATTTACAGAAGAGGTGACATTTGCATTCAAGCGTCTGGGCACACAAGACACAGTTGACAGCCGAGTTGTGTTAGCCCATGCCGGAAAACAGATGTTTTACGCTAAACCCATCTTGGGATGGGGATTCGGCAACTATGACCGCTACGACTGGCAGTTTATGGACCGTGTGGGGAACGCTACTCCCACTTATTGGGACATCAAATATGGTACGTCTCATAACACCTATCTGACTATTCTGGCAGAAATGGGTGCGACTGGTTTTTTCTTTCAGTTTTTACCCTTGTTTTGGTGGCTGATACAATCTTTCAGAGCGTGGTCGCGTATGCCCCGACAGGGCTTTTGGAGCAGAAAACTGCTTGTTATTATGTGGCTACCAATTATTTTTTTTCTGATTTCCGGTCAGGTGGTAGATATGCGCTATTTTTGGTATCACATTGGAGTTTGGTGGTTAATGTTAGGGCTGATTGGCAGCATCGTACAACCTTATCTTCAACCGCCCGATTCCTTGACGTTTAAGAAGAATGGCTCTCTAGGATTTCGCGGGGTCATCACGATTTTCAGTGGATGACACCCTCATATCTGGGTATTTGGCTCACAAAACGCCCGAATATATGCAGAACAAATATTCGCCCCGCGAAATCCCAAAGAGCCAGAAGAATTTAACAGGACTCTTTGCGAGTTCTCGTGGCAATCATGAATTTCAGCGCATGATGCCCTACATCTGGCATGGACTCTATCAACCGCCCAGATGTAGTGTAGAACAACCATTCGTCACGCAAAGCCCCGGAGGTCCTGCAATATGAAACACCTGGCTGAACTGTCGGCGTCTGTTAAACAATTCGTTCGTTGCCCTATTTGTAATTTTAAACTAAAATGGTCTGATACACAACTTGAATGTGTCAACAATCAGTGTGCTACTATGTATCCTATAATTAATGGGATACCTGTTTTGATCAATGAACACGCAAGCATTTTTTCAATCAATGATTTTATCAATCGAAAGAACACCACGTTTAGTCTTGACAGACTAGAAACATCCGGGCCAGAAAGAGTTTTGAGAACCATAAAGGAATATACGCCCCGCATAGTCCTCAATTTTAAGGCAGAACAGAATTATGCCGCATTTGCCGAACATCTGAAAAAAGGAGCGGATATTCCACCCAAAATACTTGTCATTGGCGGCGCTATCGAGGGCAAAGGAATATCACAAATTTTGTCTGATTCAGATATTGAGGTGACTGAAACTGACGTTTCTTTTGGCCCCAGAACTCGACTAATTTGTGATGCGCATGACATTCCATTTGATGACGAGACCTTTGACGGCGTTGTCGCTCAAGCAGTTTTAGAGCATGTGATAGACCCATATCGCTGTGCTGAAGAAATATATAGGGTGACAAAACTGAACGGGTTAGTATATTCTGATACGCCGTTTATGTACCCAGTACATATGGGAAGGTATGATTTTACCCGATTTACCCATCTTGGACATCGCCGTTTATTTCGGAAATATGTGGAAATAGACAGTGGTCCGATTGTGGGTTCCGGAACGGCTCTTGCCCTGTCCTATTTTTACTTTCTAATGAGTTTTTGCACATCTCGCTTTTCGCGTGCTTTGTTTCGCCGGTTGGCAAAATTTACTGCGTTTTGGTTACAATATTTTGATTATTATTTAATCGATAAACCCGGCTCGTATGATGCGGCAGCAGCCTTTTTCTTTTTAGGCAGAAAGAAAAAAGGGTATGTTCTAGGGGATAGGGAACTTTTGGAACAATATCGAGGTTTACAATAATAGTCTGGATATACACTGTTGCGGGCTAGACAAAAATATCGGCATCATTTTTTGGGGAAAAGTTACTGTTTGAATGAGATTGACCAGATGTTGACCAAACAAACTCGTAAACTAAATGTAATGCACATTATCCTCAGCCTGGACGTGGGAGGGGCACAAGAAGTTGTACGCACCCTAGTCGAATACCTGGCTGCAAGCGAGTGTGTGCCGATTGTTTGCACTTTCAAGGATGGCCCGCTGCGCCACGAGATTGAGCGTGTGGGAGTCACAGTGCAAGTGCTGCCGCGGCGGCGCCACGGCATCCTGGCCTTGCCCTGGTTTGTGGCCGATATGGTATGTATTTGGCGTGCTTTAAAGACGCTGATCAACCAATACCACATTGATGTAGTGCAAACTCATTTGCTGCGGGTTTTTGACTTTATGGCGCTCTTACTCCGGTGGACGACGCCCGTTCGTGCCGTTTTCTGGACCTTTCACAGCGCAAATTTTGTGATCAAAAAAGAACACCTGGCTCGTCACAAATGGTTGTTGACTCCCAAGCGCTGGGCCTATCGCTGTTTGTACGTGTTGACAGCGCGTTGGGTGGATGGATTTGTGGCCGTTTCAGAGCAGATACAGGAAAGCCTGGTGCAGGAATTTGGCCCTGCAGTGGCTTCCAAAATCACCGTGATTTCAAACGGTGTTGATGTACATCGCTATGGCAACGAGCGCAACCGAAAAGCGATCAGACGGTCTCTGAGCGTACCATATGCCGCCCAAGTGCTGATAATGGTCGGTACACTCAAGCCCGTCAAGGGCCACCGCTACATGCTCGAAGCGCTGCCTGCTCTAGTATCTCGGTGTCCTGCCGTATACCTGGTCGTGGTGGGCGATGGTGAATTGCGTGATGTGTTGCAAGCGCAAGTGGCTGCTCTAAACCTGAGCAATCACGTCCGTTTTCTGGGCAATCGTCAAGACATTGGCGATTTACTGGTTGCTGCTGATGTGTTTGTGTTGTCCTCGCTTTGGGAAGGGCTTTCGATGGCGCTGCTCGAAGCGATGGCATCTAGCCTGCCAATTGTTGCCACAGAGGTATCAGGCACAACCCAGGCTATAATATCTGATGAGACAGGACTCCTTGTACCACCAGGTGATGCTACAAAGCTTGCACAGGCTATTGAGCAACTCTTATCCAATCCAGAACGTGCCCGTGCTATGGGTGCGAGGGCCAGACAACGGGTGGAAACTGAGTTTGGCGCTAGAAAACAAGCGAATGAGCACATAGCTCTCTATCGCCAACTTTTGGTCAAATCAGGGAACTAGCCAACTGATAACGAGCATATTGTGCCAAAGGAAAAACAGAGAATGCAGAAATTACCAAGATTGGTCTATATCATCGGTACCTATCCTGGACTGACGACTACGTTCATCGACCGAGAGATCAAAATGCTACGGCAGTTGGGGGGGAATTTACAAATCATCGCTATCCGCCAGCCTACGGCTAGCACGCCCTTTTCGGCGGAGCAACGAGATCTTCAACAAGGCGTCATCTATCTTTTGCCCGTAAACTGGTTGAATTTTATTGTCGGTCATCTATATTTCATATTGCTTCATCCCTTGATCTATTTCAACACATTGTTCTATTTGCTAACCAATCCTCATCCCAACCCAAGAGCGCGGGTTATGACTCTCTTGCACTTTGCAGAAGGCGTCTATGCGGCGTATCTGTTGCATAACAAAGCATTCGATCATTTGCACGCGCACTTTATAGATCGAGCGGCAGTGGTTGCCCTGATAATCAGTCGTCTGTTGAATGTACCTTACAGTTTGACAGCTCACGCCAATGACATCTATGTCAAACCAGTACTGTTGCGTGCCAAGATTGCAGGAGCTAGATTCATCACGACGTGCACGGCGTATAATCAGGCTTATTTGTTACAGGCAATGGGTGAAGAATTGAACAACAAGCTCCATCTCGCTTATCACGGAATTGACTCGGCTCGCTATCAACCGTCTTTATCGCCTTTTCAGAGGGACCGGCCGCTTGTACTGTCGATAGGACGGCTGACAGAAAAGAAAGGTTTTTCCCATCTCATTGCAGCTTGTCGCTGCCTCAGAGATCAAGGATACCAATTTGACTGTCAAATTGTGGGTACAGGGCCTTTGCAGCAAGAACTAGAAACCTTGATAGTTCAATTAGAACTAGAAGACACCATTACCTTGTGTGGGGCAATACCTCATGAAACAGTGATAGAAAAGTACAAACAGGCTACTCTCTTTGTTCTGCCCTGTATCATAGCTCAAGATGGAGACCGAGATGGCATCCCCAACGTATTAATTGAAGCCATGGCGATGGAATTGCCGGTTGTATCATCTCGACACTCTGGTATACCCGAGTTGATAAAAGATCGAGTCAGTGGCTTGTTGATACCACCAGGTGACCAAGACGCACTGGTCAAAACCCTGGCAGAACTATTGAGTAATCCTGATTTATGCACACAGTTGGGAGAAGTTGGGAGGCAGACAGTATTGCGTGATTTCGATGTTGAGCAAAACGTGTATCGCTTATTTGAATTGTTTGTCCATTCTTGGGAGGATAGAAAATGAGCTCCAATTGGACGCAGAAATATATTGTTATCACTCCTGTCAAAAACGAGGCCGAATTTATCGAAAAACTCATCCAGTCGATAGTTCAGCAAACAATCAAGCCACGTGAATGGATCATTGTTAACGATGGTTCCACCGATCAGACCGAAGAGATTGTAAACAAATATGTAACAAAACATTCCTGGATCAAACTGCTGAACAGAGAGGATAGAGGATTCAGACAACGGGGAAAAGGGATTGTCGAGACATTTTACGTTGGATTCGAGGCACTGACTACTCAAGACTATGACTTTATCGTAAAGCTGGATGGAGACTTGTCCTTTGAATCAACGTACTTTGAATCTCTGCTACTCGAATTTGCCAGGAACCCTAAATTGGGCATCGCAGGTGGTGGACTCTACGAGCAACCTGATGGAAAAAAATGGGTATTGTATACGGTCAAGAATCACGTCCGTGGAGCTACAAAAATGTATCGGCGAGCGTGTTTCGAAGCCATAGGTGGTTTAGTACCGGCTATGGGTTGGGATGGCATAGACGAGTGGAAGTCCCTAACACTTGGCTGGGAAGTGCAAAGCTTTTTCGAGTATCAGATGTTTCATTATCGCTACACAGGTACAGGCACTGGGAAATTAAAAAGCCGAGTGGAAGAAGCGCATGGGGCATACTATATGGGCTATCACCCGCTGTACATGATCGCTCGCGGAATTCGTCGCATGGTTTCTCAACCCTACGTAATCGGTGGCATAGCCATGATTTTAACGTTCTTTGCTGATTGGTTGATGGGTCGAGAACAATTACCGGATCCGTCTGTGATTGATTATGTACGCCGCACCCAACTACGACAGTTAGTTGATTTGGCAAAAGGAAAACCAGTATATGAACGTTAGCAAAAGGGGCACATCTGCTACAAAAGATTGCACAGTGCCCGTATTGATTACCTGGGACGTTGATCCTGATTTGTGGCGAACCTTTGAAAAGAGACAATGGGCGATCAATATCGCTATGGATATGTGCTGCGATTTGGGCATCCCGGCCACGTTTTTCTTCACTGCTGAACCTGCCTACATGTATCACAAAGATGTATGGAAAATGTTGGCACAAGGCCACGAAATCGGCTGCCACGGCCTCACGCATGGGAACGAGGAAGATTACGATCGGATGCCAGAGGATATGCAGCGTGCCTATATCGAAGAAGCAACCGAGAAACTACAAGCCCTAGTCGGTGTTCCCATTCACGCCTTTCGCAGCCCTCGGGTAAAAACGTCAGCTGTTACCCTTAGCCTGTTAGCAGAATACGGATATACAGCAGATAGCTCTGTTTGCTCACAACGCATAGACTTTTTGAGTTCCAACCTTATCAACACAGGATGGATTCGATCTCCTCGACGGCCTTATCACCCTAACAAAAACTCTCCTTTTAAAAAAGGAGATGTTCCTATCTGGGAAATACCGATTTCTGCAATGATAATCCCCTTCATATCGTCCGCGTTGAGGGTGCTAGGTCTACCTGCTATGCAGGCACTTTTCAAGTGCCTGTACGCAGAGTCACGACGCACTGGCAAACCGATTGTCTATTTGATGCATCCAACCGAATTCACTAGCAGTGGACAAGGGAAGAAGCGGGCTAACAGATTCAAAAAGTACATCAGGCGGGAGTATTTTTCTCCTTCCTTCATCCGCACGCATGGGTTCCGGATGCGCAATCTATTGTACAGAATGAATGCGGAAACCTTATTGAACAATACACGAGATCTGTTTGTTTACATGGCCTCTTTCAGTGACGTCGAATTTATGACGATCAGTGAGTACGTTTGTTTTTTGGATGAGCCATACGTATCTCTTTCCAGAAGGGGAGTACAATGAGATCGATCACTTCTGTGCTTGTTGGAATCATACTTGTTCTATCTACTATACTTGTCACCGAGAGCAAAGACATTACTCCGGCGACAGCAACAACCTATTACGTGTCGCCCAGTGGTAATGATTCCAACAATGGGTCTATTGACTCTCCCTGGCGCACTATAGCCTATGCAGTTGAACAGGTTCCAGACAATCACTGCACAATTATCGCAAAGAACGGTGTATACAACGAATGTGCCGAGATCGCTCGAGCCTTTGCATCATCGTTGCTCATCAAGACAGAGAATCCTTATAAAGTTCGTTTGCAATGCGGTCAAGCACTACCGGTGTTCAAACTCAGGCGCGCCAAAAATATTACCATCGAAGGGTTTGAATTCACCCGGCCCAATCTATCAGCTGATCATAATTGGTTAGTCATCGTTTGGAACGGTGGTGGTGTTTGGTCTGAGAACATTACCTTGCGGGATAACATCTTTCACGACAGCACCAACAATGATCTTTTGAGAATTGGTAGTGGCGCAGGTAATATTCTCATCGAGAGTAACATGTTCTATAATCAAGCAGGTTCTGATGAACACATTGACGTCAATGGAGCCATTGATGTTGTCATTCAGGACAATGTATTTTTCAATGACTTTGCCGGTAGCGGACGTGTCAATAACAATGATACATCCAGCTTTATAGTGATAAAGGACAGTGAAGGTGCTTCCGATGGAGTAATTGGCGCGCAACGTGTCGTTGTACAACGCAACGTCTTTCTGAATTGGGAAGGCTCCATCTGGAAACAATTTGTGCTGATAGGTGAGGATGGTACTAGCACCTACGAAGCTATAGACGTTACCATCCAGAACAACCTCTTCTTGGGCAATAGCCCAAATCGAACAAGTTCACCCATTTCTGTGAGAGGATCAAAAAACATAACCATCCGTGCCAATACAATTGTCGGCGACTTGCCTGCCCGTTACTTTGGGATTATCTCGACCATCGTTCAAAATAACCCCCCCAATATGAGTCTTGCCATTCATAACAACATTTGGTCAGACCCTACAGGTACAATGGGCGATGCATTTTCTTGTTGTGATCCATCACAGACATCGTCCTATGCTTTTGACAACAACTTGTTTTTCAACGCTGGACACCCTTTTCCTTCAAGTTCTGATAGTTTTGTCAAAGTAACAGATGATGCCCATCGAGTTATAGGTGATCCCAAACTGGGCGATCAAAGCAGTGGCATCACTGTGCCGCGATGGAACGGCGTAGACTTTGGGGAGTACGGAACTATTCGTGAATCGTTCGAGGGCCTGGTGAAGCAATACGGAGCTCTGAATACTGACAGTGCGGCTCTTCACAGCGCCAACACGTCCCATATGCCCGCCGACGACATCCTGGGTGGTGAGCGCAGCGACATTGACACCAGACCAGACATTGGCGCTCACGAGGCCAATGGTTTTGATTTAACAGTCGCGCCAATCTTTTACCACATTTACCCTAGCGAGAGCGCAAACTATGTGCTCACTATAGAACCAGGGATAGTCATTGACCCCATTTCGATTTCTGTCGGTAGCGTGCCAGAAGACATCACATTGGCTCTCGTCCCGTCGGTAATCTCACTCCCTGGCGATGCTCAACTCACTCTCACCAGTACTCACAACGCATCACTTCTTCTCCCTGGTATTTTTATGCATATACCTATCACCGCTACCGGAGGTGGATTTACTCGCACAGCTACGATCCATCTACTGGTAGGTGGAATGAGCCTGTATCTGCCGATAATCTCGAGAGATATGCTATGACTAAAACGAACAAAAGCGACACATTTGACCCCATTTCTATGGCAGTGAGAGGGAAAGGCTTGCTTGCCCTGTACAAACGCGCGCGTATCATTGGCACACACTACGGCTTGACTGCCTTCAAAATGGATCGTGCCCTCGCGCAGTTTACCGAGCTACTTGAATCACATAACTGTAGCGCCACATTCCCCATCACCGGCGTTACTTTAGCTCGCAACAGTGCTATCATCCAAAAATACCAAGCGCAAGGTATCGAGTTCGCCGTCCATGGGTACACGCACATAGACTACTCACGACTTGGACCAGAAGAGCAATTGGCTCATTTACGCCACGCCCGTGAAATCTTTGCCAACGCGGGCATTGCGGCAACCGGCTTCCGTTCCCCATATCTGCGCCATAGTCCTCACCTGCATGCTGCCATTGAAACAGCAGGCTTCTCCTATGTAAGCAATCAACCTATTATGTGGGATACTCTCGACACCAAAGCCTTGACTCCATCAACCTACGCTAGCTACGAACGGGCCATCGAGTTTTACAACTCCTGGGACGCTAACGAAAGACTGTCATTACCAAAGCTTCACCATCACCTCGTCGAGATTCCGGTTTCGCTACCAGATGACGAAATACTTCTCGATCGGTTGGGTAGAGAGGGCAACGATCTAATCGAACAGACCTGGCAACGCATCCTGGCTCAAACCTATCAGAGGGGAGAGCTATTCACCATTCAATTGCATCCCGAGCGGATTGCTGGATGCGCTGGCGGACTCTTTGCTGTACTGACCGAGGCGCGCGCACTCTCGCCAGCGGTGTGGTTAGCCACCCTGGATGAAATCGCCACATGGTGGCGGATGCGCACAGAGACCACTGTGAAGATGAACAACGTTGACCGTAATAAATTCCACCTGACCACGTCTGGCCCCATCAGTACCACAATACTGGCCCGTGCTGTTCAAGTCGACGCTCCTACTGTTCCTTGGGTCGACGATTATCAACAAGTAAAAGCTGCGACATTTACCATACAGGCTCCACTCCGACCCTTTATCGGTCTCTCGCCAGACACCTCACCAAAGTTGATCGAATTCTTACAGCAACAAGGCTACATCATTGAAATTAGCAAAGAGAATCGGGATTACGCATACTATTTTGACCGCGTGGATTTTGCTGCTGACCAGGAATGCCTTATACTGGCTCAAGTTGAAGAGACAGATCGTCCTTTAGTGCGGCTGGGCCGCTGGCCGAACGGTGCCCGCAGTGCCCTGTCCGTCACTGGCGATATAGACGCACTGACCCTATGGGACTATGGTCTGCGATTTTTAGGAAAATAAGGGTACAAGAAATTATGAATGACAACACTGCCGCGATACGCCGAGAGAGCACGCCCAAACGCCACTGCATGGTTGTTCTCGCCCACTATCCCCTGGCCGAAACCCGCGTGCAGCGGGAAGCCGAAGCGCTGGCGGCCCATGGTTTTAAAGTGGACGTTATTTGCCTACGTGGCCGTCAAGAAGCACCCCAGGAACATTATCGAGACGTTCGAATATTTCGTTTACCGGTGCAACTGAAAAAGAAAGGGCTTGCAAGACAATTCGCCAACTATTTGCACTTTTTCATTCTCGCAGCGCTAAAGTTGACTCAACTACACATACGACAACCTTACGACACAATCCAGACGCATAACTTGCCTGATTTCTTGATCTTTTGTGCCTTGATTCCCAAGTTAACCGGCATCCCCGTCATCCTGGACCTGCACGATCTTATGCCCGAATTTTACGCTGGGCGCTTTGGACAAAGTAAAAACTCTTTATTGGGACGTCTCATCCGTTGGCAAGAACATCTGTCCTGCGCCTTTGCCAACCACGTCATTACAGTCAGTGAACATTGGCGGCAGGCCCTGATCAAGCGCGGCGTACCCGCGCACAAATGCAGTGTAGTAATGAATGTAGCCGATCCGGACATCTTTTCCCCATCAGAGGACGACGAACCGCCTCCGCTCGACCAGGCCAAGGTCCGGTTGATTTACCATGGAACCCTCGTGGAGCGTTACGGGCTAGATTTGGCAATTCAAGCGGTGAATCAGGCTCGGCGCGAAATATCCAACGTCCACCTCACCATTCTTGGGAGAGGAAAACACGTGCCCACCTTGAAACAAATGATTCGAGAACTCGATCTTGACGATCACGTTACCATACACGACGAGTTGCGTCCGGCAGAAGAACTCCCAGAGATCATTCGGACTGCCAATCTTGGCATCGTGCCTTATCGGAATGACGTTTTTACCGATGGCCTGTTGCCGACCAAGCTGATGGAATACGCGGCGCTTGGCCTGCCTGCCATCGCCGCGCGTACCACCGCTATCGAGGCTTACTTTGGCGATGCGATGGTCGAATTCTTTGAGCCGGGTGACGTGGACGATTTGGCTCGCTGCATCCGCACACTGTACGAGAACCCAGGGCGGCTGGCGGAACTGGCACAGAAGAGTGAGAAATTTAACCAGCAATATAACTGGGCCAAGATTGGCGCAGAGTACGTTGCACTCGTGGAGCGGCTGGGCAACTTGTAGTTGTTGGAATCAAAGAAAATATGGAAATCGTTCGGCAGTTGAGTGAGCATTTGTGGCAACAATTCGTAGATCAACACCCACAGGGGAATCTGTTTCATACACCGGAGATGTTTCAAGTATTTCGCCGGGCCGAGGGACATCGACCGGATTTCTGGGCGGCTATCGAAGGCGGCCGCACATTGGCTTTGCTGCTACCCGTACAAGTTACTCTAAAGGGTGGCTTACTGCGTTACTTGACGACCCGCGCCGTCACTTATGGCAGCGTGTTGTACGACCCCAGCCCATTGGGCCGAGAGGCATTAGCAACTCTATTGCGTACCTACGTTCGGAAAGTGAGCCGTGGTGTGCTCTTTACCGAATTCCGCAACCTGTCGGACCTGAGCACGGTTCAACCCACACTCAATGAGTGCAGTTTCGCCTACGAGGACCACCTGAACTATTTGATCGACGTCGCACGTCCGTCGGACGAGATCCTGCAAAGCTTTAGCAAACGCACGCGCAAACAAATCCGGCGTGGATTGCGGCGCGGCGAGGTGACGATAGAAGAGATCACGACGCGAGAACAAGTTTCTCTCTGCTACGACCTGCTTTGCCAAACATATGCGGCCGCCCAGGTGCCGTTGGCCGACCGCTCGTTATTCGAATCCGCCTTTGACGTGCTGCATCCCAAGGGCATGATCCGGTTCGTGTTGGCCCGCGTGGGAGATTCCTACGTCGGATCATCCATCGAATTACTTTACAAGGACAACGTCTATGGCTGGTACGGCAGTGTAGACCGCGAGTATAGCCGCTACAACCCTGGCGAACTGCTGATGTGGCACATCCTCCAGTGGAGTGCACAGAATGGCTACCGGGTATACGATTTTGGCGGCGCGGGCAAACCGGACGAGGAGTATGGCGTGCGTGATTTCAAGGCCAAGTTCGGCGGAGAGTTGGTTTGTTATGGTCGTAACATCTACACACATACCCAAATGCGGCTAAAGTTGAGCAAGTTGGGATACACCATTTACCGCTCACTTTTTACATAACTATCGAATGCAGACAATTCACAAATGACCAAGTCAACACATCGTCGAACGGCAAAGCTAAAAGAAACTCGCGAACATTTCGACCAAATTCGGACGTCACAGGGACTTTATCCTGCTGTAGCAGAATTGGCGCAAACCGTCACACAGTGGTTGTTCTTCCGTGGCGATTGTTTCCTCGTGACTTGCTCGCTACAAGAACTAGCACCAATCGTTCAACCGGTCAACGAGCTGGTTCTCAAGCAAGTGCAACTCGGCGACTTTCATCTTTTGACGACAATGAAAACGACATCGGACACGATATGGCATAAAATGCTGTTAGAGAGAGAACGCTCTTGCGTCGTGGCCCTCAAAGACGAGCAGCCAGTGGCGTATGGCTGGTTCACGCCAAAAGTTGACCCCCGTGTGGAACGCACCTACGTTCCACTGTCTCGGGATGAGATATTCATCTTTGACCTGTTTACCAGGCCAGCTTTTCGGCGTCAAGGCATTCAGAGCGCGTTGCTTCGACACATACTCGAACTAGGTCAGAAAAAGGGATACAAACGCGCACTTTCGCTAATAGCAGTGACCAACACGCCCTCGTTGAATCTGCACGAAAAATTGGGTTTTCAAACCATTTGTCGCTTCACCAGGATCCGCGTTCTGGGGTGGGTCAGATTTTCCTTTCACCCCAATCCATTTGGCAAAGCAGGCAACCTGGTCAGGTGGTTATAATATGAACGTACTCACAAAAAATAGTCGCTACCGTCAGGCAGTCAAACAAATCCTGGTCGCTGGCCTTTTGATCTCTTCGATCGTCTTTTCTTTGAACATCAATTCAAGTCTCAGCCTGGCTGGCGTCAGCCAGGCTGACGTCAGCACCCCCGATGCTGCCTCGGACTATGTCGAGGTCTTTGACGGAGACATGCCACTGATGTTTGCCATCGGCCACGGGGGATGGAAGATAGCGGGTGATCTAAAGAACGCGAGCCAAGACTTTGGGAACGATCCACTTTTGCGGGAATACTTTTATCGAGTTCTGGCAGTACGTATATACGAGAGGACCGGCCACCTTCCCTACGTCGTCTATCAGCAGGGAAAACGAAACTATGTGAATACCAACCGCCCCGTTGGACACTCACAAGGCTACCACCAGGACAACACAGAAGCGCGGGAGGCCTACTTTGAGTTCCACAACCAGGTGAACGCCATGATCGAGCGAATCGAAAACCGCTTTGGGGCAGACATGGCATTGATGATCAATGCCCACACAGGACACCTGGAAACCAGCCTGGGCAACCGCCCCTGGGACCGCATCGCCGAAATCGGGTTCATTGCCTCTGTGACATCTCTCAACAGTAACAGCAATACGATGAAAGCACTTTACGATCGTCAAGGCGCAATAGCCTTACGTGGAGAGAACAGCATCCCCTACCAACTCTTTCACGGCCAGGATTGGCCGGCCCCGGATTCCGTCTGGCCCGAGGCGGCCACGATCAACTCCAAGACCCTGGCTAAAACCGGCCAAGACGTGTGGCACGTCCTACCGGCCTGGGTCACCGGCTGGGGTACCGACAATTGGTCCACCGCCTACCTGAACGGCTACTCGACCATTCAGTACCACGGCACCAACACCTCAGGCCACCACACCAACTGGTACTACGGCTTGGATGCCTTTCAAATGGAGATCAACTACCTCCGCGTATCCGGCATCTCCTTGCGCGAAACCGATCCCGAGTACGACCCAGGCGGCCCCTACTACCAACTCGACGTCTCGTTCACGACCGACTTGATGGACGACCTCATCGATGCGATACTTTACAGCCTGCAGGTAAACTACAATTGGACGCCAGGAGACGTCTACAACGTCGTCGTGGACAACGGCAACACGGGCTTTGCCACGACCGGTTTCTGGGAGCAGTCTTCTGGCCAGGGATACTGGGGCACGCCGAACCTCTATAGCGACGAAATCGATGCGACAGCCACCTGGACACCGACCCTCGCCCAGACCGGAACCTACGAGACTCTGATCCGTTGGACAAATGTCGGGAGCCGGACACACGAGGCACAGTACACAGTCAACCACGCTGGCGGATCACAGACCTTTAGCATAGACCAGAGTGGAGGCCAGGACGCCAAGTGGGTCAGCCTGGGCCAGTTCCAATTCGATGCTGGCGCAGGCGGAAACGTGACATTAAAGTGTACTGGCACGGGAGAATCGACCGCTGCCGACGCGACACTGTTCCGCCTAATTCCTGATGTCATCCAGACGCCGGTAGCATCCTTCACGGCGGCCCCGACCTCGGGAGAGATACCACTGACAGTGACCTTTACCGACACATCGAGTCCCACACCCACTGCCTGGCTGTGGGATCTAGGCGATGGCAGTACCTTGACGACACAAAATCCGGTGCACACCTACGTTACTCCAGACATCTATACTGTCACACTGACAGTGAGCCGCACCGTGGGCAGCAACTCTTTTGGCAGCGACACGTTGATCAAGACAAATTACATCACAGTCACACCGCAAACCTGCAACGCCCTGACCAAGGTAAGAATTGCGGGACCAACACAGTGTATGACTAACACCAACTATACCTTCACCGCCGCCATCAGCCCGCTCGATGCCGGCGACCCTATCACCTATACCTGGTCGCCGGTACCGGACAGTGGGCAAAGCACAGCCTACGCCACGTACAACTGGCCTGCTATAGGCGCCAAGACCATCAGCGTCACCGCGAGCAACTGTAACGGAACAAGCACAGACACGGATACCGCAGTGATCAAAGTTAACTCACCAATATTGAGCAACGAACTCATCATAGACAACCAGGATGTCGAATTCACGACGACCGGCAACTGGCACGAATCGGACGCCGGTGGCGAGTATGCGGGCAGCTCGCTATACGCCCAAGACAACGATAACGAACCCGACGGCGCGACGGCGACCTGGACCCCGAACATTCCTCAGACAGAAACCTACCTGGTTTTCGCCTGGTGGGCCTACAAAGATAACCATACACAGAATGCCTTGTACACAATTACCCACGCCAACGGCCCGAGTGCCGTGCGAGTGGACCAGCACGAGAACGCTGGTTGGTGGGTCTTTCTTGGCGCCTACGAGTTCAACACTGGAACGGCGGGAAACGTGACATTGACCCACGAGACTGGGACCAGCGTCTCTACGAACGCTGATGCGGTCAGATTTGTCCGAGTCGCGGCAAGAAACTACCTGCCGCTGGTATCAAGAAACAACTGACTGCCTCATACGCGTGAGATAGTTCAACTGGAATACTTTTGAGAATGATTATTTCTTCCGACATAGCAGCAGAGCAATGGAACGCTTTCGTAGGCCAGTGGCCTGACTTTGCACTCATGCAGAGTTACGAGTGGGGACAATTCAAAGAGACCCTGGGCTGGAAGGCTGTCCGCCTGGCACTCGAACGGAACGGGCATCTAGTCGCTGGCGCTCAGGTGCTCATCAAACCTCTAGCGTTGGGATTGACCAGCGTCGTCTACGTCCCCCGGGGGCCGTTGCTACACTGGGAGGACAAAGCAACCGTTCAGGCCCTGTTGTCGGCCATACACGCCCTAGCTCAGCGACACCGAGCCATTGTGCTCAAAATCGAGCCCGCCATCGACCATTCGCCTGAAATGCAGCGACAACTAGAATCCTATGGCTTTCAGCGCAGCGATTTTAACAACCAACCCCAGTGCACCATGCTGATTGAACTGACCCCCGATGCCGATACCCTGCTCGCCAATATGCACAAAACGACGCGCTACAACATTCGCTACAGCACCCGGCAAGGAGTCACCGTGCACGAGGCCACCCTTGCCGACCTTGACACCTTTTACCACACGCTCGAGCTTACGGCCAACCAGGCTGGCTTTCCCCCCCGCTCTCGCGAATACTATCGCCAGGAATGGAATACCTTGTCTCCACCAGGTTACATCAAACTCTTCCTGGCGATGTACAAAGGCGAGGTGTTGGCAACGCGGATGTCGGCGGCCTTTGGCCGCCATGCTGCTACACTGCACAGCGGCTCTTTCCGCACCCATAAAAAACTCAAACCCAACGAACTGCTCATGTGGCAAAGCCTCAAATGGGCCAAAGCCCAAGGGTGCACTACCTATGACGTGTGGGGCATCCCGGACGAAATTGGCGCGCACCTATACCTGGGGCACCCCCTACCTGAGGAACAAAAGGGAGGACTGTGGGGCGTCTATCGCTTCAAACGCGGCTTTGGCGGAAAAGTAACATACTATGTGGGCGCTTACGATTTCGTCTATTCGCCACTCTTGTACTGGTCGATGAACGCCGTCACGGCCCGATTGGGATCACTAGACAAACTGGCCCAGTTAGGAGATCGTCTCAGTCACAGAATCAAGCGACCCATTGACGTGTAACCATCAAATCTGCCAGAAAGTCTATGATGAATGCTTTCATACGTCGACAAGTGATGAAAACCTACCAGTTGGCCACGGGCCGCCGTGTCCTGGACTGTCTGAACGAACTCAATCACACACAATGGTTGAAGCGTGACGAACTGCTGTCCTTGCAACGCGACAAACTCTACAAACTGCTCACCTACGCCTACCACCACGTCCCCTACTATCGCCGCACCTTTGACCAGGTTGGCTTCCAGCCCGACGACGTCCTCGCCGACCTAGGCAGCCTGAGCAAACTGCCGCTATTGACCAAGTCCATCATCCGTGAAAACTTTGACGATATGCTGACCACAGAGAGCGAGCGCCGAGCACGTATGAGTCGTCTCACCACCGGTGGTTCCACCGGACACCCCCTGATCTTTATGCAAGACGTCAAATTTCGTGACTATGTCACTGCCGACACCCACCGCCACATAGGGTGGGCTGGCTGGCAATTCGGCCAACTCCACGCCTACATCTGGGGCGCGAACTTTGAACTATCCACTTCCCAATCGTTGCGGACACGCTTGATTGACTGGGTGCTGAATCGCTTCCTCACCAACGCTTACGTACTCTCGGAGGAGAGTCTGGGGGCCTTTGCCGCTCGAGTCAGACGGCAGCAACCCCGCATCCTCTATGGGTACGCCTCCAGTCTCTACTGTTTTGCCCAGTTTGTACAGGAAAAGAGCCTGGACGACATCACCTTTGACGGAATCTTTTCCTCGGCAGAAGTGCTCTATCCTGGACAGCGCCAACTCATCGAACAAACATTCCGTTGCAAAATGTTTGATCGCTACGGAACTCGTGACCTGGGTGGCGTCGCCTGCGAGTGCGACGCCCACGCCGGACTCCACGCCAGCATCGAAAACAACTATATCGAAATCCTCCAAGACCTCGACAGCAACGAACCTGTCCGGCCAGATGAGACCGGGCACATTATCGCGACGAACTTGAACAACTATGGTATGCCCTTTATACGTTATAGCATCGAAGACATGGGAACCTGGAGCAATGTCGATCACTGCCCCTGTGGCCGCGAGTTGCCCTTGATGAACCTGGTACAAGGGCGCCACATCGACATGTTCAAAACCAGAGATGGCCGTAGCGTTTGGGGTGGATTTGCCAGCCCGTTATTTGGTCTGGAGGGAATCAAACAATTCCAGGTGATACAAAAGTCCCTGGACCTGATCGTTGCTCGCATAGTGAAAGAAGGCGACCTGGACCAGACTCAGCTAGACACAATTGAGCGCACAGTAAAAGTTGCCCTGAGCGACGACGTTGAGATAAGGTTCGAATTTCCCGACGAAATCCTCGTCCAGGATTCGGGCAAACATCGTTACACCATCTCTGAAATCGGCGAGTAATAAAACCTGCTGCCAACTAGAGATAACCAGACTGCGCCAACTTGCGTGAGCAACTCGGTTCCGAACCTGTTCGACTTCTTTGCTACACCCCCAAACAAAACCCAACACCCTGAGCGCGCGAAATCCCACTTGACCTTTCCAATGAACTTGGGGATTATTAACTTTTTCTTTACCTTTTAACCACTCTGGTTTCATATAATAGTAGCGTGAGTAATTCTATGACATCCTCATTTACAATACCTTGGGAAGTTCACTCAATCAAGGAACCCCCTTAATATTCTTGAAAGGAAAAAAAATCACAATGAAAAAAAGTATAGCTTACCTCTTTGTACTGAGTATTTTTCTCACCTCACTGTTCATTACCCATCCAACGCAAGTATATGCACAGGGATGGTACGACCTCTCCGCAGACATTGACGGTGATGGTTTGCCTAACACAGTCGAGGAAGATGGATGGTACAACACTGCTGGCGGACCCTACGTTACTGATCCACTGGACGCCGACAGCGACGACGATGGTCTATCGGACGGCCTGGAGAAACTGTACGACACAAACCCTCTCTCCGATCACAGCCCCGGCATCTATGTCGAGTATCAGCAGAATTTCCAGACCAGAGAATATTACCCCTGGCAACGTTTCGGCGACAAATACATTGCCCTTCCCACTCCCTTGGCTCCCTGGGGGGAAGACTCGGTCATCGTGCGCCGGGGCACCACCTTTTCAGTAGGCGGCCCTGCCGATGGCACGATCACAATCTCCAAGAGCATAGGAACACTAACCACTTTGACACCTGTGCGAGACCCCTGCTCCGGGCAGTGGAACATCTACGTGCCCGACGATGGTACAGTCGGCATATACGAGATCACCATGGAGGATGGTAGTTGGAGCCAAAGCCTGAACTTGTATGTCATCTTTCAGCTACCAACCCACTTGAGCGATGACTTTGTAAAAGCCTTCATATATGACGACGACCCTGATAACCCACGAGACGAAATATCTGTTCATTATTCTGAATGGAATTCGGGGCCACGCGAGTACGATCACGATGACTATGACTGGATTCCAGAAGGTGAATGGATCTATCACGGTTATGCCTGGGGCTTTGAAAATAGACAGTATCAGGATTACATCTTTGAAGATCACGTCATTCCAACCATCAATGGTACGGACAATACGTGGGATGCGGCGAATGCCTTGGGACAGCGTGTCGACGAGTATACCTGTGTTGCGTGGCCTCAATACCACTCTGACGCATGGTGCGCATTGAATCCAATGTCGTGTTCGGGTAACAACAAGAACGAATGCACAACCGTTGCCTCTCTACTATCTGCTTTTAACCGCTCTGCCGGCATTCCGTCCCGCCCTGTTTGGGGAGATTGGAGGCATAGCACCTGGGACCACTCGACGGAAGTATGGACAACACCGTCAAGCCCATCGGCAGAAAACTGGTACGTCATGCGAGGCTACTCCAGCTACGAAGGATCGGGAGGAGTGTGCGCTTCGCCCCAAGTTGCCGAAGGATACAACTCGTTGCGTACTACATCGGGATGGTATGCAAGCACCTACGGAATGTACGCAGTTAGTGAGAATTGGCCTGAGAGCCAAGTCAACAACTGGTGGTCGACAAATGAAGACGAATACCGTATGGCCACCTGGCAATTCGACAAAAACAACCATGTCGGCAAAATCGTAAAAAAAGATTGGTGGGAGACCCGCTTTGTCGACTATTGGGGCTGGCCCGCAGAACCTACAGTCACCGGAACCCCACCTGGCGATTGGCCGGATCTAAGTGGCCCGACAGCAATGATGCTTCTACCGGACGCCAGTCCAAGTACAGACAATCACACAATCTACACTGGCATTGAGAACAATGACAACATATCAAATTCAACGATCCAGTTCAGTCAAGTTGTGGCGAACTATGGTGTTGACATGGACAACGACAACCGCTTCGACCAACTCTTGTTCGAAATCCAGGTAAGCGTGGCGCAAGCGGACGACTATTGGTTCCGCGGGCAACTCGCGGGCGGCTTTTCCGAGGGCATTGGCAAAGTCTATCTTGAGGCGGGGCGTCACACGATAGAACTGCCCTTTGACGGCATGGACATTTACCTGAACAAAGTGGATGGCCCCTACCTACTGGAAAATCTGTGGGTGACAGACGCGGAAAACCCTGGCAAAGAAGACTTTGTCAACGGATTGGACTTTAGCCAGCCGGACTATCAAACGTCTCCCTACAAATTCGACGATTTTGGTGTCGCCGGGGCGGTCTTGACAAACGAGTACAGCTATAAGAGCATTGACACAGATGACGATAGCTATGCCGATACCCTGATCGTAGAGACCGGCCTGAACATACAAAAAGCGGGAACCTACACCGCGCAAGGTGTCCTATACGCTGGGCAAGACGAGATACCTATGCAAGCCACGTGGACCGGTTCCGCCCCCCAAGTCACCTTACAATTCAATGAACTCAGAAATACGACCGGCCCATATACCTTGGCCCATCTCTTTGTGCGCAACACCGCCGACCAGATCACCGACGGCATAACGGAACCCTACATCATTGACGCGGTCCCAGAGTTGAGCGCCAAACTCATCTCGTTGAACCCTGAACCCGCCACCCCTATACTGCCTCCCTCTCCCATCCAACCATTCTTCCTGATAGCGGCCGGTGGATACAGCGACGCTGGCGTTGATACCGACGACGACGGAAAATTCGACCAACTGCTCATCACGGTGAACGTAGAGGTCGAGGCCGGGGAGGGCGGGCAGGCATACCGCATTGAGGGCTGGTTGGTCGACGCGAACAACTCCCTCATCTCCTGGGCCATCAGTGACCCTCAAACGCTTGCCGTAGGCATACAAAGCCTCTCGCTGGCTTTCGATGGCCGTGCCATCAACGAGCACAACGTAGACGGCCCCTTCACCCTGATAGCCCTGAAAGCTCTTGCGGGAAGCACATACACCGTCCTCGACCAAGTGGGCATAGCCTACACGACATTTGCCTATGGCCACGATGCATTTGAGGATGCTGCCGTCGAACCAGCAACCAGCCTCTTTGCAGACGATGTGGAGAACTGGACCATCAAGGGAGACAGCTTTGAAACCGGCTCCCTCGGCGCGGCATGGACGACATTCTCCTCGACCAGCGAGGGTCGCATTCAGGTCACGGGCGACCACGGTACTGCCCTGGGTACCTATGCCTTGTTAATGGACAATACCAGTGCTGGCACCTACACACTGAATGAAGCCATTTGGACTGTGGACCTTTCGGACGTAAGCGAAGCTTTCTTGACCTTTTCGCACGCAGAGTGGGGTGATGAACAACACGAGTTCAATGGAGATTTTACCGGCAGTTACAATGCCGACGGCATCGCCATCAGCGACGACGGCACCAACTGGCACCCAATCATCAACGCGCCTGACCAGGAGGAAGGCATCTGGCAACGCTATACCTTTGATCTGGCAACCGAAGCAGCCACAGCCGGTATGACCCTGGGGCCAAACTTTCGCATCAAATTTCAGCAGTACGACAACTACCCTCTGGTAACTGGTCCCGACGGACGTGGTTGGGACGAAATTCTCATCGTCGGCCAAGATATCCCTGGCGGCCAGTGGACATCGGAATCCCCCTGGAACCTCGCCGAAAACGCGAACTATAGCTACTCACACGCCTGGGAAGTAGACGTGTCGGGCTCCCAGGATGGACTTTTGACTGCTCCTTCAGTAGATGCCTCCGAGTACGCCAGCACAACCCTCAAATTTGCCACCTGCTACCAGATACCTTCTGGCAGTAATGCGGGCTACGTAGAAGCTTCACCTGATGGCCTCGATTGGAGCAGGGTAGCCACCTTTACCGACTCGTCAACTCACTGGGCCACAGAACTGGTAGACCTGAGAGATTTCGATAGAGCCTCGAACCTGCAATTCCGCTTCAATGCCGATTCTCAAACAGAATTGCTCTGGTACATAGATGACGTCCAACTTACTGGCTGGCCGGCGACCACGGCTTCTTTCATCTACTCGCCGCAACCTGTGTGGGTCGGTGCAGATACCACCTTTATAGCCAGCACATCCCTCGTCACACCTCCGATCACCTATACTTGGGATTTTGGCGATGGGCCTCCCATAGAGATGATAAACACGCCGACCGTGACCCACCAGTTCTCGTCTGAAGGCGACTATGCCGTACAACTCACGGTAGAGAATCCCTACGACGGCACAGACTTTTCCGAGATTGTCAGCGTGGGTGAGCCGCTAACCGACGTCTCCTTCGACTATGCTCCGCCTGTGCCCGTGGCGGGAACCCCGGTTGACTTTACGGTGACCTACACCCCTACTTCTGCGACCACCCCCATAATCTACACCTGGGATTTTGGCGATGGCGACATTGTCGTCACGACGACACAGAACGTGGCCCATATCTATGACGCCGGTGGGGACTATACAGTCAACCTCACGACTACCAACGACTTTGGCACAGCGGTGCATAGCCGCTTCATCGAGGTCAAACAAGGCGTGTCTAATGCATCCTTTAGCTTTAGCCCGATCCCGGCAATGGAAAACATTCCCATCACCTTCATGGCCCACGTTGTCCCGGGCACTGCCTCCCAGCCGATCACATACACCTGGGACTTTGGCGACGGCTCGCCAATCGTGGTGACGAATGCGACGACCATAGTTCACCAGTTCTCGTCGGGAGACGATTACACCATACAACTCACGGCAGAGAACCCCTACGGCAGCGCGATTTTCTCCAAACTTACAGGGATAGGCACATCAGTAACCGAAACCTCCTTCGACTACATTCCAGATGAACCGGAGGCGGGGATGTTGATCAGCTTTACGGCGCTCTATACGCCAAGCTCTGCGCTCCCACCCATAACCTATACCTGGGATTTCGGCGATGATACCACTATCGTCACGACGACCCAGACCGTGGCTCATAGCTATGGCTCTGGCGGCCCCCGTACCATTGCCCTTACGACCACCAACTTGGGTGGTATGGCAGTGTATACCCAGGTCATAGAGATCAGAGAGGGCATATCCGGCGTATTTTTCCAGAATGTTCCAGTCTCTCCACAGGCAAATGCACCGGTTACCTTTACGGCATACGTCGTGCCACCCACCGCGTCTGAACCCATCACTTATACCTGGAACTTTGACGATGGCAGCCCTCAGGTCGTCACCACGACGCGCGTTGTCAAACACTCCTTTAACTCCCCGGATACCTACTCCGTTCGGGTCGTGGTGGACAACGACGCTGGTGAACCAGCCGTGTACATTTCGAGCGTCGTCGTCACCGAGGACGTAAACGATTCTCCTAACGCGAGAGACGACTATGCTACCATGGACGAAGGTAATACCATCACCACCCTAAACGGGGGTCAGACGACCCTGCTATACAACGACACCGATCCCGACTCGGCCGATACCCTGACAGTCACTACGCCCCCTGTCAGTGGCCCTGACCACGGCAGCCTGATCCTGAATGGCAGCGGTACCTTTAGCTACACCCACGACGGCAGCGAGACCACTGGTGACAGTTTTACCTACCAGGTTTGTGATGACGGCGAGCCGCAGTTGTGCGATACGTCCGTAGTGAGCATCACCGTCGTCCCGGTCAACGACCCGCCGGACGCGGACGACGACAGTGGCGAGACAGATGAGGACACAGCGGTCGGGATCAGTGTGTTGATTAACGACAGCGATGCTGAGGGTGACCCTTTCAATATGGAAACGGTTGGCAGACCATCTCACGGTAACGCCAACACCAACGGGACCGTCGTCACCTACACACCGGCCCTCAATTTCAACGGCAGCGATGCCTTTACCTATACCATCGGCGATGGGGAGGGCAGAAGCGACACGGCGTGGGTCACTGTTACCATTCATCCAGTCAACGACGACCCCTTCGCGACGCATGACGAGACGGAGACAGATGAAGATACACCGGTATCCATCAACGTGCTGTCCAGCGATGAAGATGTGGATGGTGATCCCCTGACTTTGGATTTGGTCTCCCAGCCTATCCACGGCGTGACTGACTATAATACGGATACTGTCATCTATACCCCAACTCTCAACTTTAATGGCTGGGATATCTTTACCTACACGATCAGTGACGATCAGGGAGGCAGCGACACGGCTATGGTCACTGTCGTCGTCAACCCGGTCAACGACGCGCCGGTGGCGAACGATGACGCCTATAGTCTGGACGAGGGAGAAACCCTCGCCGAGAGCGCCCCTGGCATCCTGAGCAACGACACCGACATTGACGGCGATACCCTCACCGCCACGTTGGTCAGCGACGTCTCATACGGTGTGCTAGCGTTGAATGAGGATGGCTCGTTCACCTACGAACATGATAGCAATGAGAATCTTAGTGACAGCTTTACATACAGGGCCAGCGATGGTCTGACCGATACAAATACCGTCACCGTTAGTTTCACCATTACCCCAGTGAACGACGCACCGGTGGTGATCAACATCCCAAACCAAACGATCAGCGTAAGAAATGCGTTCGCGACCATCAACCTGGATGACCATGTGGCCGATGTGGACAACACAGACGCAGAAATGACGTGGGATTTTGCGGGGAATACAGAGCTACAAGTGAACATTGTGAACCGGGTGGTGACCGTCACCGCGCCGGGCGTCGAGTGGCTTGGGAGCGAGACCATCGTATTTACGGCCACGGATCCGGGCGGGCTATCGGACAGTGACAGCGCATCGTTCACTGTCAACCCGTCGAACGTCGCGCCTGTGGCAGGCGACATCCCTGATCAAACGATAGACGAAGGGGAAACCTTCGTCGCTATCAACCTGGACGACTATGTAGCCGATGTGGACAACGAGGACACCGAGATGACGTGGGACTTTGGCGGGAACGTCGAACTGCAAGTCAACATCATAGACCGGGTGGCAACCATCGACACGCCAGACGTCGATTGGAACGGGAGCGAGACCGTCGTCTTTACGGCCACCGACCCAGGCGGACTGTCCGCCAGTGACAGTGCAGCGTTCACCGTCAACGCAGTGAACGACGTGCCAACCTTTACCAGCATACCGGTCGAGACAGCCACCGAAGACATACCCTACACCTACAACGTCACCGCTTCTGACGTGGAAGACGGCGATGTGGTGAGCATCACCGCGCCACTGCTGCCCGGCTGGCTCGACCTGACCGACCATAGCGATGGCACGGCGACCCTCTTTGGCACACCGGCCAACCAAGACGTGGGCGACCAACCCGTGACCCTGCAAGTGCAGGACACCTTGGGCCTGACCGGCACCCAGACCTTTACCATCGTGGTGAACAACGTCAACGATGCCCCCGTGACCTCGGACGACAACTATAACGTGGACGAGGCCGGCACACTCGTGGAAAATGTGCCGGGCGTGCTGCACAACGACCACGACGACGACGGCGATACCCTCACCGTCACACTGGTCAGCAGCGTCACCCACGGCACACTGACCCTGAACGGGGATGGCTCGTTCACCTACGAACACGATGACAGCGAGAACCACAGCGACAACTTTACCTACCGGGTAAACGACGGCACTGTCGATAGCAACGTCGCCACCGCGAACATCACGATCAACCCGGTCAACGACGCGCCGGACGCCGTGAGTGACGCTATCACAGTAGATGAGGGTGACGTTGCCACCGAATTGGATGGTGGAAGCGACAATCTACTGGACAACGACACTGATTCCGAAGGAAACAACCTGACCGTCGACACGACCCCGGCGAGCGGGCCTGAGCACGGCACGTTAACCCTGAACGCGAACGGCACGTTCAGCTACACCCACGACGGAAGTGAAACCACCAGTGATAGCTTTAGCTACCAGGTCTGCGACGACGGCACGCCGTCAGAGTGCACAACCGCCATAGTTAACCTCACCGTCAACCCGGTGAACGATTCGCCAGACGCAGTGGACGACGATGCGACGACGTACGATGATACAGCCGTGATCATCACCGTCCTAGATAATGATACCGATCCCGAATTCGATACCCTTACTATAGAAACAGTTAGCGCTCCCACCACTGGCAGCGCCAGCATCGCCGGGGCCACTATCATCTACACACCAACGCTGGGTCTCGACGGGCCTGACACCTTCACGTATACGATCAGTGATGGCAACGACGGCAGTGACACAGCCACAGTGACCGTTGCGATAGAGGTTCGTCAACCAGACACGTTCTGGATATACCTGCCGCTTGTTGTGAAAAACCAATAACTGTCACACAGGCTGACAGGAAAATTCGACACGAGGGAGCAATGCCTCTGGCATTGCTCCCTTATTTTCAACCGTTCGACTGAATTGTTTGCCACGAATTGCACGAATTAGCACGAAAAATTCGTGCAATTCGTGGCAAAAGAAGTCTGGTCGACTCGTTAGCATGAGCTTGGGCGTGCAGATGTATCATTTGTCCACAGTCCAAGCTCAAGCACTTGCATCAGAATCACCCAGGCTCCCTACCCAGACGAAAAAATTTACCATCATCCTGATGACACGAGATAGGATGCAGCGACGCCCATCCCATCATCCACCCGCAAACCGAATGCTCTACGGACCCGCCTCCGCAACCAGACGAGGAAACAAAACGTGATGAGCCCCACCAACGTCATCCCCGTTGTATTATCGAGCCGGTCTGTGTCGAGTTCTTGCAATGGTGCGATCAATACCAGAAACATCAACACACCACTTGCCAGGGCCAGCCGATGTTTGTCATTCCACGCGCCACCGCGCGACATTTTATACAGCAGCCACATCGTCGCCATTGGCAGTACGAGTGTGGTCCACAGTGTGAGCGATACTGGGATATCGAGCTCGGGTGGGATCAACATGAAAAAGTAGAAACTCAAGGCAAAGATAAAACCGACGCAAGCGAACCACAACGGTCGGGGAATGCGCCCAGGGCGGGACGTAGGTTTGGACGCTGGCAATCGCCGCGCAACCCAGTACAGTGCCACTACAACGGCAACGGTTAACAGGATATGCAAGAGCGGCGGGCGATAGGGAAACGCGACAAAGCAAAAGAGTACGTCTGCCGCCAACAGGAGCGAAAACCCGATCATCCCCCGGCGTCCCACCCATCGTTCGTCACGCCGTGTCGGAAAGAGCAGTTCAACCAACAAAATAGGGGTGGCGATGCTAAACACCATGTGATAGATCGTCAAGTTGAGGCTCCACACCCAATTGACGCCAGCCCAACGGCCATAAGAACCCAACAGGCCAAGATCCCCCCAGCCCGGATCAAAGAACGATTTGCACGCCAGCCCTTCCTCGATGATGCCATAGGCCGCGCCAAGGATGAGAACGACCGGCAACCAGCCTTTGCCCCAACGTACGCGCAGTTCGCGGATCAAGATCGCGCCACTGCCATAGAGTGCGGCCATCAGGAACAGGCTAAAGGGAGAAAAGAACTCGGACGGGGGCAAAGAACCAGACAACAGTTCACCAATTGCGGGCGATAGAAAGAACAACACCAACACGGGATAAACATTTTTCTGTTTGACAGTCATATCTCACTCTCCTGTTCTACAGTGCTCACCGATATTACCTACCAACCTCGTGCTTCCGTCTCGACGAGCACTTGCTGCCAGGCCTTTTTATCTGTGCCGTCATGGTTACGCAAATCCAAAGTGGACAGATACTCGACAAAACTCGGTGCTGATGATCCATAGTATTCTTCCCATTCCTCAATCTGTTCCGGTGTTTGATCATGCAACCAATCAATGAGAACAAACTCGATCTGATCGGCATATACGTCCCAAGCTGCAAACATCTCGTGGTAAAACATTGCTTGATTTCCCTCCGAACTATGGCAATGTTCTCCGCCGGACTGATAGCCAAGTTCCATCAACCAAATTGGTCGGTTGGGAAATACCTCTACCAGCCGTCCAAAGTGCCCGTGAACCACTGTAGGTTCTAACACCTGGAACGCTCCGTCCTGGGGATAGTATGTCAACATGATCACATCACTGTATTCATTGATCGCCTGCACTTGATCCAGTTCATCACCCAACACGCCATTCATCACAGTCGTTTTGACGCCGACCTTGACGTCAGGATAGTGACGATGAAGGTGCTCAGCGGTAAACTGGTAGAACTCGGCATATTCATCCCACTCGTCTCCCGAAAGGATCAAATCGATCTCATTCCCCACGCTGATGCTTGGAATCGTCACATTTGAAGGCACCTGCGTCATTACCCAATCGACCATATCCTGAAACGCACCAATAACTTGAGTCGAATTATAGGGTAACCCATCGAGATAGTCTGGTGTGGCTCGCTCAACTGTGTCGATCACGGCCAAACTCAGACAGACGTCCACATCGTTGTAGCCATAGAATGAAATGGCTTCCAACACTCCCCATGGGTCTTGATATTCCCCTTGTGACACTTCTATCACATCCCAAGGGATGTTCAACTCGATTACCTGAATACCTGCCTCCTGCGCCACGGCAAACGAGGACTCGAACCCCTCGCGACTTTCAGAGACATTAATGCCAAACAAGCGATCACCCCGCATCTGCGAAACCTCCGGCGCCACGACCTCGAACGGTTCTTCTGTTGATTCAAGTTCAGTTCCAGACGCAGCCAAACAACCCAGCGACGTCATAAAAACTAGCCCTATTACTAAAATGTGAATTCGTCCTTGTGTCATCAACATTGCCTCACAAACTTTTCATTAACCCGTTGGTAATTCCGGTTCCGCCTTTTTTCGTTGCACCAGAGCGACGATGCCTGCCCCCAAACCAGCGAGGACCAATCCCAAAAAGAGCAACCAGCCCAGGATGGGTACCAAGATCGTCAAGCCCAACGCTAGGATGCCGATCAACAGCGAGCCCAGCAGCGAGCCTGAACGAGCGGTGACTTGTAACCACACCTGTTCGCCAGCAATACCCGCAGCGATCAGCAAACCCATCAATAGGAACAATGGCAGCACGAAAAATAACGCCAAGGCTCCCAGGAGCGCTAGGGGGGCAAAGTTCACACCGCTGAGCAAGGAAACAGCCCCGAAAAAGAGTAAATTGACCAAGCCCAACAGGAACGAACGTCCAGGCCGCGCGCGCATCACTGCACGCGCGCGCTCGACGTAGCCAGGAACCAGCGACGTCAGCAGAATCAGCATTGGCGGCAAGCCAACGATTACCATACCCAACAAGCAAACAAATCCCGAATCGTCATTCATTTTGATGCCTCCTTGTGTACAATTTGTCCATTGAGAAAAGCATGGTTCAAGAGTAACGCATTGCTTACCAACCAGAACATCGCCAGCGATGCTCCCAGCACCGTCAATTGTGCTAGCGAGAGGCGCGAGCCACCGAACATAGATACCCACGCAGCCCATTCTCGCAGGCCATTCCGTAGAGTGCCAGGCCAGGCGATCAACGTTGTCCATTGGGTCATTATCCAATCCGACAATGTGCCCCAATGGACCATTACCTGTGTCGACAACATAGCCCGCGTATCCCGCAGCACGTCCAGCGGCAAGAAATCACGAGCAAGCGCCCAATAATCCGTCAGCCGTGTCCAGCCCCACGCCAAAAGCGCCAGTGCAATTGCTCCCTGCAACACCGGGACGAGCCACAGGGCGCTCCGTTGCCTCAGTCCAACAGGCTTGCGATGAGGATGGATATGCGCTAGCACACCCATCGCCAGATCGGGCGCGGCTTCTGGGGCCAGTGCCAATTCTTCTAGCGCGGCAAACAGTCCTTGCAACGCCTGCATCTCGGTCCGACAAGCGTCGCAGCCAGCCAGATGCGCGTCAACACGCTCGCGCTCGTCGGCATCCAATTCCTCATCGAGATACATGTTGAGAATTTGTTCGTTTGGATGATCGTTCATCTACTTGTCCTCTTTCTCGTGCAGCAATACTTTTTTCAGCTTGCACCGCGCCCGAAAGAGCCACGACTTGACGTCGGAAACAGGCACGTTGAGCGCGTCGCTCATTTCTTGATATGAAAGGCCCTGAAAGTGGCGCAACTCGATGACGACACGATAGTTGGGCGGCAGTGCGGCGATGGCGGCCCGCAGCCGCGCCGACGTGTCGGCGGCGATGGCCTGGGCCTCCGGGCCGGGGCTTGGGTCGGCCAGCGGGGTCTCTTCGTCCAACGTGACCTCTGGGCGGCGTCGTTTGACCCAGTTCAACGCCGTGTTGGTCGCGATGCGGTAAAGCCATGGGGCAAAGGGGCGCTCGGTATCAAAGCGACCCAATGCTCGATATGCCTTTACAAACGATTCTTGCGCCACGTCCTCTGCCTCCTGTCGGTTTCCGGTTATCCGATAGGCAATATTGAATACGGCTTGCTGGTGGCGTGTGACCAATTGGCCGTACGCATCGGCGTCGCCCTGCCGAGCCAGCCGGATATGTGTTCGTTCTATCATTTTGTCTGTTTCATCCAGACATTTCATCGCGTTGCCCTACTTTTAATACAACCTACAAATACAAAATGTTGCACTCATTGTACCAGTCATCCGATATTGTGGAAAACATCCCTTGCAATTTCAACCTGATGCGGTATAATGCCCCCAGCCTGTTGGGGGCTAATCATTTTTGGAGATTAATTGATAGGTGTTTCACTACAATCCTTACCTGAATCAAGTGGTAAACCTGAGCCAGATGGTTTCTGGAGTAGTTATTCCATGCCGTAGTGCGCCTGTTTCAAGTTGACATAACTCGTAGTTAGATTGAACAGCCGTGGCGCACCAGCCCACGGCTGTTTTTGTTTTATAGGAGAAAGATCATGATTGCTGTGAACCTTGACCGCGTAACCGTTACCTATGTTTCAGAATCAATATTCGAGAATATCTCGTGGGAGATCCACGACGACCGTGTGATAGGCCTAGTCGGGCCGAATGGCTGCGGCAAGTCTACCCTGCTCAAGCTCATCGCTGCCGAACTGACCAGCGACACTGGCTTTACGGTTCGTAAAAAGGGCTTGACCATCGGTTACCTGCACCAAGATCCCCAGTTGGAGCCGGGGCACACCGTGTGGCAAGAAGCCGTGATGGCCTCGATCGAACTGGCACGGGTAGAGTCTGACCTGGCCGATGTGGAGGCGCAACTGGCTGATCCAGACGTCTATGGCAGCGAGAAAGCATTGACGCGGGTGTTGAACCGCCAGACACGGCTGCTGGACGCGTATGAGCAACTGGGCGGCCCCAGCTACGAGGGGCGCGTCCGCTCGACGCTGCGCAGCTTGGGCTTTTCCGAGGCTGATTTTGACCTGCCGGTGGACGTGCTCAGCGGCGGTCAGAAAAAACTGGTCGGATTGGCCAAGCTGCTGATCGTCCAACCCGATCTGCTCCTGCTCGACGAGCCGGACAACCACCTCGACTTGGAGGGTAAACAGTTCCTGGAACAGTTCATCAACGGCTATAACGGCGCGGTCATCATCGTCTCCCACGACCGGTACCTGCTGGACCAAGTGGTAGACGAGATCGTCGATATGGAGGATGGCCGGTTGTCGTTCTATCCGGGCACGTACTCCGAGTACACCATCGAGAAACAGTTGCGCTTGCTTCGTCAGCAGCAGATGTACGAGGCACAGCAAAAAGAGATCACTCAAATTGAGGCAGCCATCGCCCGCTTTGAGGAGTGGGCCCACCGCGTGGTCAACGAACGGCACGCCCGCCAGGCCCGCAGCCGAAAAAAGATGCTGGAGCGAATGGACAAGATCGAAAAGCCGACACTGGAACGTCGTCGAATGGGATTAGAACTCAATGGCTGGCGCGGCTCGAACAAGGTGCTAGAGATCGTCGATCTGGACAAGATGTTCCCATCCGAGACTGGCGACGATGCGATCATCCTGGCCGGGCTGGACCTGCTTGTCTGGCGGGGGGAACGCGTGGGGCTGGTCGGGCCGAACGGGGCGGGCAAATCGCTCCTCTACCGGCTCATTCTGGGCCAAGAGACGCCCACCGACGGCGAGATCAAGATCGGGCCAAGCGTCAAAGTGAGCTACTATGCCCAGGAGCACGAGACGCTGGTCTATGACCGCACGCTGATCGATACGGTCCGTCAGGCAGCGCCTCTATCAGAGAATGCAGCAGTGAGTTTCCTGGGGCATTTTCTCTTTACCTACGAGCAAACACGGGGAACAGTCGGAAATCTCTCTGGTGGTGAGCGCAGCCGCTTGCAGATGGCACTGATGACGCTTTCTGGCGCTAATTTCCTGCTGCTCGACGAGCCGACCAACAACCTGGACATTCAGTCCGCCGAGGTGCTGGAACAAGCGTTGGCCGGTTTCGAGGGCACGGTGCTCGTGATCTCTCACGACCGGTACTTTCTCGATCGGGTGGTAGATCGCATCGTAGAGTTGGACGAGGGGGCGCTGACTGAGTACATTGGTGGGTACAGTGACTATCAGGCGGCGAAAAGTAAAACGTGATGTGTGAAACGTGAGAGGTGTGGGGAGGTAATGACAGATGACAAGAAAACTTTGTAGCCGTAGCCGCGCTTTCCATAGCGCGCGGTATGGAAAGCGCGACTACATTTTTATACTTTCCAATAACAAGATCAAAGAACAACTTGGCAGTACAATTGTATTTGGGTTGAGTGTGGTAGTCTTGGGAGCGTTGGGACTGGTTGGCGTGTCGTGCAGTCCGCAGGCACGTAGCGCACCTGTAACGGCAAGCCCTACCGTACCCCAGACAGCCACACAGACCCCCACATCCTCCCACACCCCTACTCCAGCAATGCCAAGCGCAACCCCCACGCCGACCACAATCCCGACGCCTGGCCCCAGCCCAACCCCTTCACCCACCCCGACGATGGCGCCCTGGGAACTGGAGGTGCTGGAGAGGATGCAGCGTGCCCACTCGCAAAGCGCTGCGTCTGTTGAAGAATGTGGCGAGGTTTTCCAGACCGAGCCGTGGTGTCAGGTATACTGGCACGCCAGACACATCACACGCCCAGAGTGGGAGGCGTTGTTTCCCCACTCTACATTCTATCTCGTCAAGTACGACAAGTACGGTGGTGAATTCCCCGAACATCATAACTGGCTCGCTATCAAGAAAGCACGCAGTTACCTTGGTCGCGATGATTTTCAACTCATACTGGAGTTGGAGCAGGTTGTGATCACCGACGAGAATCGCGAGATGATCGCCCGGGCATTCGTGCTGATGTCCTTGCCAGATTATCTTGATGAGGATATCGTCTTTTCTGATTGGGAAGAGGGGAGTTGGCCAGCAGGTTTTGGCTTGCACCATAACTATGGAATCAAATCATGGACAAAGATCCAGGGATTACAGTTCCAGTGGTACTTTTTATTCGACGAGGAAGGGCTTCGCGGCGTTGATGGATTTGCTCCCGAACGCAATGTTGGGGACTATATCGACGTGTCATTTATGGAACTGCCTGTGCCTTCGCGGGAACGACTCGATTATTGGAGAAAGTGACGATGACGACGATAAAGACCCGATTCATTCAATTTATCATCGCAAGCCGTCTATTGACTCTTGGCATCATCACTAACGCTATCTTTCACTGTCGGGAGTAGAGCTAACGCCTGTGGTTCCAGAAAGAGCGTGATGGATTCGCCAAAAGCAGGCAAAGTAACACTGGCGGCCAAGTTAAAGGTCAATTCAACCCCGCCAGCGTGGCGCACGCCCAGACGATAGTGCTCGCCTCGGAAGGATCGCTCGACGACCACGCCGTGCAGGACGTTGGGGCTGGCGCTGTCCACGTCCAATCCTGCCGCTTCGGGGCGGATCAATAACTGCGCCTCCAACCCCGAATCCCCCAAATCCGGGACTTGCAACGTGCCAATCGCGGTTTCGACCAAGCCGCGCCCGACGATGTGGGCGTCGAGCAGATTGGTCAGCCCCAGAAAGCGCGCGACCCAGGCCGAGGCCGGTTGGCGGTAGACGTCCTCCGGTGTGCCCACCTGCACCACCCTTCCGGCCCGCATCAGCACCACCCGGTCGGCCAGGGCGAATGCCTCCTCCTGATCGTGGGTGACGGTGATGGTCGTCACGCCGGCCCGGTGGAGGATTTTGGGCAGATCGTCCATCAGCCGCTCGCGCAATGCCCGGTCCAGCGCGCCCAGCGGCTCGTCCAGCATCAGCAGGCGCGGCTGCGGGGCCAGGCTGCGGGCCAGCGCCACCCGCTGCCGCTCCCCGCCCGAAAGCTGGTTCACGTCGCGCTGCTCAAAGCCCCCCAACCCGACAATGTCCAACGCCTCGGCCACCCGCACCGTTACCGTCTCGCGGTCCAGCCCCTGCATCCGCAGCCCAAAGGCGACGTTGCCGAAAACATCCTTGTGCGGAAAGAGGGCGTATTCTTGAAACATTAACCCAAATCCGCGCAGGTGGGGCGGAGTGGTGGTCATGTTCTCCCCATCCACCAGCATTTGCCCAGCGTCCGGCATCTCTAGACCAGCGATGAGTCGCAAGAGCGTCGTCTTGCCACAACCGGAGGGACCAAGCAAGCAGAGGCGTTCGCCTTCCTCGACAACGAAACTGACGTCGTGCAACGTCCAGTTGCCAGGATAGGACTTTCTGAGATGGCGGATTTCTAAAAGAGGCATGCTGTTGTGAGGCGTGAAACGTGATTCGTGATCGTCACGCATCGCGTTTCACGCACACGTCTCACTCGATTGCCGTTATCCGAAAGGCGATCTCTCCGGCGGGAGCCTCTATGGTAACAACATCTCCCACCCCGCGCTCCAACAACGCCTGGCCCAGCGGTGACTCGTTGGACACTTTACCTTGTCCGGGGTTCGCCTCAGCAGCACCGACGATACGGAAGGTTTCTTCATCCTCGAATCCCTCCTCGACGACGGTCACACGGCTGCCTATAGAAACTTTATCAGAGGGACCATTATCTTGGATGATCTCCACATTGCGCAACATCACCTCGATCTGTTGAATGCGCCCCTCCAAAAAGCCCTGTTCCTCTTTGGCAGCGATATAGTCGGCGTTCTCCTTCAGGTCACCTTGTTGGATCGCCTTGTGCAGCCGATCGGCCAACGCCAGTCGCTTTACGTTGACCAAGTGGTCGAGTTCCTGGCGCAGATCTTGTACGCCTTCGTCAGTCAAATAAACAGGTTGATTCATATTCATTCAGTCTTATTCCTCTCAAACAAACTAGAACATTTTCTCAAAACAACGCCGTTGTTTCTGAGCAACGCCTACCACCCCACCCTCTCCCAAAGTGGCGGGCCTAGCACCAACAAGCCAACCACGACAGAGATGATGGCCGTCAACAGCACCGCCCCCGCTGTCACATCCTTGACGATTTTCGCCAATGGATGATAGCCGGGGCTGATCAAGTCCACCAACGTCTCGGCCACAGTGTTCAGCATCTCGCCCACCAACACAAAACCAATAGACAAAGTCAGCAACGCCCACTGTGTGAGCGAAAGACCCAACCACGCCCCCACCGTAACCACTGCGACGGCTATGGTCAGGTGGATGCGCGTGTTGCGCTGAGTGCGCAGGGCATACCATAAGCCAGCAAATGCAAAGCGAAAACTCTCAATGATATTTTTGCTGCGCATAAAGTTCACACCGCGTCGATGGCGGGCAAATGGACCTGAACATCCAGCCCTTGGAGAACGTCGGCCTGCACAGCCCACATCTGCGCTCGCTGATCTTTTTCGACGTCATCGTATCCCAACAAGTGCAGCACGCCATGGACCACCAACAATTGCAACTCTGCCAGCATATCGTGACCGGCCTTTGCGGCTTGCGCATCAGCCCGGGGGATTGAGATGATCACGTCGCCCAGATAACGGGGGGCACCCGGCGGTTCGACGAACATCCCACCAACCTCGTCCTCCTCATCAGAAAAAGCCAGCACATCGGTCGGCGCATCCACACCCCGATGCCGCAGGTTGAGTTCGTGCAGCGCCGCATCATCGGTCAACACGATGGACAACTCGCGCGGTTCTTCCTCCTGCTGGTGGGCCAAAGCGGCCAGAGCAGCCCGATGCAGCAGGTCGGGTTGGACCTGTGCCTGGAATTGCTCGTCAATTTGTATCTCCACCGTATGTGGAGACATCCCTGATTCAACTCTAGCTTTCATTGGCTTTTACCTGATCTGATGATGGATATTTGATACGCGGATGAAAAACGCCTTTTAGGACAGAGACAAAAGTCTCGCGTATCACATCGAGATCGCGCAAGGTCAAGTCACACTCTGTGAACTGCCCCTCATCCACGCGATGATCGATAATGCTGTTGATGATTTCGGCCACTTCTTCAGCCGTGCCAGGACGCGCAGAGCGTGTCGCTGCCTCGCAACCGTCGGCCAACATGACGAGGGCAGTCTCCCGGCTCTGAGGCTTGGGGCCTTGATGGTGAAAATCATCCGGGTTCACCAGCGCGGCGTCGCCCGCCAATTGTACCGCCTTGTGGTAGAGAAAACTGACCCAAGCCGTGCCATGGTGTTCGGGAATAAAGGCGCGCACGCGACGGGGCAACCGGTACCGGCGCGCCAATTCGATCCCATCCTTGACGTGGCTGGTGATGACCTCGGCGCTGGTGCGTGGATCGAGCCGGTCGTGCGGATTCACACCCTCAGCTTGATTCTCGGTAAAAAAGTATGGGCGCGCAATCTTGCCCACGTCGTGGTAATAAGCGCCCACGCGGGTGAGCATCGCATCGGCACCGATACGCTCGGCGGCCTGCTCAGCCAGGTTGGACACCATCAGGCTATGATGATAAGTAGCGGGCGCTTCGCGCAGCAATCGTTTCAGGAGCGGATGGTCCGGGCGTCCGAGTTCGACGAGCCGCATCGTGGTCGTGATGTCGAACAGCGGGCCCACAAGAAACAGTCCTCCCAGCGCCAAACTGGCCGAAATCCCCCCATTGGCAATACCGCCCGACGCTGTGATCAAAAAATCACTTGGCCTGCCACTATCCAGCGACAAATAAAAGATCATGGCAATGATCACGTGCGTTAGGGCAGCGAATGCACCGGCACGAAAGAGCGCACTGATACGCTCAACCCGTCCCAGAACGAGGGCCGCCACCAGACCACCAAAAGTAGCATAAATGCCCATCTCTAACGAGTTGTCGGCAATGACGCCCACGGTACTGCCCAAAAAGATCGCCGAGACTGCACCCGCGTGCGGCCCAAGGGTAGCGGCAACCAACATAGCCAGCGTGGGGGCCGGAGAAAGATAGCGCAGCACCAAGCCTCCGGGCACCATCAGCCCAACCACCAACACCGATAGCGATATTAGCAATACCAAGAGCGAGGCTTGGTTTCCATTCCATAGCACGCCCGGCTGAAAGCGCATCAGATACAGGCCGAGTAACAAAGTCAACGACACGGCAAAGAGGCCGGCGCTGGCCCAATCGCTCCATTTCACCTGCGGCTGGCGCAGTCCGAGTTGTTCCAGGGCTTCTATATCGTCCAACTCTACCACCTGGCCCACCCGCACGACAATTTGATCGGCTTCAAAGGTGCGCAACACAGGCGGCACTTGCTCGCGAGCGTGTGCTCGCGCCCTGGCGGTGGCATCAGGGGCAAGAAAAGAGTTGGGAACGAGAAAGTGCTGTGCAAGCACGATGGTAGCATTGGTTTCCGCGTCTGAAAGGTCGAGACTGACCATAGCAGGCACATCATTCATCACATCGTTCATGTATCCGTCGCGAATCTCGCGACGCATTGCCTGGTCAATCACGTCCCGAGTCTCCGATTGGACCCGATCCCAACTCGCGTCCGACAGGGCCAGCAGGTCGTCGAGTGCCTCTGGAGGAATATCGGCGAGTTCGGATACGGCCCAAATCCAGCCGTGCCGTTGGGCAGCCGAAGCCAATATGTCCGCGCGTATCGATCCCAAATAGTCGAGCACCAGATAAGATCGACCAAGTTGTTGGCGGGCATACGTGGGATCAGGAAGCGTGTAGATGGATTGTACCGCATTTGCGGCCCGGTCCTGTGCTTCGGCATACCGGATGGCACTTTCATAAGTCAAACTGCGTGGAGCGCGGATGTCCTGAGGTACAACATCTCCTTCTGCCAACGCCACACGACCGGTAGACAGCACTGAATCAGGCAGCCGTGGCAAGACCATCACCAAGCCCGTGATTCCTGCCAGCACTGCCCCCAGCAAGATCAGGCGCAGCCAGGCCCACCAGTTACGGTTGTTACGGCGTGTGTTTGAACTATCCTTCACACGTCCAATATCGATCGTGTTCGTACTCATTTGCAAATTGTTAGAGTTGTTCAAAAATAGCAGCCACGAACTTGACAAATTACCACGAATACAAGCAGAGCGGCTAAGCGGAAAAACTGGTGAAATTCGTGGCCATAAACTCGAAATCTGTTGGCCACTAAAGTGCTCAATAGTGAATTCCGAAGCAATCTATTATGATGAACAAAAAGGGAGCACACATGGCGCTCCCTCTTGTTTATCGATATAATACTTGTCCTGCGAGCGCCGTTACCCGGCTAGCAACTCGTTAACTTGCCGCAATTCGTCGATCGTGGCGTGGCGGTGGGCTTTCTTCGCAAGACCACAACCACGCCGGCATCATCTAGTTCTCCCCCGTGCTCGACTTTGGCATTGACAATCTTGGCCAAGCACATTCGAATCACAGATTTACGATGCTTATCATGGGCACGGAGCGCATCCTTTAGGTCATTTTGCAATTGCTGTCGTAGGCCCATGCGCCTCTCCACTATTATAGCCGGTCGCTCGACCACTGACTACCGATAGGTTCGCTGTTCCTTGATCGTCTGCCGGCGACTCTTGCGCAGCTTGGCAGCCTTTTTGCGCTTGCGAACCACACTCGGCTTTTCGAAAAAGCGACGACGACGTACTTCTGACATCACACGGTCACCTTGAACCTTTTTGTTGAAACGTCTCAACAAAGAATCAAAGGACTCATTGTCCTCAATTGTCACTCTGGTCACTTGTTTTCTCCCCCCTCTCCTATACCCAGTATCAACTGGTTTTTGATTGCAAGTGATTATAATCGTGCCCTTTAGACTTGTCAAGCACAGTTAACCGACATGTCGTTTATTCCGATTTACGCTCTGGCTCCCACACATTCATGATCTGAATGCCATCTGCTTCCAATACCGGCAAAATGGTCTCTTGATCCACACCTTCCAAACGAAAAGCGATCAGCCGTTCCTCAGGTCCTTCGGCCCAAAATGTGCCTAGCGAGTGAATGTTGCCGCCCAATTCGGCAACGTGGCTCGTGACTTTGGCCAAACTGCCCACCGCTTCTGGGATAACGATCGTGATGCGCAATGAGGGATGTCCGCCTCCCAATCCTTCGGCAAAAACGCGAAAGATGTCCGTGTCGCTGATGATGCCGATCAGTTTTTCCCCTTCAACGACGGGCAAGCAACCAATGCGATGGTCGATCATCACGCGCGCAGCTTCTTCAATGGGCAGATCGGGCCTCACAAAAACAACCTCGCCCTGTATCACCTGTCCGACCTTGGTGCGTGAAAGGATGTAATCCACTTCAAAAACACTAAGGGTGGTACTGGGGGTGGGAGAAGCATAGACCAGGCTTTTTTCTGTCACAATGCCGACCAGCTTGTCGTTCTCGTCCAGCACCGGCAAATGACGGAACGGATTACTGCGGACCAAATCCAAAGCATTTTTGAGGTTGGTATCCGTCCTGACAGTCACAGGTTTAGAACTCATTCGATCCTTAACTAGCATTTTTCCTCCTCGAAATAGATTGTCAAAATAGGGCATGGTTCAAGTTAGATTGACACGAGGCTTGATTTTGCCTAAAAGTGTCAATCTGACAAGCAAGGCTCAGGAACCTTGCCCAAAATAGCCAACCAAATGACTGACCCATTAGAATCGACACTGCTGCTGGTCACATCGCGGGCCAGAGACAATGTTGGCACATATCCTCTTTGATACCGAGGGCAAGTGTACCACTATTGGGCAGGATGGGCAAGGGAGCGGGTGTGCCGAATGAGATTCGAGCGTGTTGGTTTTTTGCCACGAATTGCAGAAATTTCTACTAATTTTAGTATCCCAAGGCAAAAATGCAATTGACACCCCATCGAAATTCAACTACACTATACAAGCATCTATGGAACCCGTAGAAATGAATCTGTGTCAAAGTTTTCTCCTACTGCGAAGTGAAAAATGCCGAGCAAAACAAAGCAAGACCGTTCGTCAACAGACACCAGTCTCCACCAGGAGAATGCGTTGGCAGAAACCAATCGAATCCTGGAAGCCATCCTCGATCATACGCCCACGCTGGTTGCTTGTTTGGACCCGCAATTCAATTTTGTCCAGGTCAACCGGGCATACGCCGAGGCCGATGAACGAGAGCCCTCCTTTTTCCCTGGCAAGAACCACTTTGATCTGTACCCCAACGTAGAAAACAAAGAGATCTTTCGGCGCGTGGTGGAAACCGGCGAACCATACTATATGCACGCTAAACCGTTCGAGTATGCGGACCGTCCAGAGCGCGGGGTGACTTGTTGGGATTGGAGCCTAGTACCGATCAAAGATTCGGACGATACGATTACGGGATTGGTTCTCACAGTGCTAAACACCACTGAACGAGTACAGATAGAACAGGCGCTGCGAGAGAGTAAAGAGACAGCGCGCGCGCTCTTGGACGCCCCGACGGACACAGCCATACTGATCAATCTTGAAGGAACCATTCTTGCTCTGAACGAGACTGCAGCCCATAGATTCGGCGCGCGTGTGGATGAACTCGTTGGTGTATGCGGATACGATCTTTTGCCTCCCGATCTGGCCAAATCTAGAAAAATATGGGTGGATAAAGTCGTCCATTCAGGAGAGCCGGTCCGTTTTGAGGACGAGCGAGCGGGAATTATCTTTGACAGTCACATACATCCAGTATTCAACGCGCAGGGACAAGTAGCACGCCTGGCTGTTTTCGGTCGTGACATCACAGAGCACAAACAAATAGAGAATGCATTACGAAAGAATGAAAAAAGATTCCGGTTGCTGTACGAGGAAACACCTCTTGGCTACCAATCATTGAACAAGGATGGCTATCTGATCGAGGTAAACCAAGCATGGCTCGACACACTTGGATACTCTAGGGAAGAGGTGATCGGTCGGTGGTTTGGTGAATTTTTAACCTCCGAGTATATGGGGTATTTTAAAGAGCGATTCCCCCGCTTCAAGGCCGCTGGTGAGACCCGTGACGTAGAGTTTGAGATGGTACGGAAGGATGGATCGCACGTAATCGTCTCAATCAACGGAAGAATAGGCTACGATAGGGACGAAGAATTTAGGCAGACACACTGCGTGCTGTATGACATCACCAAGCGCAAGAAAATGGAAACTGCACTGCAAAAACGCAATCGCGAACTAGCGTTGCTTAATCAGGCAGCCCGGGTGTTCAGCTCATCCCTCGATCTGGACCAAGTGTTTGCCACCGTTCTAGAAGAGGTGCGCCGCCAACTGGACGTGATCGCCTGCTCGATCTGGTTGATTGACCTGGAGACAGATGATCTGGTCTGCCAGCAGGCCACCGGCCCCCAGAACGAAATCGTGCGCGGGTGGCGCCTAGCGCCAGGAAAGGGCATCGCCGGTTGGACGATGCTCAGTGGCAAAAGTTTGATCGTGCCAGACACCCACGCCGATGAGCGTTATTTTGCGGGCGTGGATCAAAAAACCGGATTGGCGTTGCGCTCTATCCTCAGCGTTCCGCTCAAGGTCAAAGAAAGCATAATCGGTGTGATCCAAGCGGTGGATGTGGATGCCAGGCTCTTTGTCGCTCAAGACCTGACGTTGCTCGAGTCGTTGGCTGCGGCTGCGGCTATCGCCATCGAGAACGCCCGACTGTTCGAGCAAGTGCGCTTGGGGGGCGAGCGGCTGCAAACACTCTCCCGCCAATTGCTCCGAATCCAGGAAAAAGAGCGCCGCCATATCGCCCGCGAACTTCACGACGAGATCGGCCAGATCCTGACCGGCCTCAATCTACTGTTAGAGGTCTCCGCCCGCGCGCCGGCCGACACCATTGGGATCAGGCTGGGCGAAGCGCAGGTGATGATCGAAGAATTGATGGAGCGGGTAGACGAGTTATCCCTCAACCTGCGGCCCGCCATGCTAGATGATCTAGGGCTGTTGCCGACGCTGTTGTGGCACGTCGAACGATATATGACCCAAACCGGCGTGCGGGTGAAACTGGAGCACACAGGGTTAGAAAGGCGCTTTGCGCCAGACGTCGAGACAGCCGCCTACCGCATCGTGCAAGAAGGGCTGACCAACGTCGCCCGGCACGCTGATGTGCGGGAGGCGATTGTGCGGCTCTGGGCCGACCAGGCCACCCTCAGCGTGCAAATAGAGGACCAAGGGAGCGGCTTTGACTTTCAACATGTACCGCGCACTGATCTGAGCAGCGGCTTGAATGGAATGCGCGAACGCGCTATATTGTTAGGGGGTCAATTAACGGTCGAATCGGTGCCAGGGTACGGCACACGGGTGATGGCCGAATGGCCCCTTCTTGACCAGTCGGAGAACTCTGTAGCATAGGGCCTTGTGCCCATTTTTGTCTGTTTTGAGCCGCCCGCAAGGGGCTAGACTACATCTTGGGAGGCGTTATGACCATCTCAATTCTACTCGCCGACGATCATCCCATCGTCCGCCACGGGCTACGGACGTTGCTGGAGGCCGAGCCGGATATTGACGTTATCGGGGAGGCGGACGACGGGTTGGAGGCGATCGAGCAGGTCGAGCATCTCCAGCCAGACGTGCTGGTACTCGACTTGATGATGCCCGGTTTGAACGGCCTGGAGGTCACCCGCCAAGTGGGACAGCGCTCGCCAGATACCCAGGTCGTCATCCTCTCGATGTACGCCAGCGAGTCTTATGTGCTGGAGGCACTGAGAAATGGAGCAGCCGGCTATGTCCTCAAAAAGTCTTCGCCAGACGAACTGGTGCAGGCGGTTCGCGAGATCGTCGCTGGACGAACGTTTCTCAGCCAATCCCTTTCCGCACGCGCCATCGAGGTCTACCGGCAAAAGGCCCGAGAGATACCGCCAGATTCGTACGACAAGCTGACCAATCGCGAGCGGGAGGTGCTGCATATGGCGGCAGAAGGACAAACCAATGCCCAAATTGGCGACCGGCTCTCTATCAGCCGGCGCACCGTCGAGATGCACCGGGCCAACATGATGCGCAAGCTAGACCTAAATACCCAAACGGACCTGGTCCGTTACGCGTTGCAGCGCGGAATTCTGCCGATGGAAGCATCGAACGAATTGATCTAGGTGAGTGTCTCCCTATCATTTTAGGGAATTCCAGAAAAACAAGTGTCCCACCAATTGATTTCGCTAGTCTAATTCTTGGAGCAAATCAGGTGTTTTACGGGAATTCCTCAAGCTTTTCCGCCTTTTTCGTAGCGTTTTTATACTTGTAACCTGCTTTCTCTGCCAAGTTTGGGATAATTTAACATCACCTTTGCACATCGACGCGAAATGACACAACTAGAATGGAACCGCAGATATACACAGATCAACACAGATGCAAAAGTGGTGAATTTAGCAAAAATCTGCGTTCATCTGCGTTCATCCGCGGTTTCAGTTATGTGATTCTTTGATGCATTCAAAGGTAATGTTAATAACTGGAAAAGCCTACCCCATAAAGAAATTTTCTACTGAACGTTTTTCTCCCGCCACGAATACAAGCGGAGCGACAAAATTAGTGAAATTCGTGGCCAAAAATCAATCAAATTGCATGCGAAAAGCCGAAAATACCGGGGGCTTTTTCCTCAAATACCGTAACATTACGAATAGACACCCAGAGCAATACCCATTATACTGATTTTAGAGGGGTGGGAAGAGTTTGTTCCGTTTTTTGTCCTTGCTAACGCCGCACCGAGGACAAAATTGCATGGGGGCTTGGCCGCAACCATCCCTATTTTTGCAACCAGCACTTTTTTTACAGGAGATATCAATGGACTCGATCCGTGTTCTGTTGATGAACAACAATCCAGCCTTTTTGCACATCATCACGCTCTTTCTGGAACAACAAGAAAACATGACCCTCGTCGGCGCAATCGGTGATGGACGAAAAGACCTGGAACAGATCCAGAACTTGCGACCACAGGTAATCGTGGTGGATATGGGCACGCCCGGGTTAACGGGCCTAAAGACCATTTCTATCCTGCGAACGATGATGCCCGACGTGGGCATTATCGCAATGAGCCTGTTAAGGGACAACGGATACAAGGAGAAAGCGATCTTGGCCGGCGCGGACGAGATCATCATCAAGGCCAAGCTGACCACCGACCTACTACCGGCTATCCGGCAAGTTGCGCAAAAGATTCACTCACCGAAAGATCGGGGACTTTGACGCATCACATTTTACTTGTCGTGAGGAGAGAAAAAATGTCATCTCAATTTCACGTGCTGGAGAAACAGCGAGCACAGATCCAAGAGTTTGAGCAGCACATCATCGACAGCTTGGACGAGATGGTGCTGTTGCTGGACGAAAGCGGCGACGTCATTTTTGCTAACGCTGCGGTCGAACGAGTGCTGGGCTATGCGCCACAAGACGTGATGGGGTCTGCCTGGTGGGAATTGGTGATTCCCGATGCAGCACAGCGGCGCGAAATGCGAGCGCAGGCAGCAGCCAGAGCACGAGGCGAGCAGACAGCCACCAATTACGACTTGGAATTACCACGTCGGGACAAAAGCAAGATATGGACATCCTGGACCGAGAATCGCGGGCTGAATGGAGAACTAATCTGCATTGGGCGCAACGTCACCGAGCGCCAGCAGACTCGCGACGAATTGGAGCGCCAGGTTGAGGAACGAACAACCAAACTCGCACAAGCCAACAGCGCGTTGAGAGAAGAAATTGCCGAACGCAAGTTGGCAGAGGTTGTGCTTCGGAGAAGAGAAAAGCAACTCACAGAGGCCCAGCGAATTGCCCACCTCGGTGATTGGGAGTGGGACATTGTTCAAAACACAGTGATCGGCTCTGACGAACTCTATCGTCTGTTCGGAATCCCCTCTGAGCGGTTTGGACAAAATCTCTTGGAGGAATTTCTTGATTGTATCTATCCTGAGGATCACGAGCATGTCGATGGGGCAGTCGAGCAATCCATCGATGCCCACATACCCTTCAACATCGAGTACCGCATCGTCCGTACAGATGGAACCATGCGGAATATTCACTCGCGGGGAGAGGTTGTCTATAACAAAGCTGGTAGACCAACTACCATACTGGGAACCTCGCAAGACATCACTGAGCGCGTGCAAGCGGAAAAGGCATTGTGGACCAGTGAAAAGCGATACCGCCAGCTTGTTCAGGCTTTGCAAGAGGGCATCTGGGCCATCGACAAAGACGCTTGCACCACTTTTGTCAATCCCCGGATGGCCGAGATGCTAGGGTACACCGAGGACGAAATGCAAGGCAAGCACCTGTTCGAGTTTATGGATGAACACGGTGTCGAGATTGCCAAGCACCAACTGGAACGCCGCCGCCAGGGCATTCAGGAGCAGCACGATTTTGAATTCCTGCGTCAAGATGGCACGCGGATCTATGCCAGCCTAGAGACAACGTCCCTCACCGACAATGACGAAAATTACGCCGGGGCATTGGCCGGCGTGATGGACATCACCGCGCGCAAGCGAGCGGAGGAACAGATCGCGGCATCGTTACGAGAGAAAGAGGTGCTGCTGACCGAGATCCACCACCGGGTCAACAACAATCTACAAGTCGTGTCCAGCTTGCTCAATTTCCAGGCCGACTATGCCCAAGATGAACACGCCATCAAGGTGCTCCGAAATAGCCAACACCGCGTGTATTCGATGGCGCTCATTCACGAGCAATTGTACCAGGCCCCGAACCTGGCACAGGTTGATGTTGCCAACTATGTCCAGAACCTGACTACCGATCTGTTCTCAGCGTATCGCGCCCACTCGGCGCATCCCATCACGCTGCGGCTAGACGTGCACGATGTCTCTCTAGAGATCAAACAGGCCATCCCGTTCGGGCTGCTTGTCAACGAATTGGTCTCTAATGCGCTCAAACACGCTTTCCCTGCTGACTTGGACAAGTCGGAAACAATGTGCGAAATCTTTGTCTCGCTCAGCCCTGTCGACGGAGAAACGGGAGAGTTGGTCGTCAGCGACAATGGCATCGGCCTAGCACCCGATTTCGGGCCTTCCGGCAAAGACTCGTTGGGCATGTTCCTGATCGACACATTTGTCCAGCAGCTTGAGGGAACGATAGAGTGGCAGAACCAAAACGGCACGACGTGCCGCATAGTGTTCGCCTTGCAAAAAAGGTCTCATTAGAGAATCAAAGGCCCCACCACAGGAGGATTCACGCATGAACAGATCCCGTGTTCTAATTGTCGAGGATGAAGCCCTCATCGCTCAGAGCATTGCCAATCGTGTACAACAGTTGGGTTATCAAGTTTCGGCCATCATTCGCTCCGGCGAGGAAGCCATCCGCTCCGCCGTAGAGATGCGACCTGACATCGTGTTGATGGACATCCAACTGGGGCGCGGGATAAATGGGATAAAGGCTGCCACGCAAATCCAAGAGCAATGCAACATCCCGGTGGTCTATCTGACCGCTTATGCCGACGAAACGATCCTGCAACAAGCCAAGATCACCACGCCCTTTGGATACATCATCAAACCATTTCGGGATCAGGACCTGCACAGCAGTATCGAAATCGCCCTGTACAGACACAAGCAAGATCAAAAACTGAGAAAGAGCGAGGAACGGTACCGCAGTTTGTTTGACGGCGTGCCAGTGGGCCTCTACCGCACCGCGCCAACAGGCCTCATTCTGGATGTCAACCTGTCCATGGTACAGATGATGGGCTATCCCGATCGGGAGGCGTTGCTAACCGTTGACGTGATTGACTTGTATGCGGACATTGAGGATCGCGAGCAGTTTCGGGATCTAATAGAGCGTAAAGGCAGCGTACACGGTTTCCAGACACAAGCACGCCGTCGAGACGGGATGATCATTTCGGTAGAGATCAACGCGCAGAGCGTTCGCGATGCCGATGGCCAAATATTGTACTATGAGGGGAGTGTTGCGGATATCTCCGCGCGCAAACAAGCGACCGATGAATTACACCAGGCCTTGATCGTTTCACAAGAGCGCGAGACAGAGATATCGGCCCTCCTGGATAGCGCGCGTGCTATTTTGAAAGAACGTGAATTTGAGGATGCTGCGCACGCTATTTTCGACGCTTGCAAGCGCACCACTGGTGCGACAGCCGGATACATCGCTTTGCTTTCTCAAGATGGCGAGGAGAACGAGGTTCTGTTCTTGGATTCTGGCGGATTGCCTTGTACGGTAGATCCTTATTTACCGATGCCGATCCGGGGGCTGCGCGCCGAGGCTTATCACCAGGGCCAAGTTGTCTATGACAACAATTTTAGTGCAAGTGAGTGGATGCGCTACATGCCAGAGGGGCATGCCAACCTGAAAAACGTGATGTTTGCGCCCCTCATCATTGATCAAAAAACAGTCGGTTTGCTTGGTCTGGCGAACAAGCCTGGTGGATTCACAGAAAACGACGCGCGTATGGCGATGGCCTTTGGCGAACTGGCCGCGATCGCACTGCGCAACAGCCAGACGCGAAAAGCCCTGCACAAGGAAAAAGACTTTGCCGAAAGCCTGGTTGAGACAGCTCAGACGATCGTATTGATGCTCGACACCGAGGGCCGGATCGTCAGCTTTAACTCTTACCTGGAGGAGATTTCGGGTTACCGGCTCGAGGATGTGCAGGGTCAGGATTGGTTTAGCATTTTTTTGCCACAGCGAGACCATGAGCGCACCCGGAAACTGTTCTCGCAGGCAGTGGGCGATATCCAAACCCAGGGCAATGTCAATGTCATCGTCGCCAAGGACGGTCGCGAGCACAAGATCGAGTGGTACGACAAGACGCTCAAGGATGCCAATGGGAACGTCATTGGCCTGGTGGCCGTCGGGCAAGACATCACTGAGCGCATACGGGCAGAAAAGGCGCTGCGGGAGAGCGAAGCACGCTACCGCGCGCTGGTCGACGTATCTCCCAACTCGATCATGCTCCTTCGAGATGGTCACTTTGTCTTTGCCAATCTGGCCGGGGCAACCATACTGGGGTTCTCCGATCCAGAAAAGATACTTGGTATGTCTGCTCTGGAAACAGTTTCGCCCGGATCCCGCGAGTTGGTCGCTCAAAGAATAGAGAATGTGACGAGAGGGGAACGTAATCCACCTGCAGAGATCGAGTTGATCAAATCAGATGGCTCTACCATTTCTGTCGAGTCTACATCTATCCCAATCACACTTGAGGGCAAATCTGCCACAATGATCATCGGTCAGGACATCACCGAACGCAAGCAGACGGAAGAGGAACGGGATCGCTTGCTCGCACAAATCCAAGAACAAGCCCGGCGGGTGCAGCAAATCATAGATACGGTACCGGAAGGTGTACTTTTGTTAGACACCGCTGGCCGGATCGTTCTAGTCAACCCGACTGGAGAAAAGGACCTGGTCCACCTGGCTGACGCCAAGGTGGGGGATACCCTCACTCACCTGGGGGATCACTTGCTGGCCAAACTGTTGACCTCGCCGCCCAAAGGATTCTGGCACGAGGTGACAATGGGCAATCGGAACTTTCAGATCATCGCCCGGCCATTGGAGGCCCAGTCCGAATCTCGGGGCTGGGTGTTGGTCATCCGCGACGTGACCCAGCAGCGCGAATTTGAAAAGCGCGCCCATCAACAAGATCGGCTGGCCGCCGTGGGCCAACTGGCCGCTGGTATCGCCCACGATTTTAACAACATCATCGCCGTGATCGCCCTCTATGCCAGGATGTTGCTGCGAGACTCGGCCCTGCCTGCGGACATGGTCGAGCGTATGGAGATCATCGATCAGCAAGCCTGGCGGGCCAGCGATCTGATCCAGCAGATTCTGGACTTTAGCCGCCACACCGAGTTGGAGCGCACTCCCATAGACCTACTGATGCTCTTGAAAGAACAGGTCAAATTGTTAGAGCGCACATTGCCAGAGAACATCAAGATAAATCTGGCATATCGTATGAGCGAGTGCATCGTGAGTGCCGATCCAACCCGCATACAACAAGCGATCATGAACCTAGCCACCAACGCGCGAGATGCGATGCCAACAGGTGGGCATCTGCACATCAACCTACAGCAGATAGAGATCAACCCCGGCGAATCCCCCCCCTTGCCAGAAATGGGGACCAGCCAAGCAATGGCCAGCAAATGGTTACAGTTGAACGTGACAGATACCGGCTCTGGCATTCCTCCCAACGTGCTGCCACATATTTTTGACCCCTTTTTCACCACCAAACCGCCCGACCGGGGCACGGGGCTGGGGCTGGCCCAGGTGCACGGCATCATCAGATCACACGAGGGCCACATCGACGTACAGACCCAAGAGGGAGAGGGATGCACCTTTATCATTTATTTGCCAATCCTGACAACGCGTCCAGACACAAAAGTCCCCAAACAAGAGCAACTGGTTCGAGGGCAAGGACAGACAATCTTGGTGGTCGAGGACGCTGATGCCACGCGGAGAGCAGTGGTAGACAGCCTGAAAATGCTGGGCTACCAGATATTGGAAGCCACAAATGGGCAAGAAGCGCTGGCACTCTTTGAACAACGTGCCGACGACATCGCCATGGTGTTGAGCGACGTAGTCATGCCCGAGATGGGGGGGGAGGCGTTGTTTTGGGCGCTAAGAGAGCACGACCCAACCATAAAAGTCATATTGATGACCGGCCACCCAATAGAAAAAGAGCTTGGAGAACTGCAAGTGGAGGGACTGAACGGCTGGCTGCTCAAACCTCCGGTCATCGAACAATTAGCTCAAACAATCGCACGGGTGTTGGAGAAAGAATAAACCGGTGTTTCGATGCAACTTGATATACTTTGAGAAATGCTATATCATTAAAGCATATCCGGCCAACATCACACGTACGAAATATAAAATATGAATGCTTCTAGCACCATCCTCATCGCTGACGACGAACTGGAAATACGCAAAGCGCTAAAGTTGCTGCTTGCCGCCGAAGGCTATAATTTGGTCCTGGCATGCAATGGCGCAGAGGCACTGGCAAAAGCGACAGAGATTGTCCCAGACCTGATACTGCTCGACATCAGGATGCCCGAGATGGATGGTTTTACCGTCTGCCAATTCCTGCGTGCTGATCCAGTTTTGGCCGAGGTGCCCGTGATCATGGTTACGTCGTTGGGCGACCGCAACTCGCGCCTGCGCGGGTTCGAGGTCGGGGCCGACGATTACGTGACCAAGCCCATCGACGAGATCGAGCTGCTGGCGCGGGTGCGGACCACCACCCGGCTCAACCGCTATCGCCGTCTGCTGGCCGAGCAAACCCGCCGTCAGCAAGCAGAACTAGGCCAAGATCTGGCGTTGGCACAGGCGTCGCAGGCGATACACGCATTGCGAGAATCAGAAAAACAATTCCGAGACTTGTACGAAAATGCCCCCAATGCCTATTTTTCCGTTGGAGTAGATGGCCTCGTCCGTATGTGCAACAAACAGGCCAAGGAATTGCTCGGATACACGAAAGAAGAATTGATCGGGCAGCCGGTACTCGATCTGTACGCCGACACCCCCCAGGGGAAAGAAAAGGCGGCACAGGTTTTTGAGCGTTTTCGAGCCGGAAAAACAATCTCTGACGAACATCTACAGATGAAAAGGGCAGATGGCACACCCGTATGGATCAGCCTGACGCCAAATGCCATCCGAGACGCACACGGGCAGATCTTGGAAAGCCGCTCGATCGTCGTGGACATCACCGAGCGTGTCCGCTCTGAAAAAAAGCGAGCGCAGGCGGAAGAAGCGCTCAGACGTCGCAACGAGGAGCTAGCGGCCCTCAACGCCATCGCATCAGCCACGAGCCGCCCCCTGGATTTGGAAGGAACGTTGAACGCTGCACTGGAAGAGACGCTGGCTGTACTGAACGTGGAGGGAGGGCTAATGTGTCTGCCTGATGAGACGGAGCAGTGCTTTTCGTCAGTTCTGCATCGTGGGTTTTCGCAAGCCGTACGCCAAGAGATCACCGAGTTTGGGCTTGGCAAAGACTCACCCGGGCAAACAGGTCGAACCAGCCAACTGCTGCTCGTGCCCGATCTGACCAAACATCCCGGAACTGCTATGCCCACAGCGCTCGCAGAGGGGTGGCATTCTCTGGCCTGCGTGCCCCTAAACGCCAAAGAACAGACCATCGGCATAATGATCATCGCCAGTCGCGTGCGCGGCTACTTTGTGCCCGAGCGTGCAGACATGTTGACCGCCCTGGGCCACCAGCTCGGCGTGGCTATTGAAAATGCGCGGTTGACCAAAGAAGCATCCGAGATAGAGATCTTGCAAGAACTCGACCGTCTGCGCTCGGAACTCATCGCCAACGTCTCTCACGAGCTAAGAACGCCTCTGGGGTTGATCAAGATTTATAGCACCACCCTGCTGGCAGAGGACGTGGAACTCGACGAGGTAACACAGCAGGAATGCCTGCTCACCATAGATGAGGAAACGAACAGGCTGGAACAAATCGTCGACAATTTGTTGGATTTGTCTCAGTTCGAGGGGGGACAGTTGTATCTAGACAGTCACCCTGCCGACGTTGGGCAATTGGCCAAAGAGATCGTGCAATCCATTCAAGTGCAGGCCACACGACACAATCTCGCGTTCGATCTGGCGCATCCGCTGGTGGCGATGATCGACTCGAAACGGGTCGATCAGGTGCTGCGGAATCTTTTGAGCAATGCGATCAAGTATTCGCCCCAAGGAGGAACCATCACCGTTCGGGGGCGCAGGGATGGGGAGCATATCGTGGTGGGGGTCCGTGATGAGGGCGTCGGCATCCCTCAAAAAGAGCTATTGTTGATCTTTGAGCGCTTTTATCGCGTCGAGAACGAGATCACCCAGCGCGTGAGGGGAACCGGCCTGGGACTGTCTGTCTGCCGGGAGATCGTGAAAGCACACGGCGGGCGCATCTGGGCGGAAAGCGCACCGGGAGAGGGCAGCACATTCTATTTCACCTTGCCCGTCGGCAAAAGGTCTGGAGGAGAAACCAGCATATGAATAAAGGCCAAACCCGAATTCTGGTGGTAGATGACGAGCATCGATATATCCGCGCTGTGCAGATCAATCTAACAACCAGGGGGTATCAGGTGCTTGCCGCCCAGGATGGACCAACCGCCATAGAATTGGTCATCAGTGAGGAACCAGACTTGGTGATCTTGGACATCCGTATGCCGGGTATGGACGGTTACGAGGTCTGCCGGCTGATCCGTGAATTCTCGAACGTGCCGATCATCATGCTCACCGCTATGGCGGAGGATGCTGATAAAGTCAAGGGCCTGGATATGGGCGCCGACGATTACGTGACCAAGCCTTTTAGCGCCAAAGAACTCGTCGCCCGAGTAAAGGCCGTTCTGCGGCGCGTCGAGGTCTCGAAACAAACGGATGCCGATCCTGTTTTCGAGTCTGGCGACCTGCGCGTCGATTTTTCCCAGCATCGTGTGTTCGCCGATGACCGGGAGGTGAACCTGACGCCTACAGAATATCGCCTGCTGTGCGAGTTGGTTCAACATACCGGGCGGGTATTATTACCCGAGTATTTGTTGGACCAGGTGTGGGGAACGGGATACGAGGGACAGCATCGTTTGTTGAGGCAAGCCATCCACCGCCTGCGCCGCAAGATCGAACCCGATCCACAAAGTCCGCAGTACATCCAGACCAAATCCGGCGTTGGATATCTCTTTGAGGCCAATCATTAGCCAAAGATCACTATCGATCGGTATGAGCACCACGTGTTCTCAAAGCACGTGGTGCTCTTTTTTGTTGCCGTCCCTGATTGACTGACAAGATGCCAAATGCAAAAGATTAACCGCAGATAAACACAGATGGTACTAGTTCAGTTGAATGGGATTACGATGTAGACGAGGTTTCCATACCTCGTAGATCCTTGCGCGCTATGGAAAGCGCGGCTACAAGCTCAATTTCGAGTCGCAACAGACTATTCTCTAAAAATCCCATCCAACTGAACCAGTGCCACACAGATGAACGCAGATTTTTAACTGTTTTCAAGCTAAATTCGATATTCATTTGTGTGAATCTGCATCCGCTCCGTAGGAGCGCCATCTGTGGTTCTAAAAAGATTTGTCAGTCAATCTGATTAGAGAAATGTGTTTCCGCTCACAAGTGTCGTAAAACATGGCAGGTCTGGTTGAATTTTGGAAGGTTTTTGGAACATTGACAGATCGCTTTGGAACGTGATTGGAACACGAATCGAGTACAATAGAAACAGTCAAACAAATCAAGCACGAGACCTATCAGCGACTCGGCAACTAGAGTGGAGAAAACTTATGACACGCACAGTCACAGATTTGGCGGGAAAACGGGTTCTCGTTCTTGGCGATAACGCCAAGCTTTCCAGAGCGATCGAGTTGAACTTGGAACTTTGCCTGCGAATGCAGATTATGATCCGCATGACGAGTTCACCGTCGCAGCGAAAAGATCGAACAGAAAATAACCCACAGCATAATGATGCCAGTGACAACGGTGCCAGAAACGTTGATCTGATCGTGGTGGCTGCAAGTTCGCCAACCAGTGAACCGATCATAGCGTTGGCTAGGGCGTCGCTGACAGGCTGCATCGGCCAAGTGCCCATACTCATCATCTCCCACAGGCCAATTGACCCCGCCCCAGACGCACACATCGATCACCTGAACTTTCCGTTCGACGCGAATGGACTTTATAAAAAAGTTAGGGATATCCTGGCGTAAAACAGGGTAGCGACAAATGTGAAATACTGATGGCACATTGCACAAATGACACTTGATTAAACACCGAGTGAGCACGCCTACGCGCGAGCGCTCTTGAAAAGACCGTTCTGTTCCTCACAACCATCAAGTAGAGCTTGTAGAGGGCAGGAAAGGATCATCGGATGAAACGCCTGGTTCGATTTGTGATCACTATTGCTACTATCGTTGTCGTCTTTGTCTGTCTTTTGCTCTTGGCCGTGAGGTGTGTAGATATTCCGGGCACCGAGTGGGACGATTTTGTCGATTTGCGTATGCTCATCAAATGGGAGTTGAAACTGCGAGATATGTGGGCAGCATCAAAATAATTTTTGAACGACTTGCAAGATTGTACGTTTAGTAAGGGGGCCAGCCAAACGTTCGCCCGCCCAACAGGTGCATGTGCAGGTGAAACACTGATTGTCCGCCACGGCGTCCATTGTTGACCACCAGGCGATAGCCGTCGGCAGTCTCTTTTTGCTCTGCCAGCAAACGGGCCACGACGAACAGTTTCCCCAACACCGCCGCGTCTTCCGGCTCAACCTGAGACGCGCCAGACACGTGGTGGTTTGGCACGATGAGAATGTGAACCGGCGCGCTGGGGTTGAGGTCGTGAAAAGCGGTCACGTCCTCGTCCTGGTAGACGATGTGGGCCGGGGCCTCGCCGCGTGCAATCCGACAAAATATGCAATCCTTCATCTCGATCCCTCCATAACCACCACACCTACCAAATGACCATCCTGCACAGCCAGCAACTGTGTAGGAGTAATCCGATTGTGCAAATCGCATTCCGCAGGCGCAACGACCCGCAAATAATTGTCGGTCAGGCCGGTCCACAGACCGTCACGTCGTCTCTGTTCCCACAAAACCGCCATCTCTCGCCCCACGAAACGCTGGCAAAAGCGCAGCGCATGTTCGTCACCCAACTCGCGCATCACGCGGGCGCGCGTATCGCGTATTTTGCGCTGAACTTGGTTGGGCAAGCGGGCGGCAGGCGTCTCCGGACGGGATGAGTAGGGGAACACGTGCAGTCTCGCAAAATCGGTCTCTTGCACAAAGTCGTAACTGGTACGGAAAGCAACCTCGTCCTCGCCGGGAAAACCAACAATGATGTCTGTGGTCACAGCCAGGTCTGGGACGGCAGCACGGGCAACCCGCACCAACTCGGCGAAATCGGCCGTAGTGATCCGACGCCCCATGCGGCGCAAGGTCGCGTCGCAACCGGCCTGCAACGGCAGGTGAAGCTGGCGGCACAGGCGCGGGTCGTTCCACAATTCAAAAAATGGTTCGTCCAGGTCCCACGGTTCCAGGGATGACAGTCGCAAACGGGGCACATCAGTGCTGGTCAGCAGTGATGTAACCAACGCGCCCAATCCATTCGACATCCCCAAATCGCGCCCGTAGGCACCCAGATTCACGCCGGTCAGCACTGCTTCTTGGCAGCCGTCCTCGGCCAGTGATTGTATTTGAGCAACCACGTCGGCCACGGGGCGGCTGCGGCTCGGTCCTCGCAACGAGCGCACAATGCAATACGTGCAGTGATTGTCACAACCGTCCTGCACCTTGACAAAAGCGCGGGTACGAAAGTAGAGATTGGGTTTTTCCTCTTGACAAGATGCAAGAGACGTCGGGGCCACAATGTCCAGTGCTTGATCTTTTTCTTCATTCGAGACAACCCAATCAACGCCCGGCAAGCTGGCACAGCTTTGGGGAGATAGCGTGGCATAACAGCCCAACACCGCGATACGGGCTTGTGGGTTGGCGCGTGCCAGCGCCCGCGTGCGGTGGCGGGACTTGCGCTCGGCCTCGGCAGTGACGGCACAGGTGTTGACAAGACAAACGTCGGCCAGCGCGGGATCGCTCACGACCGTGTGACCAGCCGCTGCAAATTGGCGTGCCAGGCTGTCCAACTCGCTCTGGTTCAGACGGCAGCCCAAGCTTTGCAAATAAACGTTCATCGTCTCACGATCAATCCACGTATCCCAGTTCCTTCAGCCGCTCGACGACAATATCCATATCCTCGGGGGTCAGTTCTTGCTTGACGGGTATGTTGGCCAGGGGATGTTTCACCTTTCCCCAAGAGATACGGTCCCACACTCTCTCGTGGAGATAGTAAATGAGTAACTGAATACCATGGTAGAAAAAGGTGATGATGGTCACTTGCTCCCATTCACCGGTGACAAAATAGGCAACAATGGCCAGCACCGTCACAGCGACTAGTCGCCAAGATATTGACTTGACCCAATACCGTCTTTTTGTACTCAAAGAATCCTCCCAAAAAATAGCCAGGAGTGGACAGAATCCAACTCGCCTGCCGAAATTAACATAAAGTCAATCCGTTTGCTTGGGCATCAAGTGCCCAGTTACCCTCATCGCAAGATGAACATTATCGCCAGGTGGTCTCTCAGGGCGAGTCCACACGCAAATTGTCAAAGTGAATCTCTACGTCTGGCTCAAAAAACGAACCGGCGTAGAGGCCGACATCACCACGAGAATAATCGCCATCTTGTACCTCTACCAACTGGACGTCGTTGACGGAAAAAGTCATCGTGTCACCCTGGCAGACGACTTGCAACAGGTTTGTCGCAGTCCCCAGGTGAATCGCATCGGAAGCAAGCCAATCATCGCCGCTCAGCACGATCCATTCTTCCCCATCGTATTTGCTGACCATGTAATATCCATCGCCGCTGATGGAGAAACGATAAAAGTGATCCATATCCTCCATACGCACCAACACGCCGTACTCGTTGTCATCAGGGCCAGCGACCTGGGTTGCCTCCACGGCGAGGCTAAAATCCGAAAACTCGCGCTGGGCGGAAGCCCAAGCCAGGCTGTTCTGCAGTTTGATGAGGATACTTATTGCTTCCTCATGATATTTGACCTCGGCAGCGGTGTCCGACTCGACCAACCAGCCACTTTCGGGATCAGAAAAATCGTCAGACCAGGGCAAGTCACCGCCGCCGCCACATGCAACCAGCACAACCAGCGCCACCATCACCACTCCAAGTCCCCGCCTACTCGTCGTCGACATTACTCCTCCTCCGCATTATGGTCCGGTAACAGACAGGTTGTCAAACTGAACACGCGAATCACCTGCTGTCCCACTTCCGGCTCCCAATCCCACGTTGCCCTGCGTATGGGCATCATCGGACACTCTCTCCAGCAACTCGTCGTTCACATAAAGACTCAGGTCATTTCCATGGCAGACCGCCCGGATCGTGTTGGTGCGCCCACCCGTTTGGATAACGGGAGAAGAAAGCATCCCTTTACCATCTCCCACAAGGGCCTGAAGATTGCCGCCATTCTCACGCCGAAAAATGCCATAGTATCCATCAGCACTGATGGCGAAATAGTAGAAATTATCCTCGTCCACGTAGCGGCAGAGCACGCCAAAATGACCGTCCCGCGAACCAGAAGCCAAGTAAGCGTCTGTCGTGACGTTGACGTCATCAATCTGCACGCTAGGATAGGCCCAGGCAAACCAGTTCGATTCGCGCAGTTCGATAAAATATTCGCCGCCCTCATACCCACGAATGAACTCTTCGCGTTGATCCGTTCCCCATCCACTATCCGAGTCTTCAAAGTCATCCTGAAGAGGTAGCGCTTGAGTTCCACCGGCACTACATCCGCCGATTAACAAAAACAGCAGGAATGGAATCAAACAATTCTTTGGACGATGGTTTAATTTTTTCATGAATAGTGTCTCCCTCTATACATAAACAACGAACTGGCGAAATTATAACACGGGCATCGGAATTTGCCAGTTTTCTTGATCGGATAAACATTCGCCCTCGCTCTAAAATCTGGTATACTATTCCGAAAAGGCATCAAGGAAAATTGTACCATGCACCGACGATTACTATTTATCGACCCAGCCGCCCGGCAGTGGCGGCTGGAAACTCTGCGCATCGAGACGTTAGACCAAGACCCACGAGAGGACTATTTTGTTCTCAGCGGCGAAACGCTGTGCCAGTATCTCTTGCGCCGCGACAAGGACGCGTTGGTCATTGCTCGGGGGCCAATGCCTTTTCTCTCTGGCAACAAGACGAGCGTGGGCTACATCTCACCGCTGACCGACGTCCCTCATTACAGCTTTGTCGGCGGGCGCGCGGCAGTCCAACTCCTCAACTTGGGCCTGGACGCAGTCTGCTTTGAATCTAGCGACTCTCCGGCAGACCCATCTCCCAATCCCCCCATCGTGACGATCACCGGGCGCGCGCCAAACCTCACGGTGGCCTTTGAGCCTGCGAACGATCTTCCCGGTGGGCAGCGAAGTGCTTTCTATTGGCTGTTGGCGCAAAAGCTGGACGGCAACAGTCACAGTGGCAGCATATTCACCGTAGGCGAGGGCGCTCGGCTGAGCTACCGTTCGGCCAACCTGGCCGTCGAGGCGATCTACCACGCCGGGCGGGGCGGGGCCGGTCACGTGTTTGCCCGCTACGCCTCGGCCTTGGTGCTGCGCGGCGAGCCAATGGGATCGTTCCAGTTCTTTGCAGAGGCCGAACCTGCCTTTGCCCGCAACCCCAACGCCGCCATCGCCTCGCTTTTGGACGAGTACTGTGCCCGTCTGTCTGGGAAAACCGGCGGCACCATCGCCAAGCTCTTCAATACCGGGGCGAACCCATCTGGCAAGAACACGCTACCAGCGAGAAACGCGCAGCGCCTCGGCTACGCCATGGCCGATCTGGGCAGTCCGCGTGTGCTCAAAGCGACCCGCCACGGCCAGACCGGCTGTCACTGGTGCCAGGTAGACTGCCGCCACTATCACTGGGTCCCCGCCGACTATGCCCCCAACGGCCAGGATATGCTGCTCGACGATTTCGAACCAACCTATGCCACGTTTGCCATGCTCGGATTGACCCCGCCGGCGGACACCCTTCAGGCCCGCCTCGATCTGCTATCCGATGCAGAGCAACGGATGATCTTGCCCATCGAACAGATGGGGTGCGATATTCTGAATATCGGCCTGGGTCTCAGCGCGCTGTTCGAAGGCGTCGAGCGCGGCATCATCCCAGCGGATGATGTGCCGGATTTCGTCGCTCAAGCCGGAGGCTTGGGTAACCTGGAGGCAACGATACAAGCCGTCGAAATGCTGCGCACCCCCCAGGCTGCCGAGTATCCGGCCCTGCGAGCCGTGGGAGATGGTCCTCAGGCCATCGCCGAACGATACCCGCTGATGCACGATATCGTCTTTACCAGTGGGAAGAAAACACTGGCAAACGCCGGGCATTGCAACGCGCTGTGGACCTTTTTGATGCCCTTTTCACGCTTTTTTGGTCACTATGCGGGGCAGATCTACAAGATCGACGAGCAACTCCCACCGTCAGGCTCCAGCCAAGAGGCATATCAAGCGTGTTTTGAGCGCGTCATCCGCCGCATGTTGCAGCGCGAATTCTTTTGGATATTGTCCAACGCGCTTTCCCAGTGTGCGTTTACGTTCGTCATATTCAGTCAGGATGGCGCTGGCGAGCGTTTGAGCGACAATGATTTATTGATCCGCATCCTGCGCAACTATGGCATCCAGACCACGCGCGACGATCTCAACTGGTTCGGCCAGGCCTTTTGGGCCCAGTCTATGGATCTCAAGGGCCAATTCGGTTGGCATCCTCCCGCCGCGACAGACTTGCCCCATCGGGTCTACGAGGCACTTTCCCTGGCGCTGGACCATTCGCCAGAGGAGCTGGAATCATTGATGACCATGCTCATCGAAGAATGGAAGCACCAGGCGGGAGACGTCATGCATCAGTTTGGATATGAGGTGGCCTGGTAGTCCAACTGTGGATCAGTCAATCTTACCGAGCTAGCTCTGCCCTTTGTAAAATCTACCATGATCCATCTTTTTCAGTGCCTCGGCAATCTCGACCAACAATTCGTCTCTCACACTTGGGCTCGAGTCGTAGCAAGGCATGCGCCGAAAATTGCTTGTCTCCATGAGTAACTGAAAATACAAACTGCGCAAAAATGATTGGGTGTTGTGTCGGGCGTTGTTTTCAGCCGGGTCGGCAATTATTTGATGCCAGAATTTTTGATCCGACCGAGTCACCATGCGATCCAACCACTGCTTGAGAAAAGAAATGTCCATCAAGTCTCTCAACAATGCGGATATTACTGCATACGCCAGACGTTCATCCTCTTGATAAAGATAAGCGCACTCTACCGGTTCGACGATCTTGTCCGCAACCGCATTCAATATGCACTTCAAATCCGCAACACCCAAATAGCGGCTCCGCGCCAAATCCCTCAACAGATCAGCCGTATGCGCGATAGCGTGGGACCATCCTTTTCCCTCCACGTATCCTCGCAAGTCCTTTTCTTTCTCCAGATAAATCAACCCCTGTTCAAACCAACCGCGCACATCATCCGAACTCAAAAAGGGGCTCTTCTCAACAATGCCCGCCTCGCACTTTTCATCCCTGAATATGATCGTCGCCAGGATCAGCACCGAAAACGCTCGCAAAAAAACCGTGTCTGTGTCGCGCTCTCCGATCCCCACGGTCAGGTTGTGGGCCATTTGCCTGCCCATGCCCCACAATCGGTCAGATGAATAGCGACCTGCGGTGATCCATCCCCACAAGACGTCGAGGCTATTTTCGCGCACGTCGGAATCGGGCGAGCCAAGAGACGCCGTCAGTTGCGGGGTTAGTTCTTCCACAGAGTGGCCTTGTGGTACCGCATAGTCGTTTTCAATGATCGTTTGCAAAAATATTGCGTCCATAAATCCATCCTCCTACTGTTCCAAAAATAACTCGAGCAACAAATACCATCACCCTAAAAACGTGACCGACATTTTCATCCTTGGCAGCTGATTGACTGACAAAACTAACGAGAATACCAAATGCAAAAAAAATTAACCACTGATAAACGCCGATAAACACGGATTTTTACTGTTTTCAGGCTAAATTCGCCATTTATCTGCGTTCATCTGCGGTTCTAAAAAGATTTGTCAGTCAATCAGTCCTTGGTAGTGAATCAGGGCTTGTGATGACTATTCTGAATAGAGTGCCAGATAACCCGGTTCCTCACGAACCGATGTCAGATCAGGGTCTTTCTTCGACCATTCAACGAGCCCCGGATTCAACTCTAGCGCCTTGCTCAGTTCCCCTATCGTTCTCTCTGTTTCTCCGATCAGCGCATAGTGGCAGCAAGCCAGGTTGTATCGCACTACTCCCTGCCAGTCTTTGTCATCATCCAATTCCATAGCCAGCTTTGCCGCTTCCTCTTGCAACGATGTCGCGTACTCTTTTTCTCCCCGCTCCACATAGATCGGTCCTAGATGCATCCCGATTGAATGAGTGTAGCTATTCCCCACGATCGACTGCCACAGCGGACGTTCCCCTTGCCACGGCAACGTCTCTGTGCCCCTCAACTCATCCTCGCTCCTCACCTTTACCTGTTCAACCATCAGCCGGTGTGCCTTTGCCACCATCTCTATAACCTCCGACCATGACCGATCCCGATTCTCCTCGAACTCTTTTGCGTTCACGGCCTCAAAGTCCTCGTACCTCACAGGCGTTCCCCCACTAGCCGCCGCGACCAGATTCTCGGCTAGCCGTGTTTTCCAGCCAGCTATGTGTACGATTATGTCCTTGACCGACCAGCAATCAGGCTCTCCCACGACCAAGCGCTCGGCCTCAGACAACTTGTTAATCAACATCTGCTCTTCTTGAAATGCATGCTCGACGAGTTCTACCAGTTTTGATTTCAGTTCCATTGTTGTTCCTCTCCTTTTATTTAGAATTTGATACCTCTAACAACCGTATCCACTTGTCACCTTGTCGCTCGTACAACGTGATCCACGCCCAAGTGGAATCTATGTCGCTTGCAGACCCATCATCCATCGTGCACTGACCTACCAACTTGACCTGTACAATGGACCACGCAATAGAGCCATCTCGAGAAAAACCGATGATCGGCTCGCACAGATCCCGGTACTCTGTAAACTCTGTGTTGTTGAGATAGCTGTCGAACCTCGCCAAGATTTCCTCCTTTGTAGGCTTGAGTATCTCTCCTCGTGAGATGGACATGTACTCGTCAGATAAATCCTGGACGAAAAAGTCCACGTCCTTGTTCAAGTGAGCGTCGATCAAGGCTTGATGTAGGGCCAAGATTTCCGATTTCATATTCACCTCCGATTCACCGTGACCGGGCGTACTCGGCTAGGTTCAGCCAGAAATCAAGATTGGCCGGTTCGCCACAATCGCTGCTCAAGATTCCCACGTCCGCCAGGGCCAGGACCTGCCCACCGGCACCCCCATAGTCTATCAGTGCAACGATTGGCTCCCTGCCTACCTGGGCCAACACTTGACCTTTGCTCAGGACGAACCGCACGCCGTTATCCCCAGCCAGTTCCAGCGACGATATACCTTCCATCAACGAATGTCCGCCGTTACTCCCGGCTGTGGCGCGGGACAACCCCCCATCCTGGTAAGAGACCCCAAAACGCTCCGCCAGGGCATTGACGTCGCTCCAGTCTTCGTTGAGGTCCTGCACCCGGTTGCAATATTTGAGACGGTGCGCGCTGTTGGTCAGTGCCAGCAACCCGCCGCCAGACACGTAGGCTTCCAGTGCGGTGATTTCGTCCTCGCTCCAGGCTTCGTCGTAGACGCCGGTATCTCTATCCGGGCCGGGATAGTCCATCACCGGGAGGACGACCACGAGATCGATGTCCACCAGATCGGCGTCGGTCACTGTCTGGCCGTAGGGGATCATATCCACGTCAAATCCTTCCCAGGCAAAGGCCATTCCCAGGTCAGTGAACGTGGCAGGGGCTATGTGGACCGACTCGGTGTGGCTGGCGACAAAGAGAACGCGGCGGTCCGGCGTAGGAGCGACGCGCAGTTCGGGATCGTCCTGCCCGGTCTCTAGAGCGGCAGACAGCGCCACTCGCGCCATTTGTTCCAGCGCATCGCCCTCCTCCCAGGCCAATTCCGCGGTGTCGTAGGGGCTGTGAACGTGAGCAGCGTGGTGAAAGCCGCCCAAGGATGCCATCTCTGGGGAATTCATATAGATCAGGTTGGCACTGGGCACGTCGAAACCGGAAAAGGCCGAGTTGTCCGATTCGATGCCATAATAATCCGTCGGGTATATCCATATCCCCTGCCGGTCCGCCACCTCGACCAAATAATCCGGCCATGTCAGCCGATCATCGCCCAGGCGGCCATAGGACCAGGTGACCAGGTTTAGGTACGCGTCAATGCCGTCGATCGGGCGGGCCAGACAATCAATTTGAAGCATTGCCAGCGTCCGGTCGAGCAGTTCTTGGTGGGTGGAGACAAAGTGGTATGAGCCATACAGCCCGATCTCCTCACTGCCGAACCAGACCAAGTAGACGTCGGTAGGCGGCTGGACCCGCGCCGCGTTCAGTGCGTGGGCCACTTGCAGCAAGACGACGGAGCCGCTGCCATCGTCCATAGCGCCGGGAGCGTTAGGGCTGTCGATGTGCGCGCCCAGGATCACGGCTTGAGAGGAATCGGCGCCAGGGATGCGGGCTACCAGATTGCCGGATTCGCCCGGAGAAAAGACGTCGGCGTCCCATGTGAGACGGGCAGCCTCAACTTGGGCCAGGTCGCCCCAGCTTTCGATGCCTGCCGGTCCCAGGTCTTCCAGGCGGGCGTACAAGATGGGGGGAGCCGAGCTGGTCTCCACGCCGTTGAAAGCACTCAGGTCGCCGACAAAAGTGCCGTGGCTCTCATCGGGGCCGCTCAAGAGGCTGGTCACCATCACTACCCCGGCTGGCTCTTTGTCCAGCAATTCGGCGGCGATCTCTGTGACCTGGTTTCTGCCCATCAATGCCCGGTCGATGGCGACATAGTCCAGGAAAACTATTTTGTCGCGCACGTCATCCCAGCTCAGGAGCGAAATTTCGTCTGCGGTACGGACCAACGCTACCGCGCCTTCCACGACCACCGGGTCGCGGTTCGAGTCGTTGAGCGTCCCGTCCGAGTCAAAGCGGATCGTCTGAGCGATGTCGTCGCGGGGACCGCGCAGGCCGTCGGCGGGGACCTCGGTCTCTTGACCATTCACGGTCAGATGGAGGCGAGTCTCCCACAATTCAGTAGCCAAGAAAACACGAAAGCTCTGGCGTTCCAATTCCAGCCCCAGGCTTTGCAGGTGTTCAAACCCGCCGAGCTTGGCGGCGACGTAATCCAACGCCTCGACCTCTCCCTCGGTGGCCGAGTTGCGCCAGCCAGAGTAGGCTTGGATGGTGGTCAAATCATCCAAAAAGGAAAAGAGGCTGTCCTGGGACACATATTCAAAAGGATCACCCGGTAGAGGTGTAGGCGTCGGCTCGACCGGCGGCAAAGTAGGCTCGACCGGGATCGAGGTGGGTGTCTCCTCACTGGCGGGCGTGGACGTTGGAGGGGAAGGAGGTGCAGACGTAGCGGTGGCGGATGGAACGAGCGGTGGAGTTGGAGTGGGAGAGGGAGAGGAAGATGCAGAACAACCGACCAGACCCATCAAGATGATCAGCACCAATATATACGATGATTTGAGCCTCATTTTTGCCCCCTTTTGGCGAAGGATGTTCTCTAACACCATATACACGTTTTGGGGCTAGGAGGTTCACATCTTTTACACTTGTGGCTGGGCGATTCAGCTCTAGTTTTCCAACGCTCTCAGCCCCAGTCCCGGGGGCGTCTTGGGAGCGAGAACCTTTCCTGAAAATGACATACCGCTGTATGGGCCGTCCCCGGGACTGGGGCTTGGGCGTTCTGTGTCAGAACTGAACAACTCTGATCTTTGTGGAATTCATTGCCAAGTTATAACATGTCCGCCAACTCGATGCCCCGTTCCTTGGCGCGCAAATCCAGCCATTCGTCGTTGTTGGTGGGCAGTGGCGGGGTCTCGCCCTTGGGACGGCGTTTCAGGCTGAGTGCGTCGGTTGGGCAGACCATTGTGCAGACTCCGCAGCCCACGCAACGGACGGAATCCACCTCGCAGACGTCCTCCGGCACTGCCAACGCGCCAAACTGGCAGCGCTCGACGCAGTCTTTGCAGCCGATGCATTCCTCGACGTTTACGACGGCGCCAAAGTCGGAATGGGCGACGGCGGTGGGAACGCCAAACTCGGCCACGCCGCGCAGCACGCCGCAGCAACAAGTGCAGCAGTTACAGATATAATGATGTCCGTCACGATAGTTGCCGGTAGAGTGGACCAATCCGGATTTCTCGGTCTCGCGCAGGATGCTCAATGCTTCTTCCTTGGTGAGAGCACGATCCAACTTACTATGGTCAAACACGCCCTCGACCTCTGCAAAGACCAGGCAACTTTCAACCGGGTGGTCACACGCTTTGCCGATGAGCCCTCGCTGAACGCGACAGATACAGTCTCGTACGGCCCACGCCTTGGCCTCCTCCAGCATCGCGGTGGCACGCTCGTAGGGAAATATCTCCAGGTCAAAGGGTATCGCCTCCTCGACGGGGATGACGCGGTGAACGGCCGGTATAGATTGCGCGATGCTGCCTCCCCCGATTTCCTGAAAGTACTGTTCGACGAGGCTGGCCATTTCTTCGTCCAGCCGGGGCAGCTGCTCCTCGTAAAAACCGACGGCAAAAGGCATCAGCCCAAAGCCGAGCGCACCCTCGCCCTTTTCGACGCGGATTTGCCCCTTGCGTGTCATTTTCTTTAGCGTACGGTAGGCTTTTTTAGGATCGAGGCCAAGGCGAGCGGCGATGTCGGCGGCCGGTTCGTGAGTTAGGCGCATCACGCTCGCTATCTCGGCCTCTTCCGGCGTAAAGATTTTTTCCAGCAGGCGCACTTCTACACCGCTTTCGGTGGGAGGAAAGCCGTTGGGAATGGCGTCTAGTCGTTGGGCCAGTTTGCGATAGATTTCTTCAGACATTGTTCATTCTCCCGAGTGTTTTTCTCTTTGCCTCGTCCGGTGAGGGGACATGCGGTTATAGAACGTCTTTTATCGAGATGCCGCGCTCTTGGGCACGCCAGACCATCCATTCCCTTTCACTGGATGGCAGTGGGGGCGTCTCACCCTCTGGCCTGCGCTCCAAGCGCAGCGCATCGGCAGGACAAACGGCGGCGCACAAGCCACAGCCCAAGCAGCGGGCATAGTCCACCTGGCAAATATCCTCTGGCACCGATAGCGCACCAAACTGGCAGTGCGCGACGCAGTCTTTACAGCCAATGCATTCCTCGACGTTCACGACAGCGTGAAAATCAGAATGGGCCATGGCAGTGGGAATGCCAAACTCGGTCACGCCACGCATGATCCCACAGCTGCAAGCACAGCAGTTGCAGATATAAGATCGACCGTCGCGATAGTTGCCGGTGGAATGCACCAATCCGGCCTCCTCAGTCTCGTGTAGGATGCGCAATGCCTCATCCTTGGTGATTGCGCGGTCCACCTCGCTGTGGTCGAAAACGCCCGCGACCGGCGCAAAGGTGATGCAATTCTCGACCGGATGATCGCATCCCTTGCCCACGAGTTCCTGCTGAACACGGCAGATACAGTCCCGCACGCCCCACGACTTGGCGCCCTCGATCAGTTCGGTGGCCCGCTCGTAGGGGAATATCTCCAGGTCCAAGGGAACTGCCTCCTCGACCGGGACGACGCGATGGACAGCCGGTATCTCACCCGTAATCGCCCCACCCCGCGTCTCTTGGTAGTATTCTTCGAACAACGCTGCCAGTTCCACGTCCATACGGGGCAACTGGTATTCATAGATACCTACGACAAAGGGAATCAGTCCAAAGGTGAATTGTTCGTCTTGCTCGCGCACTCTGATCAATCCCTTGCCTGCCATTTCTTTGAGTATTTGCTGGGCCGCATCGGGAGCCATGCCAGCACGGGTGGCGATGTCAGCGGCCTGCTCGCGTCTCAGCCGCATTATGCTGGCCAAAGCGGCCTCTTTTGGCGTGAAAATCTTTGCCAGCAGCCGCAGCTCGGCGCCACTCTCGGTGGACGAAAAACCGTTGGGGATCGCGTCCAGCCGTTGGGCCAGTTTGCGATAGATTTCTTCAGTCATTGTTTGTGCTCCTCAGATTTCCGTTGGGTGTATCAAAGTTTAACATCTACTTGCGCCGTTTCTTTAACTTGAGCGCCTCGTTCAAGTGGACGATGTGGTGCCGGGTGGCCGGCATCAGCAGCAAGCCCGCTGTGTTTCGTTTGCCCCAATAATCGATCAAACCCATCGCCGCCTCGACCACAGCCCCTTCATCTATCACCCGTTGCAGACGGGATGGGTCCACTTTTTGTTTCAAGTCTTTTGATTCAAGCCTTTGAACGATCTCGCGTGTCCTGCGGCCAACGGCCACGCGATAGGCCCGCATCGCCCCAATATCGATCGTGTGGCTAAAGTCGGCCACGGCTTGCGCGTCCATTGCGTTGCCCGTATCGCGGGCCGTGATCTCCATTTGATCGAGCCAGTTTTCCCAGATCATCACTTGGGGGCTGCCATCGACCAGCAGATTCATCGTGATGTCCTCACACCGGGTGATGTGCCAGATGAGCCAGGCCACCGAGTGCTCACAATTCTGTGGGATACGGCGTATCTGTTCCTCGGTCATGTCGTTCAAGACGGCATCTTCGAACGACCAAGGCTCAGTTTGCGCCATCTCTGCCGAGTGGAGCATGGCGTGCTGGCTCAAGAATAGCTGGATGGCTTGGTCGTATTGGCCAGAGCTGGTCATTATCTGCCGCAGCTCGGTCTGTCGTTTGAGGCATTGCTTGCGAAAAGATTCCAAGTTTTTCATTTACGGCTCCAATAGCAATATTTCTTTTGCTTCCTTTTCCACCTGATCCCGCGTCCACAACATTGGAAAATACTCTCCCTGTAACCACGGCTCGATCAGATCGTCGTAATGACGACTGCCCAGTTGACCCGATTGCCCCGGCGGACAGGCCATCACTGAGCGGGAAAGGTTGCCCATGTCCACGATCTGCCGGAAGGACGGCGCCCAAGCGTTCGAGCTGTAGGGTGTCTGCGCCTGAGCAGCTGTCTGGCAGACGGTATCAGTATCGCCGCCGATGGGATAGGGACCCCGGTTAAAGACCTGGTCGAGGGGCGGCTGGATGCCCATCGCGTGGGGAAAGACGGCTCCGTGGAGTTTGCCCCACTGCCACTTGTCCATATTTGGCCCCAACGATTCCTTGAGCCACACGATGGCTTGTTCGACGCTGTGCCGTAACAACAAATCCTTTCCGCCCGCTTCTTTAACCCAAACCGAATCGGGATCGTCCAACATCCGCAACACGGTCACAGTGGTGTGCCCATAGAACTCGGTGCTGTGGTAGAGAAGCGGGTGAGGACCTTCTCCCAGCAGCTGGTGGAGTAGGTCTCGTCCCAGTGCCGGTTCCAACAGGTTATGGAACAACCGGTGGAGGATCACTTCGTATAGCGTCCCGGCGACGCTGTCAGTCGTCAGATTACCATCCCAGGCTCGCAATCTGCCCAGGGCTGCCTGGACGTCAAGGTCACCGGATGAAAAACCGTCCAGCCGGGCGGCCAGTTCCAGGCCAGGGATGCAGTGACAATCAACTTGCAGCGCTCGAAAATCATCGGTCGAAAGAGTACCCTTGTTCTCGAATTTTTCCTCGAAAACATCGACGACGCGGCGGGCGCGATAACCGTTCATCCAGACGGAACCCAGGTAATGGGGATAGTCATCAGAGATGATGCGGTGGTTGCAGGAGAGGATGTACCCCTGCTCCGGGTTGAGGGCGTGGGGCATCTCTTCAAAGGGGACCTCACCCACCCACTCGTACTCACCGGTCCAGCCGGGGGCGGGGATCAGGCCCTGCCCCTTGGCCCGCACCGGCACCTTGCCTGTGATCCAGTAACCAATGTTGCCATTCACGTCAGCATAGGGGACGTTGAGTTGGGGCGCTTCGATGAGGCGCATCGCCTCGACAAAATCATTCCAGTCGCGAGCCTGATTGAGTTGTAGCCAGCCCTGCATAACGGGGCAAGGTTGCAGTGCCATCGATTGGATCGCCAGCCGTTGGCCTGGGGTATCGACGACATCCGAGATGACGGGACCATGGCGGGTGACAAGAACCTCCTCGATATGGGAATCAGACTGCCCTTTGACGTCGATCAGTTCACGGACAATGTCTACGTCCAGCCACTTGTCCTTGAACTGGTATTGGTGAGGGTTTTCGGGGTTGAATTTTTCCACAAACAGGTCCTCGCAATCGGTAAAAGCGAGGGTCATCCCCCAAGCGATGTGGGCGTTGTGACCAACGAGCACCATGGGCACACCGGGTAGAGAGACGCCAGAAACGTTGAATTGTTGGATGCCGGTCCCGGCGACCAGGTGAGCGGCGTACCAAACGCCGGGCAGTTTCAATTCCAGGTGCATGTCGTTGCAGAGAGCGGGCGATCGGGTCGTCATCCGGCTGGCGGCAACCGCCCACCCGTTGCTGCCAAAAGCTTGGCCGAGGAACGGTCCATCGGTTGCTTCCAGCACCCCGTCCAGTGTGAGGCGATTGAATTCGATGCCCTGGGGCAGAGTGATGGGGTTGCGCTCGGGGTAACGGGTTTCCAGGTCGGCGGCACGCTCTGGGCCGAGTTTTTCGACCAATTGAGCACGGACAATTTCACCGGCCCACGCGTGGGAGAGGTTCCATATCATCACCCGCGTCCATGCCAAGCTATCCACCGGGGTCCATGGTTCGGGCCAGTGACGCAGCAGGGTAAACTCGACGGGCAAGCGGCCTTTGGTCTGGTCGAGGAAGACGTTGACGCCGATGGCATAGGCGTGCAGCGCCTCTTGCATTTCCTCGGAGGCAGCGTCAAAATCGGCCTGAGCCAGCCGGTTGAAACCAAAGGTGCGGGTCATGCGATCGGTGTCGAGGGTCACGTCGCCAAAGATTTCGCTCAGGCGGCCGGTGGCGGTGCGGCGGTTGATCTCCATCTGCCACAGCCGGTCTTGGGCGTGAACAAAGCCCTGGGCAAAAAAGAGGTCGGGCAGGCTGTTGGCGTAAATGTGGGGAATGCCCCATCGGTCTCGAATGATCTCGACCGGAGCCTCCAGCCCCGATAGGCGTAGTGTGCCCTCGGTCTTGGGCAGGCGGCGGCGACTAAGCCAGGTCAGCCCGGTTCGCATGATGGGGCCGAGGATGGTATGGATCGCGGACATTGTATCCTCCTTCAATTTTGGTGCTTTGCTCTTCATCCCACTTATCGTCTTCGTCCTATTCTGCGTCTTCCCACCCTGAATACTGGACCGGGTTCTTGCCATGGATCTCGACTACTTGTGGGTAATCCTTTTTGGGGGCATCGGGATTGATATCCGTCAATTGTATCTCAAACTGATGTTCATCACCATAGTCAAAGAGGTACATGAACCGTTGTTTCATACGCAAATTTAGATCACCGATTTTCACCTTGGCTGCACTGGGGCCATCGGCGTGGGGAGAAGCGTACTCTGTGCTGTCGTCCCAGGCCCGTCCGCTCATGTAGAACGAGTAGAGGTGATCGGTGTCAAAGTCTACGGCACTCAGGATGGCATAGTGTAGATCGTCCAGCGTTTGATTCTCGGCGATCTCAATAGTGCGCCAGACGTCAGGGTTATCCAGGTAGGTTACCTTAAAGGTGCAAGTTTGAATGGCGTTGGGGCGGCGGGTTGGTTTTTCTGACGGAGGAGGTAGAGTCGGTGACGTCGCACGGGCATCGGCCAGCGCGGGGTCGTTCTTCAGATTGTCCAGAGCCTCATCTGACCAAGCTACTCTCACTGCATCTATGACATGAGGGTCGGCTCCATAATTGTCGAGTATACGGGGTGTGAGGGTTTTCAGTGGCTTCAACTCGACCAGTGCCTGATCCATCTGTTTGGGGTGGATCAGTTTCAGGCGAGCCAGAAAATGTAGATAGGCGGGCAAAAGTTCCACAATAGCTGCCGCTTTATATGGTTGCGCACCCATAAAGGGAAATAAATCGACGAGTGCTTTGTCCATCGTCTGATAACGTGGCACGAGGGGAGAGATCGGCATCTTGGAGCGAGCCGGACGCCTTTTCCCTTTTTTGCGCTTTCCCCCTCCCCGTGGTCGGGGTGCAGGGATAGGTGCAGAAAACTGCTGATTTATCACTCTGGACAGTCGCATCCAGGCCATATACCCTCGGCTATAGGGTATGCCGGATCGGTGCTGATCGGCGACAAACTCGGCCAATAGGTTGTTGAAATTCACGTGCAATTGATCGGCATCTACCGACTCGTCAAAATCGGCTGATTGCCACGGGGACGGAGTGGTTGCTGTCAGTCGTGGAATAAATCGCTCCAACCAACCCTCTTGCCATTGGTTGTAGGTTTTGGTGACCTCCAACAATACCGAGTCGTCTGCACGGGGATTTTCGATGGTTTCCAAATAGTTGAACAAATGAAGATTCGTCAACTGGGCACCAAACTCTTCAATTGCCCAGGCGAACAACTCTTTGGCTTGTACCATTTGCGACCAACCTTGGGACATTGCCTGGATGAGCGGTTGTATCTGACCATGATATTGCAATTGATCAATGATACGAGAAAAGGTCTCAGCAGTGGTCTCTGCTTCTTCAGCGAACGGGGTCAATAACTCGGGTAGCGCTTCCCATCGTCCATCAGCGATGGCATCGTGGATGAGATTTTCGTGATAGTATTCGATGCTTTTGTGGTATGGGTCAGGTGCTTGTTGGCGTAATTGTTCCACCAATTCGGCGTAACGAGTCCGGGCTGTCTGTTCGCCCAGATCGAGTTCTGAGCGGATGACGCTTAGCATTTCAAAGGCATATTCGTCGTCCAATTCTCCCGCCTCTAGTGCGTTTTGGAAAATGATCTGTTTGTCATCCGGTTTGGCTCTCTCGAACTGCGTCCAGAGATCCTCTTTTTCAGCCTCCTCGGATGCTATGGGTTCTTCCAGGAGTGATGGAGACGGAAGAGTTTCACTTGAGGGAGAAGGTGAGGAGGGCATAGCCGCACTTTGTTCTTGAGCGGTTTTCTGGATCCTCTCCATCTCACGTCGCCGTCTCGTATCAGATTGCTTTTTCCGTTTTCTTTTTTTAGACATACTTTCCCTCCTTGTGTTATACTGTGTTCTGTTATCCTGCCACCCAGCCCCGACTGCGCTCCACGGCCTTTTTCCACCCGGCGTAGGCTTGCTCGCGCTGGTCCTTGCTCCACTGCGGCTCAAAAACTTGATCCACGCCCCAGTTCGCGCGCAGTTCGTCCAGGTTCGACCAGAGTCCAGTCGCCAGCCCGGCGGCGTATGCAGCGCCCAGGGCAGTTGTCTCGTGGACCACCGGGCGCACTACGGGCACACCCAGGACGTCGGCCTGCAACTGCATCAAAAAGTTGTTGACGGTCGCGCCGCCGTCCACTTTTAGGGCAGTCAGTTCGATACCCGAATCGGCCCGCATGGCCTCCAGAACGTCCCGCGTCTGGTAACAGATCGCCTCTAGCGTGGCGCGGACGATGTGGGCGCGGGTCACGTAGCGGGTGAGGCCAACGATAACGCCGCGCGCGTCCATATCCCAATAGGGCGCAAAAAGGCCAGAAAAGGCCGGGACGAAATAGATGCCGCCCGCGCCTTCCACACTTTGGGCGATGGCTTCTGTATCAGTGGCGCTCTCGATCAGGCCCAAATTATCGCGCAGCCACTGGACTGCCGCGCCGGCGATGGCAATGGAGCCTTCCAGCGCGTAGGTCGTGCCGGAGGGCAGGCCGTAGCCGACGGTGGTCAGCAAGCCGCTCTCCGACGGGACGATCTCGGCACCAGTGTTGAGCAGCATAAAGCAGCCGGTGCCATAGGTGTTCTTGGCCTCGCCCACGTTGTAGCAAGTCTGTCCAAAGAGAGCCGCTTGCTGATCGCCCAGATCGCCGCCGACGGGCACCTCGCCGCCGACGGGGCCACTGGACAACGTGGTACCGTAAAAGGCCGCGTCGGACGAGGGGCGGATGGCGGGCAGCATCGAGCGTGGGATGGAGAGGATCTCCAAGAGTTCGTCGTCCCAATCGAGGGTGCGCAGGTCCATCAACATGGTGCGAGATGCATTGGTCACGTCAGTGACGTGCGCCCCACCCTGACGTCCGCCGGTCAGGTTCCAGATGACCCAAGTGTCCATATTACCAAAGACAGCCTGGCCCGCTTCCACCTTTTCTCGCAGGCCGGGGACGTTGTCCAGCATCCACTGGAGCTTGGGGCCAGAAAAATAGGTGGCGATGGGCAAGCCGGTCTTGGCGCGAAAGGTCGGTTCCAAGCCATCGGCGATAAGACGCTGGCAGAGTTCGCGGGTGCGGGTGTCCTGCCACACGATGGCGTTGCAGAGCGGCTCACCGGTGGCGGGGTCCCACACGACGGTCGTCTCCCGCTGGTTGGTGATGCCGATACCGGCGAGATCTGCGGCCCGGACGTCCCCCTCGGCCAGCGCGCCGTTGATGACGCGATAAGTCTTGGTCCAGATTTCGCTCGCGTCGTGCTCGACCCAGCCGGGCTGGGGATAGATTTGGGTGTGTTCCTCGTACATCGAGGCGACCATTTGGCCCTGCCGGTCAAAGATCATGAATCGGGTACCAGTGGTACCCTGGTCCACTGCAGCTGCGTATTGTGTCATACCACTCCTCCGTATACTTGTCAATTGTTGCGCAACACCACTGGTAAAAATACCACGTAATTCACAACTTGGTACGCATATTTGAGGTCGCCGTTAGTCCAATCGTAATAGGCAATGTGCGGCTGGCCGTCCCCATCCAATGCCAGCGAGGCGTACTGGCCCACAACTCCTTCGCTGTCCACGGTCTCACTGATCCAGCCCTGTTCCGTCTGGTAGGCGTGTTTGAGGGTGGCGTTGGGCCAGCCATCATAGTACGCGATGTGCAGCGTGTAGGGCATGGTGGCATCCAGCGCCAGCGAGATGTCATACATTTCTCCGCTATCATCTACAGTCTGGCTCACCCAAGCGCTCCCTGTCCAGCGAGCGTACTTGAGGTCAGGGCCATCCGCATAGCCGATGTGAGGGTAACCGTCTCCGTCCAGCGCCAGTGAGGTGTCTTGCTCTCCGAAACCCCCGACGTTGTCCACGGTCTCACTCATCCATGCGCTTCCGGTCCAGTAGGCGTACTTGAGGTCGGAATCGCTATAGTCGTGGTAGCTGATGTGCGGAGTGTAGGGAGCGGTGGTCGCCAGCGCCAGCGAGGCGTACTCACCTACCCGTCCGTCGCTTTCCACGGTCTGGCTCACCCAGACGCTTCCGGTCCAGTAGGCATATTTAAGATTATCGTCGCCATCGTCAAAGTAGGCGATGTGTGGGTAATCGTCGCCATCCAATGCCAGCGAGTTGTGTTTTCCCATCCCATCGCTGTCTACGGTTTGGCTCACCCAGACGATTCCGGTCCAGTAAGCATACTTGAGAGCGCTGTCGGTCAAGGCAAAGTAGCTGACGTGTGGGTAGCCATCTCCATCCAGTGCCAGCGATGTGTGCGTGCCCACGCTTTTGGTGCTGTCTGCGGTTTCGCTCATCCACCCGCTGCCGCCGTGATAGGCATACTTTAGGTTCTTGTGAGGCCAGCCATTGTAGTAAGAGATGTGCGGGCGGTCGGCGGAATCAAGGGCCAGCGAAGTAGCAGAGCCCACCTCTCCCCCGCTATCCACGATCGCAAAGTCCCATTCGGAGCCTGTCCAACGAGTGTACTTGATGCCGTGATTGGCGCGGTCCAGGTAGCTGATGTGCGGGGTATAGGGAATGCTAGATTCCAGCGCCAACGACGTGAACCATCCCACATCGCCACTGGCATCCACGGTCTCACTGGTCCAGGCGCTGCCTGTCCAACGAGCATACTTGAGGGTGCTGCTGCTGCCGTCGTGGTAGCTGATGTGCGGATAACGATCTCCATCCAACGCCAATGAGGTGAATATACCCACGTTCCCGTTGTCATCCACGGTTTCGCTGATCCAGCCGCTCTCCGTCCAACGGGCATACTTGAGCCAAGAGCTTTTGAATCCGCCGCCACGATAACTAATGTGCGGGGTGTAGGGCGCGCTGGAATCCAGCGCCAGGGAGGAATACTGACCTGTTTCACCATCACTGTCCACGGTCTCGCTCAACCAAGTGGTGTTGCTGTACCAGGCGTGCTTGAGCGCAGTGCTGTCGTCGTCGTAATAGCTAACGTGAGGAGCACCGTTCCCATCCAGTGCCAGCGAAGTATATTCCCCCACGTCTCCACTGTCGTCTACGGTCTGGGTGTCCCAAGTGTTGCCGTCGTGGTAGGCATAGCGTAAGATTTTGGTAGCCCCGCCGCTGGCATAGCTGACGTGTGGGTGATCGGCGGTGTCCAGCATCAACGATGTGTGCTCGCCCGCGTTATCGCCATCTACCGTTTGGATGGTCCACGTGATCCCATTGAAACGAGCGTGCTTGAGGTAGTTGCTGCTAGAGTTTTGGTAGACGATGTGTGCATAGTCGGAGCTGTCCAACGCGATGGCAGCATATTCTCCCACGGCTGCCCCCCAATCCTCATCCACCACCTCGGTGTGCCAGGTAGAGCCATCGTACCAGGCATGGTACAGGTTGTCTTCCCCGTAGGCAATGTGTGGGTAGCCCGAACTGTCCAATGCCAGGCTGCGGTTGGTCATGTTGGTCCAATTCCTGGGGGCATCTACGCGCTCGATGATCCAGGTAGAATTGTTGGTCTGCATAGTTGTATTTCGAGTTGCTTCCGGCGGGTCTGGTTTCTGCGCCTGCGCCGTGCGATTCCGTCCATCCAACGCCAGTATCATCAGCGACAGCAGCCCTACGGACACTATGATTGCCAATGAAATTCGTCCCAGTTTCATCGTCTTTTTCCTCCGTTAGGTAATATTATCCAAAACTATACAGCTTTTGTGCAAAGTTGGCAAGCGGGTGAGACGATTGATCGCGTTTCACGTTTCACGTTTTACGTGTTATACTCATCCCCTACAAATACGCGGAGGTAATCTTTATGAAAATCCTGAAACGTCTCTTTGGCTATGTGCGACCCTATTGGAAAACCCTGCTTTTGACGAGTGTCCTATTGGCATTCCACACCGGCTTGAACTTGGTGCCGCCCCTCTTTCAACGAGAGATCGTGGACCAGATCATCGGCACCGGCGACCTCTCACGGCTTGGCGTATTGATCGCCGGTCTGGTCGGTGTTTACGCCTTTCTGCAGTTGGCAGATTTTGGCGACATGTACGTCCGTCACGTGCTGGGCGCACGCTTTATCTTTGAACTGCGGGTCCGCATTTATGAGCACCTGCAACGGCTCTCCCTCTCCTTTTTTGAGCGCACATCTACGGGCGAGTTGATGTCGCGAGTGACCAACGACGTCAATGCGTTGGAGAGCTTTGTCACCCACGGCGTGGCGCTAACGGCCCTGGACTTGTTCCGGTTGGCGGGGGCACTGGCCGTGCTGCTGGTGCTCGATTGGCGGCTGGCGTTGGTGGCGTTGCTGCCGCTGCCGTTCGTGGCGGGCGGTCTGCGATACTTTAACCGGCGCGTGCGCCCCATCTACCGCAAAGTGCGCGACAAGCTCGGCCACATCAACGCCAAGTTGCAGGACAATTTGGCCGGTATTCGCGTCATTCAGGCCTTTGGGCAGGAGGACGTCGAGTTGATACAGTTCAAGGATACCAGCGAGGATTACTACCAGCAGCGGGTGCAGGGTGTGCGCGCTTTTTCCACCTTTTTTCCCGCGCTGCACTTTGTGTCTGCCCTGGGGGGTGTGATGGTGCTTGGTTTCGGGGCGCAGCGGGTGGTCCAGGGCGAGTTGTCGTTGGGAACGTTGGTCGCTTTTCTGTCCTACATCACCTCGTTCTACGCCCCCCTGCGACGGTTGACGGAGGTTGACAACGTCTTTCAGGAAGCCATCGCCGCTGGGGAACGCATTTTCGAGCTGATGGACGAGGTATCCGAGATCCAGGACGCGCCGGACGCGGTCGCGCTGGATGAGATCGCGGGGGACGTGGTGTTTGACGACGTGCACTTTCGATACGGCAAGGGCGACGAGGTGCTGCACGACGTCGATTTCCACATCGCGCCCGGCGAGGTAGTGGCATTGGTCGGGCCGAGCGGTGCGGGCAAGACGAGTATCGCCAACCTGTTGTGCCGCTTTTACGACCCGATCCACGGACGGGTCTTGGTGGACAGTCACGATCTGCGGGGTGTGCAGGTTGAGTCGCTGCGCCAGCACGTGGCCGTGGTTCTGCAAGACACCTTTTTGTTCAACACCACAGTGCGCGAGAATCTGCTCTACGGCAAACCCGATGCTGGTGAGGATGAATTGGTCGCCGCTGCCAAGGCCGCCTATGCCCACGAATTCATCGAGCAACTATCGCAAGGCTATGATACCGACATTGGCGAGAGGGGCGTCAAGTTGAGCGGCGGGCAAAAACAGCGGCTGGCGCTAGCGAGAGCGATCCTGGCCGACCCGCGCATCCTGATCCTGGACGAGGCGACATCGTCGGTGGACGCCGAGGCCGAGTACCTGATCCAACAAGCGCTGGACGAGGTGATGAAGGGGCGCACATCGCTGGTCATCGCCCACCGGCTGAGCACGATCCGCAACGCCGACAAGATCATTGCGCTAGAAGAAGGCCGCATCCGAGAGGTGGGCGATCATCACGAGTTGTTGGCGCGGGGAGGGTTGTACAGCCAGCTCTACCAGCGGCAGTTGGAATTGGCAGCGAGCAGGACAGAGAAAACGTAATGCCTCAAGTGTCGATGCAGCCAACCGACCGGCAGTTGGATTTCTTATGGGAAGAGATCAGCACCGGAAACGGCGTGCTCTTTGTCGGGGCGGGCGTCTCTGCGGGGCGTTTTCCCCACTGGCAGCAGCTCATCGACCGCCTGGGTGACGAGTTTGGCATCTCTAGCCACAGCGGAGATGTGCTCGACGTGCCCCAGTGGGTGGTCGAGGCCCACGGGCGCGCTGCGCTGGAACAGCGGATGGTCCAAGTATTCCACGACCCGTCCAAAGATCCGACACCGTTGCAGCAGTTATTGGCCCGCTATCCGTTCGACGTCGTCTTTACCACCAACTTTGACCGGCTGACGGAGCGGGCGCTGCGGGCGCAGGCGCGCCAGGTCAACGTGGTCGTCGAGGACAGCCAGGTGGGCCGCATCCGCACCGACGACCGGGTCACGCTGGTCAAGATGCACGGCTGCGTCTCGGCGCCCGACACTATAGTCGTCGCCCGCGACGATTATGAGACCTACGCCCAACGGCACCCGGCCATCGTCACTTATTTACAGTCACTGCTGGCGACGCGGACGTTTCTGTTTGTCGGTTTTAGCCTCACAGACCCCAACTTTCGGGCGATCTACAGCACCGTCCAACACGTGCTGGGCGCTTATCGACGTTTTGCGTTCGCCACGATGTTAGAGACGGGCGACAACCCACACCTGTGGCGTTATTGGTATCGCAAGCGTCTCGTCCTCATCCCCTTGCCCGGCAGTGATGACGTGCACACTTTTCTATCGACAGGTTTGGATACGGTCAACAAGCGGGTGGAACGGCGCACAAACCTGTATACAATGCTCACCGCGCTGGAACAGGAAGAGGGGCACGTTGGGGAGGCGGTACAACAGCTTGCGGCCGGACTTTCTCATCTGGCGCAGGGTGTTCGCTTGCAGGATCAATCGCCCGACTTTGGCGTTTCCTGGGGCGATTATACCGCCGACGAGCGCCAGTGCGTCTATGCCTTGCACAATTTTCTCACACTGATGGCCCGTATCGGACTGCGGGTGTCCGTAAAGCTGTGGTTGCGGTTGGGCAATACGCTCTATGCACTGGAAAAATGGGCACTGGCAGTGGATGCGTATCAGGCCGCACGGCGAGGTTTGGATCACGCCAGTGGCGATGCCCAAGAGCGTCAGGTATTGCGCTATGCCCAAGGCAACTTGGCCCGTTCTTACATCGCCCTGGCCGACCGCCGTCGCCGTGACGAAAGCGTGCAGCTCGATGACCGGCTGGCCTCGGAGCAAGTCGAGTACAATTGGGCCGAATCACTGCTGCGCGAGATCATTCTGGACCCGCGCGGCGCAGAACCGGCACTGGATTGGGAATGGCTGGCCGTGCGCCCGCCCGACCTGGAGGAGCACGCCTATGTGACCAACCGTCTGGCCGAGGCCGCCATCGCGCGGGGACGATTGGCACAGGCGATGCGGCTTTTGCAACGGTCCATTGCGTGGCAGGAGCAAGGGATCGAACCGGTCTACAAGGCTCACCTGAGCGGGCCGCCGCTGGCGTACGCGCTCAACAACTTGGCCAAGAGCTACCGCTTGCTGACCGAGATCCGGTGGGGCCAGGGAGCGTTCGATGCGGCGCAAGAGTCGCTGGCACAAGCGCTGGCTCATTGTTTGCAGGCGGTCAAAGCGGATGCGGGGTTACCTTTCCCCTACGGTCACGTCTGCGCGCTGTTGGGGCAAGCACGTCGTTATCCAAGTGGCGAGTGGTTCACAGAGCGCGCCATCTGGCGGGAACGCATTCAAGCGCAGGCTGCGCAGCCTGGCACAGTTTTGGATATGGGGCGGTTGCGACGGGAGTGGTCCGAGTTTTGGGAGGTTGTGTAGATTTATGAGGTACTCTCAGCAGACGTGTCGTCTGCGCTCCATATGCAGTAGTGTATTATCTCTCCATCATACACGGGGACGGCACGTCTCCTGAGAGCGTATGCACCTTATCTCCTTTGTCACACCTTGCGCGCGACGATAAGGGTCACAATAAAGCCGCTGATCCAAACAATGCTTGCAAAGACCCACGTCGTTGCATCGTCGTGATCCAGGATCGTTTCCCAGGCCAACTGACCTGCCATCAAACTTACTATACTGGTAACGGTCAGACCAAGCATGAATATAGTAACTCGCTTGAATCGACGAGGTTGCGGGTTGTTAGCAGCGTTGGTTGGGTGTGATTTTAGCCGTGAGAGCGGTTTGGTCACGATACGTCTGGATGGATCGGCCCGCACCCAATCGGTGCCATCGTGACGATACCACTCGCCGGTCTCATAGCCGATCATCCACCAGTTGCCGTTCTCATCCTCGACCATCATCTCGCGCAACTGGAACTTGAACTGATCATCAGTCAGGTGACCGGCAGCCAAACTTTGACGCAATTTGGCAACTCGCGCTTCGACTTGGCCAAAGTCCACTATAACAACTCACTTTCCCCGCCAGGATTTTCGCGCAACACGGATACTGAGAATGAGACCTCCAAGCCCGACGATGCCCCAGCAAGTGAAAGCAAGAGTATTCGCCAAGTCAGATGCTAGGTCTAGGTCTCGAAGAGTGTTATACGTCAGGGCGGCCAATCCCCAGCCGAGCGCAATAGATATCACCAGCCCTAACAAAAGCAGTATGATTCCCTTGGCACGTTTTGGCTTGAGAGGGAGTGATGTCTGTTCATCTAACTGAAGAGCGGGTGATCCAATCGGTTGTGGAGTCGGTTCGGGAACAGTATGCCCAAGAGGGTCGGCCCGCACCCAGTCGGTGCCGTCGTGCTGGTACCACTCGCCGGTCTCGTAACCGACCATCCACCAATTGCCGTCGGCATCCTCGACCATCATCTCGCGCAACTGGACCTTGAACTGCTCCTCGGTCAGGCGACCGGCGGCCAGGTCCTGGCGTAATCTGGCGACCTCTTTTTCAACTTGGCCAAAGTCCATTGTGCCCTCCGTTGATTGTGTATCATCACGGCCCAGACGGTGGGTCAGCACGCACCCAGTCAGTGCCGTCGTGGCAGTGCCACTCGCCGGTCTCATAGCCCACCATCCACCAATTGCCGTCCGCATCCTCGACCATCAACTTGCGCATCCGGACCTTGCATTCTTCCTCGGTCAGCAGGCGATCTCTCACCTGACGGCGCAATGCCTCGACCTGGCGCTCTACGTCTGCAAAGGGTTGGGACAGCCGGTCTCGTGCGGCAGGGCGAGTCGTTGAGGGCTCCCTGGTCGACGTCACAGTTATCACAGGCTCGCCCTTTGACCTGCGGCTGAGCCACCGCCCCAGGACGAACACCAGGGCAACGATGACCACGATAACCAAGAGTTCCATCACACTCGTTCCACTCATTCATCACTCCTCTGGCAGCCGCTTGGGCCGTTCGCCCGGCAGCCGGTCCGGTCGCGGACGCCTTGGCCGGGTACGCCGGTCTTCTTCGGGCAACGTGCTGGGGCGTGGACGGGACGATGGGTGCGCTGTTGCCTGCTCCATCGCGGCGATCAATTGCCGCAGTCGAGACACTTGGTCAGCGGCGTCTCGGTAGCCGGGGCGTTCGGATTCTAGTGCTTCAAAGCATCGTAGTGCTTTTTCCCATTGACCGGCAGTTAACGCGCCAATGCCCTCGGCATACTGGGCAGCCAACTGGGCCTCCTCCATCGCTGGTTCACGCCTCCCCAACGGGCTGCGGGCGATGGATATTTCCCCTTGCAGATCAAAGGCCCATTTGCCGGGGGTCTGCTGGGGAGTCTCGTCAGTCACCTGGTCGTAGACATAATCGTACAGTTCGTCGAGCGAGACCCAGCCATCACCATCCATGTCGGCCTTGCCGCTCTCCAGGCCGCGCACCAGGTGATGGGTAAAGACAGAGCGCGTGCCCTCTCCGACGATCTCGTTTCCCTGGAAAGCGTATTGAGTAGCGTTGGAAGCGGTCAGCACTACCCGACCGCGCCCGTCAAAGCGGTCACGGATATCCACGCTTTCGCCACCCTTGGCGACCATGCCCCGCGCAAAAGCACCGCTGTGACAGCAATCGAGGATCAGCACCTGGCGGCGGGAGCGGCTGTCCGTCATCGTCTCGTTGATGAACGTGGCCGGTACTGCCGTCGAGCGAAACAGTCCGCGTTGGGTGTCGGTGGTGGCCAGGTAGAGCCTCCCGTCGTCGTCCTTGACACCATGGCCGGAAAAGTAGAGCAGCAACAAATCGTCTCGTTTGCGGTTAGCGAAAAAGGCCTCGATCTCTCGGCGCACCTCGTGGGAGGGGCGATTGATCAGCACCCGAGTCTTAAAACCGCCGACGGCCTCATTGTCCAGCACGCGCGCCAGGTCAGCGGCGTCCTGGCCGGGCGCGACCAGTTGTTGCAGCGTCGCGTCGGTAAAGTCGCTGCTGGCGACGATCAGTGCTAATCGCTGGCCTTTTGGAGTCATTTCGAACCACCTTGCTGCAAAAGTGTTTCCCGATAACGAATCTCACGATAGGCTATTGTTATTATAATGGGTATTCAGCGTGGCGCAAGAAGGCAAAAACAGAGGTTAGGACACAGATCTCACAGATAGACACGGATCAGATTTGTGAGATATTCACACGATCTGTGTCTATCTGTGTTGATCTGTGTCCCAAAAAAGATTACCAGATCAGGGGGCTCGACGTTGTTTCACGTCTGTAGCGCAATTTGGAGGGGCGATACGAGGTTTCTCGTCGCCCCTCAGAATTTCGCTCGTTATCTTTGTTGCATGGGCAAGAGGATGAACGACGGGTTTAGGCTGTTGCGCTGCACGGTGAAAATCGGCGTCTCATCGGCGGGGTAACGCTCGAACACGGAACCGTCATGCCCGGCGATGGCAACGCGGATTCGGTGCCCTTGCTCGATCAGGACCGAAGTCGCATGGAGCTTGAAACTGATCTCGGTCACCTCTCCCGGAACCATCGGCACAGCGTCTACGCTCTCCATGCTGTGATAGGTACCAAACTTGACGTAGGGTGCTTGGTCCGATACCCGGCGATGAACCCCGCGCAAAATGCCCTCGGTGATATAGGTCACGCGGCCATCGGGGGCGACGTCTTCCAGATAGACGTGGAAAGCGGCGTCCGGGGTACTCGACGCGACGTGCAGCGTCACGACCGGGTTGCCGGTGATCTCGACGTCAGCCGACATGGGGTCGCTGGTGTAGGTCAGCAGTTTCTGGTCCTCCGCGGCGCGGTCGGCATACACCACGTCGGACTTGAACAGGCCCGTGTACCAGCGGCTAAGATCGCCGGTAGTGGTGTCCCAATGGACCTGGTATTCGTCGGCTGCGGATTCGTCGTCCGGGGGCTGGGGAACCAGGGTGCCGCTTTCGCCCAGGTACCAACTCGTGGGTGTGAAACCGTCCGGGGGCCAGGTATGAGTCGTCTTCCAGGTACCTTCTCCCATTGTGTAATATTCGATGCCGGTGTCCGGATCGGGGTTCTCATTGTCCTTCAGATAGAGATCAAAGAAATCGACCAGCATCTGGAATTGCTTTTCAACCGATGGCTCGACGGCCGTGTCATCGGGCAAGAATGGATCGGTGTGATGGCCGCCGCCGTGTGACCAGGGGCCGATCAACACTTTTTGCGGATTGCTAAAGGTCATGTAGCGGCTGAGCGCGCCGTCGGTAGTGGCCGAATCGAGCCAACCGACCCAAACGTACATGGGAACGTTCGAGTTTTCGATAGCGGTTTTGTAAGAGTACGGGCTGAGATCGCCCAAGGTCAGGTCGGTGTCGCTCCAAACGTCGTCGCTGAATTCGATCTCGCGTGCGACCTGGTAGACGTCGATGTGGGTGTGCTCGGCCACCGCATCGGACAGCATACGGCCGTCGGCGTCTGTGTCTACCGGGCGAACGCCCGTCATAAGGTAGCTCATCTGCTCGCAATCGACACCGGAGGCGGTTTCCAGCACGCAGACGTCATTGGCACCCAGGCCATTGTGGAAATCACGCCAGCCGTCCATAAACCCGCTGTTAAAGACGCCGCCGGGACGGACAATGCCGTTGTAGAGATCAAAGTCACTGTATTGTGGGGCGACCGCTTTGATGGCCGGATGCTGAAGCGTGGCCATCATCTCTGCCAGGTTACCATCGTACGAGACGCCATAAGCGCCAACCTTGCCGTTCGACCACGGCTGAGCGATGATCCAGTCGACGATTTCGCCCAGGTCGGCGATCTCACGCTCTGACCAGATCACTTTCCACTGGCCGTAGGACGCGCCGGTGCCGCGTATGTCTACCAGCACCAGGGCATACCCGGCTTGGGCCCACAGGGGGCCTTCGTTCACCTCACCCGGCGCTATTTCGAGCTTTTCCATCACCTCGCCCACCGGTGTCAAGCCAAAGCTGCGCCAGTACCCCGTAGATTTCATCACGGTTGGGAGTTTTTCACCTGATGCCAGGTCCGTGGGCAGCCAGAGGTCGATGGCTATATCGGTCCCGTCGCTCATAGTGACGTACAGGCTCTGGCGTTCTGCCGCCTGCCGCGATGCCAAGGCCAGCCCGGCGACGGCACAAGCAAATAATACGATCAAGAATACGACTAGCAAGATTTTTTTCATCTCGACTTTTTTCCTTTACTCAAATTCTGTTGGTGCAGCAACAAGCTGCGTTGATATACTTGGTTACAGTATACCAACGCAGCGATGCGTTTTCTACCCCCACGTAGGGGGTTTGGGTAGGGGGTTAAATCAGGACGAGGTGTTTCGCCCGTGCCAGCGCCTCGTCCCGGCTGTGCACGTCCAACTTTTGATAGATGCTCTTGATGTACGAGCGCGTCGTGCTGACCGCAATGACCAATTCTTCGGCCACTTGTGTGCTGTTCAATCCCTGGGCCAGCAGGCGTAACACCTGTGTCTCTTGTCGGGTCAAACGTTCGACCAAGCCGGAATCTGATTCGGAGAAAAGTTTGCGGTCCTTTCGGGTTCGCCCTACAAAGGCTGCCAGCACCTTTTGGGCGTAATCCGATCTCAAATCCCCAGACAGAGTCATCCGCCGCACGAGTTCGTACAGGGGTTGGCCGACGCCAAAAAATGGACTCAAATATCTTGATGGTTCTGCAAGATCAAGGGCCCGTTCCAGGGTCTCTCGCGCCCGACGGGCGTTGTTTTTCTGATCGTACAACACGGAAAGCAGCAGGTGCATCTGGATCGTAAAGGCGGTATCTTGGCCCATCTTTACGATTGGCGACAATGCACCCAGCAATTGAAGCGCCGCGTCTCGCTGACCGGCCAACATCAACGCCCGCCCCAACGACAAGTATTCCGGGATGTGTGGCAAAGTGTCTGTGGCATCTGCCTGCGCAAGGGCCATCGGCGTTATGTCCTTTTCGGCCAAATAGTCGATGGCGGCCTGGATGCGTTCCCGAGACAACAATAATTCAGTTTGCAAGATAACGATGTCAGGATCATTTTCAACGATGGCCAGGTCTTGTACAAACTTTTTGGACTGGTCAGAATCTTTTTTCGCCTGACCAATATCCCCGGCCTGGATTGCCAGCCAGGCGCGCAGACGAAATATGTTGTGCTGCATATCGACGTTGCCCGTCTGCCGCGCCAGTTCGAGGGCCGTCTCAAGCGACGCGACAGCCTGACCAAGCTCATTCCGGTGATAATGGATTTCGGCCAGGCCGCGATATCCCAGGCACGTGGCCGGAATGCCCGATTCGGTGCTTTTTCCCAAGTCAATCGCCTGCTGAAAAAGTTGCGTGGCTTGGTCCAACTCGCCCTGGTGGGTGTGGATGCTTGCCTGCATACACAAAGCCACGATTGCCACGTAAATATTCTCACGCGCCTTGAGGGTCATTTGATAGGATTCCTCAAAAGCCCTCTGTGCAGCTTGCCAATCCCAGCGCCCGTAATACTCCAGGCCAAGATTGAGCGCCACAACCCCGCGCACCGTGTAGGCATCTGCGGGCAGTTGCTGCAAGGCTTGTTCCGAGTACCGCATCACTCTGGCAGAATCACCACGCAAGCGGGCGCAAAACGCCTGCACAGACGACAGGTCGCCCAGCACCTCATCTGGGGTGACGACCTGACCGCGCAGCGCGACGTAAAATGGCGTCATCGAGGGCAGGGCCTGTTTCCCGGCCAGAACAAATCGTTCTGCCATGTCGATCTGGCCGCTGAGGGCAAAAGCCCAACCACTGTCGGCACACAGATAAGGACGCTGGAAAATTATCTCTTGTGGAATTCGCCCGATCCAGCCCAAATACGTCGCGATCTGGCCTGTGTAGACCATTATGGTCGCGTGTTGTTCTATCAGATGAGCCGCGCGCTCGACGTCGGGGACTTGAAACGCATGCTCGACCGCTGTGGAAATATCCCCGGCTTTTTCGTACCACTGGCTGGCTCTGCGACGTAATCCGGCCAGGCGATCAGGGCATTCCTTTTTCAAACGCGCCCGTAAAAAATCCACAAATAGATGATGATAGCGATACCACTCACGCTTGTTATCCAACGGGATCAAAAACAACTGGGCCGCGTCCAATTGCTCAAGAAAATCCTGGCTGGGCTTGGTCAAATCCGTATCACCCAGAACAGCGTCACAAAGTGGACCGCTGAGCCTGTCCAGCACCGACGTGTGCAGCAGGAAATCCCGAACGTCGGGCGTCTGGTGGCGCAGAACTTCATCGAACAAATAGTCTGCGATCTGGCGGTCATCGCCCGAAAAAGCCTGGATGAATGCATCATCACTCGCATACTCTTTCAAGGACAAAGCGGCCAGTTGCAAACCGGCGGCCCAGCCTTCGGTGCGTGTTTCAAGGGCCCGGATTATTTGAGGGGAGAGTTGGAGCGTTTTCAGAAATTCGGTCGTTTCAGTGTGGGTAAAACTCAGGTCACGCTCTCTGATCTCTACCATTTGATCCCTGGCACGCATGCGCGACAAGTTTAGGGGCGGATCGTGACGTGTACTGACGGCGAAGGTCATTTGCTCCGGTTGGTGTTCCAGCAAAAAACGCAATATCTGGTGCACCGGCTCGGAGCGGACGAGATGATAGTCATCCAAAACGATCACCAAGGGATCGGGCAAGCGGAGGATGTCCTCGATCAAGGCCGCCAGCACAGGCTCGAACGGGTCCGCTTCGGGAGCGGGGGCTGGTCCGGTCAACGGAACGGAGGGCGCTTGCAGCATCGCCAGCGCAGACTGGCCCAGGGTTTGTTCAACGTGTTGTATGGCGCTGATCAGGTAGAATAGGAATCGAACCGGGTCGTTGTCCCCCTCGTCGATGGAGAACCAGGCAACCGGTTGACCTAGGTCCGCAGCCCATTTGCTGAGCAGCGTCGTCTTTCCGTATCCGGCCGGTGCAGAGACCAAGACCAGCTTGGTGCTCGTTTTTCTATCCAACTGTTGGATCAAACGCTGACGGGCCAACATTCCCGGGCGGGTTGGTGGAATTTGCAGTTTGGTCCTAACCAGAAATGATTGCACGTTCTATTTTGCCTTGGCCGTCGCCCCTTGTTGGAGTGTGCCCACGATCTTGGTGACGAACCGCGTCATCTCCTCCGGCGAGGTCTCTGCCGGAGAATACGTCATTTCAACCTCTCGATCGCCGACCTTGGCTTTGAGGGTGACCGTGCGCCCCTCACGTCGGAGCGCCCAGGATTTGAGCAACTCGACCAGGCCAGTGAACACGCCCGCAGAGGCCAGGGCAACGACGATGCTGCCAACAGTGATGGCGTCCCCTTTGCTTCCAGGTTCCGGCGTGCCGCGGGCCAGCCGCGCCGCCTCGACGTCCAATTCGTCAATCTCGTCGCGCAGCCGGCGGGTGAGACGATCCAGTTCCTCTTTGTCCACATTGTCCTGTAAAGAGATATTCAGGTCGAATGATTGATCAGGCATTAGCTTTCTCCTCTCGTATTGGTGAGGGCAGCGTCCAAACGGGGTCGAGTGATGAGCCTGGTACGATATTCCCTCACTGTATAGAGACTCTTGAATTAATATAGTGTAGGTTATACACTAGAAGAATTGCCATAAACTAATGTCAGTATTGACAGCAATTTGTGAGTATGATAAAATGTAATGCTTACAGGGACTATTCTATCTCACTGAAAACCGTGGT
>JAAEPW010000374.1 GCA_024232355.1 Chloroflexota bacterium | reverse complement strand
TGCTTGTTTTCCTCCGTTTCAGCATATGTCGGTTCGGTCGACCCCTGAGGGGACCATCTCTGTCAAGTGGAGTCCATGGTCAACACGGGACCTGGAATCGCGTGCGCGCAGGGACCCAGGCACTTGCAGTGTAAGGTCGCCTAATTCGCCTAACACTGCGCCGCGTGCTATGCATCAGTCCACAGCCAGAGACGACACTGGGCCAGGCAGGATGTTGGTGGAGCTCCGACCGAACGGGGACCACGGGACACTGCTCGATCGACTGGCTACGACCCAGACCGGGACGTCCGGGCAAGTACCATTGGCTGCAGAGCTCGCACCGATGAGGGAATGCTCAACGTCGCGACGGACATTGCGCCAAGACCCCGAACGCTACGGGTGATCACTTAGCATCCCCTAGGCCACTCTAAGAGGGGAGGGAGTTGCAGTGTTCGTAGCTTAGGCTTGCTACCATTATGTCTCATGCTGGTAGTGGCGATATGCGCATATGTATCATGCAAATATTCTTGTTAGGTGCCACTGTCCAGCTACCGGTTTTTCCCAGATTCCGGGAATCATTCTGTTGCCTTTGCCGTTGTGTATGTAGGTTGTTTGTTGGTAAAACTCTGCGCTACTACACACGGCACCGAATCCCCCATATACGTCCTCACTTTGTAGTCACTCGTAGTCACCTCGTAGTCAGTTTGTAGTCAAAAACGTCTTCAGTCCCTGAGATGTTAGAGGT
>JAAEPW010000373.1 GCA_024232355.1 Chloroflexota bacterium | reverse complement strand
TTCTTCTATGCCTTCCACCTGGGGGATAGACTGACTCGTTTTCTCCATTGGACCTCCTCAATATGCTTTCGAGGCCCTTTATTCTACATTTTTGCCAGTTTGGCAAGTAGTCAAATGAGGTAATTAAGAGTATTTGCACCCAATTGATTATGGCACACATGTGACCTGTGGGCAATTTGTCTATCTAACTTGAACCACGCCCAAAATTTCCTCTCCGACAGCCTGCTAGCAACGACAATAAGCCAGCCACTGTGTCGTGGTTCTTGCGCCGATGGGTGAAAAAGCTCGAATAGTAAGGGTTGCACAGCGTCGAAAAGTAGTGGTTCACACCATTCACCCGTCCTCCAGTGTCGTCAATGTGTTGGTACGAGGTGGTTTGCGGTCCGGCTCGCAGAACTGCCTTACGTTCTTCCGCAAACAGATTGAGGTGCTTTTTGATCAAGATGTTGGAAATTTGACTTGCTGAGATGACAATGCCCGCCGATTGCAATAAGTTGAGAATCTTTTCCTCGGGTACGCGCAATTCAAAGTAGAGCATGATCACAAAGGCTTGCAACTCGCTGCCATAACGTTGCTTTTGCAATGCTTCAGGTAAAGAGGCTTGGTAGAATTTGTCCTCACTTTTCGAGTGAAAACGTTCCAACCTGTAGCGAACGGTGTCAGTTTCAAAGATGATATTCTGAATGACCACGTCCCGATAGCCACGGTGCTCTACGTCTGGAGGTAACTGACTGCGATCCAGCTTGATAACCTCTTCACGGTCTATCTTGATTCGTTTCTTCCGTGGTATGCGTTGGCCCGAGTTGGCACTTGATTTGGGTTTGCGATTTGACTTGGATTTGTTGTCGGTGGACTGGTCTGGCGAGTTATTGGCTTTGATGTTCGGCTTGCCTTTGTACCAACTCGTGCACCTTCGGGTCTAAATTCAGTTCTGCCAGGTCTATATCATGTGGATTCTGCAAGTCTTGAGGTATCTTTTTCATGTTGGATTTATCTATCAGACGACAATCCGTTCATAAAAGTTCCACCTCTTTTCTGACCAAGTTCCAATTTTTACTGATTGATCCAAACGGTGTTAGCGCCATTATTGGCTACAAAAGCGTCCACGTAACTATCACCATTCAGATCCTCGAGCACCACACTATAGCTTGCGGCACTGCCCAGGTTTTGGCCGGTGTCACTGAATGCGCCACTGCCACCATTCTTCCACACTTTGTTGGCACCACCATTGGCAATAAAGGCGTCCTGGTCGCCGTCGCCGTCTATGTCTCTTAGAGCCACACCACGGCTAGTGAAATTCCCGAGACTTTGGCCACTGTCGCTAAATATACCGCCGCTGTTCAACCATATTCTGTTAGCCTGTCCACCATCGTTTGCGACAAAGGCATCTAGGCTGCCGTTGCCATCAACGTCTCTCAAAGCCACGCCATAACTGGCCAAGCTGCCCATTGCTTGGCCGCTGTCTGTAAAGATACCGCCGCCGTTGTTCAACCACAATCTGTTTGCTTGACCCCAGTTTGTGACAAAGGCATCCAGGTCGCCATCGCCATCTACATCCCCTAGCGCCACACTGATGCTGGGGGATGTACCCAAGTTTTGCCCACTATTTGTAAAGGTGCCGCTTCCGTCGTTCAACCATACCCTGTTGCCTTGACCCCACCCGGCGACAAAGGCATCCAGGTCGCTATCTCCGTCCAGGTCTCCCAAAGCTACTCCCCGATCATCAAAGTTGCCCAAGTTTTGACCGCTGTCTGTAAAGGTGCCGCTTCCGTTGCTTTGCCATACTTTATTGGGTCCACTATTTGAGATAAAAATATCTAGATCTCCATCTCCATCTATATCTCCCAGGGCTATGCCTTGACTGTCTGAATTGCCCAGTGCCTGACCGCTATCGGTAAAGGTAGCATTCCCGTCATTCAACCATACTTTGTTGGTCCCATTGTTCGCGATGATGGCATCACGGTCTCCATCCCCATCTACGTCTGTCAATGACACGCTCCGGCTAGTAGTACTGCCTAAAAGTTGGCCGCTGTCGATAAAAAATCCCGAGGGCAGAGGCGTGGGTGTAAAGGTCGGTGTGGGGGTGGGTGTAGGGGTGTCCGTTGGTGTGGACGTAGGAGTGGGAGTATTGGTTGGCGTGGGAGTGGGCGTATTTGTGTTCGTCGGTGTCGGTGTGGGGGTTCTGGTGTTTGTTGGTGTAGGAGCGGGGGTATCTGTTGAAGCTGGGGGTTGGGGTGGTTGTGACGGGGGTTCTGGTGTTTGAGTAGGTATCAGTGTCGTCGTGGCAATAACCGTTGGTGTTGGGGTAGGGATGAGGGTTGGCACGGGTGTAGGTGTAGGCGTAGGCGTAGATGTAGGGATAACGCCACTGCTTTCCAGTTCAGAAAGAACTTGGGCCTCTTCTTCATCGGTTAGCTCCATATCTTGAACAACATCAACGATTTCTTCTTCCGATAGGTCTATTTCTTCAAGCGTGTCAACGAGTTCTTCGGTTCCCAAATTTATGTCATCCAGGATGGCGGCGATGTCTTCAGGACTCAGCCCCAAATCATCGAGTATCTTGGCTAGCTCTTCTGGTTCCAGCTCTAACTCGTCCAGCAGATCGCCTAACTGATCGACATCTAGATCATAGTCTTGCAAGAATTCGCCAATCTCTTCATCTCCAACGTTATTGAATTCGATTTCGTCCAGAATATCATCGACTTGTTCCAGGCTGTCAAGGCTTTCATTCAGTTCATTCAATTCCTCTGGCGACAATTCGAGTTCCTCGATGATCTCGACAAATTCCTCCTCATCCAGATCTAGTTCGAACAGCAATTCGGCTATTTCATCTATAGGCAGGTCGAGCTCATCGATCAGGTCGGCAATTTCTTCAGCAGTGAGATCGATTCTTTCAATAAAGGCAGAGAGTATTTCGCCTATGTCGCTGCCATCCATATCCAGTGTGCCGAGTATGTCGCGGATGCCGTCAATGTCTTGTTGATCCGAGTATAGAATAATCTCGCTCAACGAGGTTATGACGTCCCTGGATGAATGCATCGTAGAGAGGATCGTATCGATGGGCTGGCCTTCTATGGACTGGGATTGATCAAACGTCCCATCGCCTGTGGTGTCCAACAAGACCTCCATCGATCCTTGTCCGTCCCAGACGGCAAAATCCAGGGCCGCAGCACCACCTTCCGTGATGATGAGAGAATCTGTGGCAAATACAAACATAGACTCGCCATCTAGTCTGCCTACAAGCAACTTGAAGCGACTGGTGCCAAGGTTGGAGCCGCCAATATTCAACTGTCCGGATCCTGGGTTAACATCTAGGTTCAGTCCTTGGCCTGCCGCAAAGTCGGCGCCGCCCAGAATAAACATATAGGTCACGCCATCGTGCTCCATAGCGAGTTTGAACGTTGGGGTTCGTTCACCGCTGGAGGTATAGTTCAGTTGCCAGTCGTCGGTCGATGCAAAGACGTCGTCTTGTTCTCCCTGCCTCATCACGATGTTGTCTATTGCCATAGAGGCTCCAGGGCCAATGATGCGCAGATCTGTCGTGGCTGATCTTTCATCTGGGCGTGGATAGACTTGCATAGAGAGTGTTGTATCAGCGGGGAGTGTCAATAGTGGTTCGCTATCGTTGAACATGCCTCGCACTCGAACGAGTTGTGCGTCTGGAATTTCGGTTATGAACTCGTCACCAAAGTGGCCGAGCCTTTGCCCTTGCTCGTTGCTTGCCTGCAACTGACTTTCATCATTGCTGACCGAGATGATGGTATATCCACTCCCCTGTGTTTCTTGTACTGGTGCGGCCAGCACTCCACGTGCGTCTGTCGCACTTGTGCTATCTTTTTCGCAAAATGGACAGGTAACTGGCTGAAGGTATGCTTCGAGGGGAATGAATAAAAGTGATCTACTCCTGACATCGCCCTCCCAAGCATCTGGGTCTTCTGTTGGGTTGTTTGCGCCCAGAGAGTAGCGCCAGGTATTGGCATAATAATCGACCTCGACGTAGAGTTCTTGTTCTGGCCAGTTATTGTCGTACACTAGAATATGATAGATGCCGTCTCCTTGATACGAGACTCCATAGCCCAACATGGAATGCCCACCGCCTGAACGGCCCAAGACGCCCAGGTCCACCGGTTGTTCCAGGGCGTACAGTCGATCCACGATGTCGCGAGGGGTGCCTAGAACGATCGCGTCTAACAATTCCTCCGTGACTTGTAGCACCCAGGCCTGGGCGATCTTGCGCATCACGGGTGCGTCTTGAATGACGTCGATGGGCATCACGGCATTTGGGGAGAAATCTGCTGGGTTGAGCTGGTCAATATAAAAGTTGTTGGCCATCACGGTGAAACCGACACAGTGTCCGCTGGTCATCGCCGCATTCATTTGATCTATCCACAACTGGGCCGCGGGTGTTGGAATGCACTCTTCTTCTTGGATCATTATACATACTTGGTCGCCAAAAAGTTCTCTCGCCTCCACGATCGTTAGATTCCCCTTGGCATATCGGGAACCATAGTTTCTAAAATGGAATCCATCCAATCCTGCTCGAAACCCAGTGTCGAATGATGTCTCGATGAGCGCGCGACTGTCTACAGCCTGAATTGCTTGGGTTTGTTGGCTATCTTGCTCAACGAATCGCCCTCCCTCGATCAATACTGGTTGTATCGAAGGGTTTCGGCGAGGTTGTCTCCCCAACGCCAGAGTTAGGAACATGGCCATAATCAGGATCAACAAGCCCATGAGAAGGCTGCCAAAGATCAGTGTAAAGCCTTGTTTTTCAGTTCTAGATAACATCATCTACCTCCCCTACGCTGTCTCGGTTGGACTTGTCAGATCGTGCATTATTCAGACACAATGTTTGGGATAATTGCATCAAAAGATATTTTTGATTGCCCCCTAAGGGCCACTAATAGCAAAACCACCCTGTTGGATGAGATGAGCATCAACGTATACTTCAACCCGATAGTCGCCTGGGCTTAGGGAAAACTCGTTGTTGGGCGGGGTCATCGGTAGTACCGCCCGCCCCTGAGTGCCCAGATTCCACTCTTCTACCAATCGCAGTCCTATCGACTCTCTACCGTTAAGGTACGTCTTTACGACAACTAGTTGTCCATCCTCTAGCCCCTGATAGTCAAAGAGAACAAAGACTTCGTTGATGCCATCTCCCCGTCGTGCGAGATCGATATTGGCGAGCTCGCTTTCTTCTTGATAAACCATACCAAAGCGCGCTTGTAAGCCTTGGTCAGGCAGTGACGCATAGTCTACGAGTACCCCCTCGTCATCATACGTGCCCTGGGCGAACTCGAGATCGCTGATATAGCCCATGACCGAAGCACTTGTCACTTGTCCTGAATATTCCAGGGCTATGGTCAAATCCCTGATCTGTTTGTTCAGTCCTTCTGCTGCTGTCGCGATGGTTTCAGAAGAACTGACAAGATCGTATGGTGGTGTCTCGATACAGACTTGGTCATATATACAGTTGAGTAGATTAGCCAGATCGAGAGCCGCTGTCTCCATGTACCACCAGAGGGAGGATGGCGGTTCTTCATCGACATTACGCGCATCCTCGACCTGCTGGCGGACCAATGCGATGCCTTTATCGTACGTAGCCTGCGCCAACTGGAACTCGTCGTTGGCCAGGTACGCCAGTCCCAGGTTAAAGTGCAGAGCGACTCGATCGGGGGCTGCTTCAAGGGCTTGTTTTGTAGTGTCTGTTGCGTCCTCAAAACGTCCCATCACGTAATAGGTCCATCCCAAGTTCCAAAGGACATTGACATCATCTCGCCCAGTTGTGACAGCCGCTTTATAATCGGCGGCTGCCTGTGCGAAATTTCCCAAGTCAAAATGAGCCGTGCCACGCTCATAATAGGCGTTCGCGTAATCTGGTGCTTTTTCCAATGCTTCGTTGAACGCCTCGACTGCACCGTTCGGATCGTTTTGAAAAGCCAAACCCGTACCACGAGCGTATGCTACGATAGCTGTATCGGGCAATTCTGGCACGGGCTGGAAAATGGTGATGATCATCCATACCAGGCAGACGTTGACGATCAGAGCGCCCACACCGACGAATAGCCAGCTTGCCCGCCCCACGACCGTAGTGGACAGGCCGAATAAAAACAGGGTCACAGCCATCAACGTGAGCAGTTTGACATACGTGCTGGCCTTTCCGGCCCAGGCATCGCTCACGGCCGCGGCATTGATAAATCGTTCTGATAGGGCCGTCGTCTCGACCCGATACAGGTCTGCCTCGAACGCGTTGACGTCCGGCCAGTCATCGGTGGACGGATCAAAGTAAGGTGGGGCGAGCAATGGGCTCATCCCAATAATTTGTTTTTGTATGTCTCTGTAGCGATCTAGGGCTTTTGAATCGTCATTTTGCTCGGCGTCAAAAGCCAGCGTATCCAACTCTAGCCAGAGCCGGTAGGCGTCGGACCAGGCATAACCGATCTGCACCTCGCCCCGGGCTTTGACGTTCGTGGCCTGGATTGCATATTGTTGGGCATCTCGAATGGCTCGATCCGAGCGTGCGCCAGCATCGGCCTCTAGGAATCCGGACAATGCCGCGATGATGGTCACGATAGCGATCAAGAGCGCGACCAGTCGTTCAAAAGGCTCGCCACTGAAGAATGGTTTTCTGGGGGTAGATTGTTTTTTACTCATAGTTTTTCCCCTACAATGTCATTTCTACGATGATTGTGGCGATCACGGTGATGAGCAGAAAAGCGGTACCCCCGGCTGCCATACCGTAGCGTAAAGATTGACGCTCCGGGTGTGCGCCCTCTGCCAATGTGTACAAAAAGAGGGCGAGGGACAGCGGGATAAAGATCGCCACCAACCAGTTTGCCTTGATCCGCAGTTGATCGGCCTCAGCAAAGTGTGATTCTGGGAAAAGATCTATGGATTGCCCGGCCTCGGCCCATGCCTCCCCAAACTCGCGTTGGATGGCATAGCTGCCATCTCGATTCAGATAACGTGGGGGAAAGAATAATTGGTTGGTCCTTGCCAGGCTCGCCGCCTCGTTCTGTTGGTGATGCAGGTTAGCATCTGTCGAGGATTCCGGGTCTTGACCAACAAGCTCTTGTATTCCGTCTCGGTGAGCGTAAGAAGTGTAGGCTCTATAATGTTTAAAGAATTCCGAGTTGTTGAGGGTCAGTGTTTGCTCTGCGTTGAGCACGGCGTTCAGTCCGGCAAAGTCCGCGTCACCCGCGCCGTCGCCGGCTACCGATGCCCGCCAGGCCAAGACTGCTCCCATAATGGTGACGATAGCGATAAGTATGGCAACGACTGTTTGAAAATTATCTCCCTCTTCACTCAGGGGAATATCTGGGATTTCCATCGCAGCTCCTTTTTTGTTCTAGTCCTCGGCCAGGACAATAATTTTGTTATTTTTTGCGAATGTGATGATATCCAATTTCCTGGGGTTTACGACTAGACCGTATTCCCTCGACGCGTCGGTGGTATGTGCCTCTATCCGGTATCCGATCGCCACCTGACTCTGCCGCCGGGCGGCTTCTACTATGGTGTAAAAGTTCACCGGCTGGCCGACCTCTACATAGTGCGTCACCGGCTTGAGGTAGGTTTCTGATCCTTCTGGGTCAAAGAGATCGGCGAAAACGGCACTGAGCGCCTTGTTTTCGGAAATTTGCGATAGCATCAGGCTGATCAAGCGATCGCTGACGACAAAATCGTTCACCTCGGTGATTTCGGCCAACTTTCGGTTGCGGATGTCCATCATCTCACTGACAATAGAATATGTGTATCCATTACGCTGCGCAATGTCGCGCAGGTGCAGCAGTGTGATCAACGTGCGTGCATCCGCTTTCTGAGGTTCGAGTTTATCAGAGTAGGCCAAGAGAATGACGTGGTCAATCTTGGCCAGATCTAGCTCGTCTAATACTGCTCGATCTGTGGTGTCTCCCTGAAGACAGGTGATGTTCTGGTTCTTTAGCACCGCGTCCAATTGATTGATTTCTGTCATAGCGTCATTGACATCGGCCAGCACAGTAACCGTTGAGCCGGGGGGAACATAATGATCCAATTCTCGAATGATGGTGGGCGCGCGCCAGTTCCAGCCTAAAAGGAGCACGTGTTCGACCGCAGTTTCAGTAGCCTGGGCAGTTCGAATGGCAGACTCGTCAATGTTCAGATCTGTCAGTCCAGAAAGTATGACGGTATCATCATCCTCAGAGACAGCAATGATCTCGTCCCCTTTCTGAATGACAGTGTCCATTGGCGGGTTCAGAATCGGCTCTTTACCCTTGGGACGTAGCCCAAGTACAGCCGAGTCCTCATAATTTAGTAATGCCTCGCCAAATGTCTTGCCGACGAGACCAAGCTCCTCTTGGAAGTAGATTTCATCACCCTCAAAGTCTAGGAACTCGGTGTACACTACCGATAGACCTGATTGTCGACAAGTTTGGGCTGTCACTCGGGCGATCACTTCGCCTACCAAGAGCAATTCCGCCTCATCCCGCCCAACGATCCGTGCCACGTCCATATTTCTGGGGTTGTGCATTTCGGCCACGATGTGGTACGGTTCGGGGCGACGATCGGGGTTATTGGTGATTGCCAGCATCGTCTTGATCACGCTGGCGTCGGGATCGTCGTCTTTGGGCGCGAGGATGATGATCGATTTTGCTGTATGCAGGCTGACAATGTCCAGATCGGTCATTTCCATCGGGCTTCCTGTCCGGCAGACGATGCGGGTGCGACTGGTTGATTCTACTTTATCCCGAATCTCATCTTCCATCTCGACCTTGTCTTCTTCGCCCAGGATGACGATGCAGGATTTAGGTTGGTTTTCGTTGGCGATCACCAACTCGGAGATGATGGAGAACACTTGCTCCGACCAGCCCAGGATCACAGTATGCCCGGTTTCGATGACCTTGGACCGTCCTTTGCGCAGTTCTTCTAGCTTGTCTTCAATGCCAGCGGTGAGTACACCAATGAGGGTGCTCATCACAAAAATCCCGGTAAAGACCACGATCAATGTGACTAGCCGAAAGGACCAGGGAGCATCTGTCATTGCGTCGGTCTCGAGCGTGTCCATCAAATAGGCCCAGATTTGCTCTGTCAGGCTGGCCTCAGAAGCGATGCCCATAGACCAAACCAACAAGGAAACAACGAGTATGACGATTATGGCGACCAATCCCAGCCAGCCGATCAGAGCAATGGGACCTTTTGACATTGTGTTGTCGAATGCGTAACGCAATCGGTCTTTTATGGAAGGTTGGTGCATAAGCAAATCTCCTGAAATGATTAAAAGATTGTACTTGAGATGAGAGAGTACAAAGAAAAGGTACCGGGTTTGTTAAAAAGAACCATAGATCCAGTTTCCCGACGCGTATGGATCATCACTCAAAAAGAACTCGGCTGAATTAGGATCCCATCCCTTGACCTCCACCTCTTTTTCTAACTCTAGCGCCATGTCTTCCCACTCGAAGAAACTATTTCCATTGAAACCAACGTCAACATCAAGAATCTGTTTCTGGTCGGATCGAGAATTTTCCTTCTAGAATGGGCCACGCCATCCGGACGTTGTGTGCCTCAAACAGTTGGAGACATGCCTGGTTGAGGTATGATTTCACGGCGATCATTTTATGCAAATAGTCGCCAAATGAGTCTTGAGGCTGCCATGGCTTTACCCCATGCCAGAACTGGATCTCGATCGAGTATTCTCCCACTTGGGTCAAAAAGGGCAGTGCCCACACGACGTGTTCGTACGTCGTTCCTATCTCTGTTATTAGTTGCATGATTGTTTCCACTTGCTCACTGCTGGTGCCAGGGTAAAGGTGAAACGTAACTGCTTGGGGATAAAAGTTTGCTGTGTCCTTGTTGGTAACAGACTCGCTGATGAACACTTTGTTGGGGAGCAGAATCCGTTCACCAGAAACCGTCTTCATCGTTGAGCTTCGCAGCCCTACTTCGCGGATGAATCCCTCGGTCCCGCCGACCTCTACCCTGTCTCCCAATGAAAATGGTTTTTGGAGAAGAATCGTGATGCCACCAAAGATGTTTGAAACTGTATCTTGAGCCGCCAATGCAAAGGCCAGACCACCGATACCCAGCCCGGCCAGGGCAGTGGCGACGTCGTACCCGGCGTTGTTTAGGCCAATGACGACTCCCAATGTGATGATAACGAACTTGATCCCAGTGCGGAAGATTGGTAGTAATTGGTCATCCAGGTCTGTCTCTGTCTTTTCGGCCAGTCGAACCAAATAGTTCTTGTGCAGCGCGTCATAGAGCCGAACTAGCATCCAGGTGATGGCAAGGGCGAATAAAAAGTTGTAGGCGTTGCTGAATAAGACCACTGTCTCTTGTGGTATCGTCAAGGTGCCAATGGCATAGTAAATCCCGATAAGGACAACCCCAACGACGAACGGTTCTTCGACCATGTCAATGATAATGTCGTCCAATTTGGTCTTTGTTTTACGGGTGAGCCGCTTGACCCAGCGACCAAAGAGCCAATAGAGCACCCGGCCTACGATGAACGATAGTACAATCAAGCCAAGAGCGACCAACCATGTGGTGACTGTGTTTCCATAGTAAGAACGAGTTAAAAAGTCTACCATGTCAATATCTCCCAATAAGGTTAGAATATGACTATTTCTCCCACTAGTACCTTTGCATAGAATAGCATATAATGGTGAAATAGTAAATAACAATGAGTAGTGATGTAAAGCGTATCTAACGAGTTGCGCATGATTTGTCAGGCAACTCTGGCGGACTATCCTCTGCCGACCAGGTCAGATCCAGCGAGGTTAGGTGTCTCCCTACATTTATGTGATTAATGAACTTTGCTCAACGTTGATCATCTTCACATAGAGTATCTGCTCGTTCACTTCCAGATTGTTGATCAAGCTCAACGTTGTCAATATTGCATCTCCTATTCGTTCACTCGCTATCTCTCCGTACTCGACTTGTAACAGTACATTCTCTGCTCTGGCATCATTTGATACACTGTCTGGATCCTGCCACGTTCCCAGTCCCCCTATCTCTGTGGTCGCTTTCATAAAGTCCAACGCACTTGCCTTGAATCGTGGCAGCGTCATCGTCAATAGCTCTTGCCCTATTCGGTCAAAGGTCACGTATGTGCTTTCGTCCCCATACAGTACTGAGAACAGAATGTCCTTTGCTTCTGTCAAGAGCTTTTCTCCCTTTTCCGTCCGATTCTCCCCCGTAATCAGGTCTGTGCCTTTGGGTGGTGCGTCCACCAGATATCCATCCTCCAACATCTCTCGAGTGTATTCCTCATGGCGTTGGACAAAGACATCTAGTTTCATCTCGTCAAGTTTTATCTCTTTTAATCGCTCGACCCTTTTTGCCCGCCGTTCTGCTTTTATCTTTTGATGTACTTTGCGGTCCCAATCTTGGATAGTCCCCCTGTTAAGTGTTGTTAGGGGATGCGACAGTTGTCAAAAACTCTTTAACAGCCCAAATATGATCAGTTAGTCCAGCAGCCATAGCGGGTGTGCGTGGGCGCCAGCGGCGATGGGGATCGTTGAAGACCTCCACGCGTAACGTTTTGACAGGACGTGCAAAGTTGTACACGAGGTCTTCCCAGGCAGCAGATGCGCGATACATCTCCAAGTCCTTCGAAAAGGCCAACGTCCTGCGCACT
>JAAEPW010000372.1 GCA_024232355.1 Chloroflexota bacterium | reverse complement strand
GCGCTTTTACCACCAGTTGCTGCAAGAGTATTTTGCCGCCCGCGAGATGGGGCGGCGGGTGGCGGCGGGAGAACCGTTGGAACGATATTGGCCGCCAGAGCGTTGGTGGGAGCCATCAGGTTGGGAGGAGACCGTCATCCTGTTGGCCGGGATGAAGCCGGATGCCTCGACACTGCTGCAAAAGCTGGCGTCCGTCAACCCGGTGCTCGCCGCTCGATGCCTGGCGGAGGGCGGCGCTCAGGCTGGAGAGGAAACACGACACACCATCACCACAACGCTCGTAGCCAGGATGACTAATGCGCAGCAGCCGCCTGTTGCCCGCGCTCAGGCTGGTGATGCGTTGGCGCGATTGGGTGACCTGCGTCCCGGAGTGGGCGTAGACCCCGCCACCGGCCTGCCGGACATTGTGTGGTGCCAGGTTCCCGCAGGGCCGTTCTTGATGGGCAGCACGGACGATGACGAGCTGGCCTTTGACTGGGAGAAACCCCAGCACCTCAACGAGACTATCACCCAGGGTTACTGCATCAGCCGTTACCCTCTCACCAATGCCCAATACGCCGTCTTTGTGGCCGCCGGAGGCTATCGGAAGCGGCACTACTGGACAGAGGCGGGGTGGGAGCAAAAGGAGCAGTCAGGATGGTCAGGGCCGGATGATTACGGAGATACGTACAATTTGTCCAACCACCCGGTGGTGGGGGTGAGTTGGTACGAGGCCGCAGCTTTTTGTCGTTGGTTTACTGAGCAATTGCAACAGAATGGACATCTCAAAGCTGGTGAAAAGATCACCTTGCCCACCGAGCCACAATGGGAAAAGGCGGCTCGAGGGGTGGATGGGCGGCGGTATCCGTGGGGGAATGATCCAGATCGAAATCGAGCAAACTACGGCGATACCGGTATTGGAACGACAAGCGCAGTGGGATGCTTCCCCGGTGGAGCCAGTCCCTACGGGATAGAGGATTTGAGCGGGAACGTGTGGGAATGGTGCCGAACAAAGTGGGAGGGCAACTATGAG
>JAAEPW010000371.1 GCA_024232355.1 Chloroflexota bacterium | reverse complement strand
GAACTCCTGTTTCCGGCTTGAGAGGCCGGCGTCCTAGACCACTAGACGATGGGGCCACGAGCAGGCGCTATTTTACCAGTCCCTTTCCTTTTTGTCAAACCCGGCAAAAGTGTTATACTGGGGCGCAATACAAAAAAGTAGGGCGGTTTTGCTAACCGCCGCAGGTCGGATTGTGTACAACCTTTAGTGATGTGCCAACCTACAGAGTTATTTTCGAAAGACAGTGTGATTTATGGAACAAATCGAGATTTCGACCCGTGGTCGCCAGACCTTTCACGACATCACCGCCGAGGTGCGGGCGGTCGTCAGTCGCAGCGGGGTGCAGGATGGAATATGCTATATTTTTTGTCCCCACACCACTGCCGGATTGACGTTCAACGAGAACTGGGACGTTGACGTCCAACACGACATCGGCGTGGGACTTGACGCTGTCTCGCCCCCTCGGGCCGAGTACCGCCACGGCGAGGGGAATTCGCCCGCGCACATAAAATCCTCGCTGGTGGGCGCGTCGCAGTTCGTGATCGTCTCCGGGGGTGGGCTGGTGCTGGGCAGTTGGCAAGGTATCTACCTGGCCGAGTTTGATGGTCCGCGTCGCCGCAAGGTGCTGGTCAAGGTGATGGCCGGTTGAGAATGGACGTACAAAATGCAAATTGACCTGAAACAACTAGACCGAATCCTGCTCACGGTGCGCAAACCGGGCCGTTACGTCGGCGGCGAGTACAACAGTGTCGTCAAGGATTGGGACGCCACGCCCACACGGGTCTGTTTGGCCTTTCCCGACATTTACGACCTGGGCATGTCGAATCTGGGACTGGCGATTCTTTACCACGTGCTCAACGGGTTG
>JAAEPW010000370.1 GCA_024232355.1 Chloroflexota bacterium | reverse complement strand
GATCCGTAGGCGGCCAGACGAAGGAGAGCCCATCATTGTGTTGGGAGACGAGCGATGGGGTTTACCCCTACGCGCTTTTGGTCCCGTTGTGGACGCAACACCGGGAAAGGAACGTGTACCACAACTATCATCCATCGAGGTCCAGGAAGCCACCACGATGCGTCAACAGACAGCCAATGCCTTGCAAGCTCGGCTGTCAGGCGAGATCGCGCGGGCCAGGGCCAAGTTACCAATACAGGCCCGAGGTCGACACCGACAGTTGCCACAGTCTTCATTCAAACCAGCCCAACTGCGCGCCCCATCTCCCGGCTTGGTCAATGTTGTAGCACTGAGTGATCTTGCAGAAGCAATGGAGCAGGGGGTATTGAACTCTCAACTGGCACACGCAATCGAAGGACAGTGGACGGCAGTTCCCGAGTGAACTGCGTGCAACTTTTAGTTGCCCCGCGATCTTGGCTTTTCCAAATCGCACGGAAGCACAAATGGAGGTGTAGATGGTGTTTATTGCTCGATATTTCTGGATCGCGAATGACACGAATGGGCGAATGGCACAAATTTCGCATCAGGTAATGACTATACGAAGATCGAATAATAGGAG
>JAAEPW010000369.1 GCA_024232355.1 Chloroflexota bacterium | reverse complement strand
GTAAGCGCCGTTAAATCGACCCACTTGCCCTAATCGTATTGAGCCACTTTTTTCAAAGCCAACAACTCGGCATTCCAGGGCAGCAAGGCTTCAAGCTTCTCCAGCGTGTCGGCCTTAGCAATTCGTTCCAGCACATGGTGGATATAAGCGGAAGGCTCCAGGCCATTGGCCTTGGCGGTTTCTATGAGCGAATAGCAGGTGGCGCTGGCTTTCGCCCCTTGTGAGGTATCGGCGAAGAGCCAGGCCTTTCTGCCGAGGGCAAACGGGCGAATAGCGTTCTCGGCACCGGCATTGCTGATGTTCAGGTCACCGCGTTCGCAGTAACCAACCAGATAGTCCCACTGGTTCAGGGTGTAATCCATGGCCTTACGGGTGAGCAGGCCTTTCATCACCTTGGCGGCATTTTTCTCCAGCCAGGCTTTGAAGGTGTTGAGCAATGGCAGACTCTTTTCCTGACGTAACTGATAGCGCTCTTCATCGCTCAGATCTCGGGCGGCCTTTTCAATGGCGTACAGTTTGCGGATGTGGCTCAGGGCCACATCCGCTTTTGAGGGCTGGCCCTTTTTGCCTTTGGCCGGCGCAGCCCGGGACGCTTCCACGAACTTACGTCTCGCGTGGTCCCAGCATCCAATCCGCGTCAGCTTGTTCGCGGCACAGACCTGACCGTAGCCGGAATAGCCATCGGCTTGCAGAATGCCCTGGAAGTCATCCAGCAGGCGCACCGGCACTTTGCCACCTCGCGATGGGTCGTACTCGAACAGAACCGAGGGTTGTCCCGGTGGGCCACCCCGGGTGACCCACATCCATTTGTCGGAGTGGACCGATTTGCCGTCTTCCTTGAGCACCTGGATCCGGGTTTCATCGGCTTGCAGGTAATCACTGCCGTTCTGGGTTTCCCGCATCAGGTTGATCAGCGGTTGGAAGACGTCATTCAACCGGATGATCCAGTGAGCCATGCTGGTGCGACTCACTTCATGCCCCAGGCGCTGGAACATCTGTTCCTGCCGGTACAACGGCAGGCCGTCGGCATACTTGGAGGTAATGAGGCAGGCCAGCAGTGATGGGGTGGCGATGCACTTACCCAGCGGGTGTGCTGGCCGAGCAGCCGCAACAATCCGTTCTTCGCCGTCCTGCTCGAACACCGCCTTTTCCTGCCAGTACTCCAGCACTTTCAGTTGGGCCGGGATATATTCAAGCTCTTCTTTCACCTTGGTGAAGAAGGTCTTGGTGGCACCGGCTTTCTCTTCGTAGCTGAGGGTCAGTTCAATGCGCTCGCGCAGTAGCGTATCAGAGAAGCCACGCTGACGACGCTTGCGGGAACGACGAGGAGCGTCGGCCTCTTCGACATCCTCGGGCAGCTCCTCGCGCAGTTCATCAATCTCGATTTCCAGCTCCGCTTCATCGAACAGCAGGATCTGGTTGGGCTGCTTTTCACTGCTGGCCGCGAACTGCTGGATCTTCTTGTGACGCAGCAGTTCTTCGAGGATGGCGATATAGTTGTCGCGACGCTGGAGGGTCTCGTCGTGCTGTTTCAGTTGAACTTGTTGGTTCTGGAGGGCGTCTTCTTTAGCGGCCAGCTGTGCTTGCAGATTGCTGATAACAGACATCATTTCAGCGGTGGAGAGACCGCTGAAATCGGGAGTTGAAGAGGCGTTATCAGGCGTTGATTTCATGGCGAAATTATAGCAAAAACAACGTCCTGGCACACCAAAAAAGTGCTACTAAAAGCACTATCCAACGCTCTCATAATGCAGGGTTTTATGGCCTCTCAACAGCGTGATGTCGTAGCCGTCCAGCAGCCAGTTGATCTGCTCACCGGTCAGCGACATCAAGTCATCCGCGGGTCCTGGCCATTTGAACTTTTCTTCAGCCAGAGCTTTGTAATAGAGCACAAAGCCGTTGTCTTCCCACATCAGGCATTTGATCTTGTTCCGCTGCCGGTTGGTGAAGGCATAAAGCGCTCCAGAGAACGGGCTGTGCCCCAGTTCCTGTTCCACCAGCAGGGCTAGGCCGTTGGCCTGCTTGCGGAAGTCGATCGGCTTTCGGTACAGATAGATCTCCGGCAGATCCCAGGAGGGACGCAGATAGCGGTGACGCATCACATCTGCCTCAGCACCGCGCCCAGCAACTCAATGTTGCCAGCGTGCAGGCCGGTGATTGATACGCCGCCGGGCAGTGACACGGTCAGACCGGCTCCGGCATTCGCAACCGGTGCCACGCGGGCGAATCCGGATCGAGTTTGAACCGGCTTGCTGGGCTCCTCGCGGCCAGTCAGCTTCTGCCGCCAGTAGACAAACCGGTGGTAAACAAGGGACTCTTGTTTGCAGTAGGCGGCACCGGACAGGCCCGAGGCCTGCCAGTCCGATAGCGTCTGTTGCCAGAACTGATGTAAATCAGGGGTGGTCATCGGATTCCTCCTTCATTTGAAAGCAGGAATCAGTGTGGCGAAATTCAGTTGCCAGCCACAGGTGCGGATTTATTGGCGCTTAC
>JAAEPW010000368.1 GCA_024232355.1 Chloroflexota bacterium | reverse complement strand
ATTCCCTGTGGGAGTGGACACGTGGAAAGCGCTATCCGACGAGTAATAAATTTGAGGTTGAAAGCCCCCGGTAGTTTTTGGACATCGAAAATGGCAGAATACTTTTTGTTTTTGCGCTCTCAATTAATCTCTGGACGGTGGAAGATATTCTTCAGGAATACATCTCGCCAAAAAGCAAAGGCTCTCAACGTCGTCTAAATCGCCCCCGCTCATATGTCATATTTTGGGAATGCACCCCCCAACACCTGCACGCCCCCGTGGTCCCCCCGCGCGCAAAGAACGACCAGATTCCCCCGGCCCTGAATGATCTCATTGTGCGCCTGTTGAGCAAAGACCCACAAGACCGCCCTGCCTCTGCCGTCGAGGTATTGCAAACGTTGGAACAGCCTGACTTTCTGGAAGCGGATTTCGACCCCGCCGGGAAACTATCCGTGCTGGAGCGGATCGAGCGTGGTCGGTTGGTGGGACGCGAGCGTGAACTGCAAGAAGCAAAGGCACTTTGGAATGAGACACTTTCCGGTCAGGGGCAGATGTTGCTGATCAGGGGCGAGCCAGGTATCGGCAAGACACGCTTGATGCATGAACTTGTTACACGAGCCGAGGTCTCTGGGGGTCGGGCGCTGGTGGGTATCAGCTATGCCGAGGGTGGTATGCCTTATGCAGCCTTCCGGCAGACCATACGCGAGGTGCTTCGTAATCCCTCCGACAATGGCATCATGCTGCCGGAATTCGTGCTCGCCGATCTGCTTGCGTTGGCTCCCGAGCTGTGCTCTCGCTATCCCGATGCACCTACCAATCCCTCCCTCGATCCCCAGGCTGAGCAGCAGCGGTTGTTTGAGAACCTAGCCATTTTCTACACCATGTTAAGCGATCAGACCCCACTGCTGCTGGTGCTCGAAGATGCCCACTGGGCCGACAGTGGCACGTTGTCCCTGCTGCGCCACCTGGCCCGCCACACCCATCAACAGCAGATGATGATCGTCGTTACCTATCGTGAGGTGGAACTGGACGAGGTGCGGCCTTTCCACGAGGTACTGCTGGATCTCAATCGAGAGCGGCTGGCGACTGATCTGAAACTCGCTCGGCTGGACCGCGTTCAGACCGGGGAAATGTTGACAGTCCTATTTGCCGAGGGGGTCACACCCGAGTTCCTGGATGGCATCTACCGCGAAACCGAGGGGAACCCGTTTTTCATCGAAGAAGTATGCAAGACGCTGGTGGAAAGTGGAAAACTGTACTATGCAGACGGAGAGTGGCACCGACCAGCTATGGAGGAACTGGGAATCCCTCAGAGTGTGCGGGTGACAATCCAATCGCGGATGAAGGTACTGCCCGCCGACGCTCAGGAGCTTTTGCTCCTGGCCGCCATTCTGGGACGCGAGTTCGAGTTCGACATCCTGACACAAGTGAGTGAACTAGACGAGGACACACTGATTGACGGACTGGAAAGCGCTGAGCGCGCCCAGTTGATTGAGAAAGTAAGCACGGAAGGAGGAGGAACCTTTGCTTTTGTCCACGCCTTGATTCCGTCCACCCTCGTCGAGGGCTTGCGCACGTTGCAGCGGAGACGACTACACCGCCGCGCCGCTACTGCTATCGAGATCCAGCGCGCAGACGATTGGGAGAGCCTGGCCTATCACTACACCCAGGCTGGGAAAGCTGAAAAGGCAATCAAGTATCTGCTCCAGGTGGGAGACCGGGCGCGTGGATTGTACACCCACCAGGAAGCGATAGACAACTACCATCAAGCGTTGGAATTCCTCAAGGAGCAAGAAAAATATGAACAAGCAGCGCGAACGCTGATGAAGCTGGGTCTGACTTATCACACAGCCTTCGACTTTCGACGGGCGCGCCATGCCTACGAGGAAGGTTTCGGTCTGTGGCAGCGGGCGGGGAGGATGGAACCGACGACCCCACCACCGCCTGCGCCTCATGCCTTTAGATTCGCCGGACAGTCGGAGCCGCTAACTCTGGACCCAGGTCTGGCCTGGGAGGCCGCTTCATGCAACGTGATAGACCAACTCTTCAGCGGATTGGTAGAGTCAAGTCCGGAGATAAGCGTGATGCCAGGCGTGGCCCATAGTTGGGAGGTGCTGGATGGCGGCAGCCAGTATATCTTCCACCTACGAGATGACGTGCGGTGGAGCGACGGTACTCCGGTGACGGCAAAAGACTTTGAGTATGCCTGGAGGCGAGTGCTGGACCCGGCCACCGGGTCGCCGAATGCTAATCAGTTGTACGATATCAAGGGGGCCAGGACCTTCCATCAGGGCAAGGTGGAGGATTTAGGGGTACAGGCGCTGGATGAGACCACCCTGGTCGTGAAACTGGAAGGGCCAACGGGCTATTTCCTCCACCTGCTGGCCTTTAACGTGGCCTATCCTGTGCCCCGTCACGCAGTGGAGGCGCTTGGCGAGGCGTGGGCAGAGGCAGAAAATATTGTCATCAATGGTCCTTTCCGACTGGACGAATGGAAGCCGGGCAAGTTGCTGGTACTGGTGCGCAACCCCGATTATCACGGCCGGTTCAAAGGGAATTTGCAGCGGGTGGAACAGTTCTTGAACATCGAAGGGGATGCCCGATTAGAGATATATGAGGCAAATGAGCTGGACATTGCGGGCCTTTCACCAGCAAAAATGGACCGTGCCCGGCAGCGGCACGCCGGGGAATACATTTCGGCGCCTTCATTGCAAACCCTCTACCTGGGATTCGATACGAGCCGCCCGCCCTTTGATGATCCTCGGGTGCGACGAGCGATCGCCTTTGCCTTGGACAAGGAAACATTGGCGGATGTGGTCTTGCGAGGCTACGTTTCCCCAGGCACAGGCGGATTTGTGCCGCCAGGGATGCCGGGACACTCGGCGGGGATCGGTCTGCCTTATGATCCTGAACAAGCGCGTCAACTGCTGGTTAAGGCTGGCTATCCAGGTGGCCGTGGCTTCCCTGGTGTGAGCTTGCTGGCGCAACCCGACGGACCCCAAGTTACGCAAGAGTTCCTGCAAGCGCAGTGGCAGGAAAACCTGGGGATAGAGATCGTGTGGGAAATGGTAGACGATCATAGAACGTTACTCGACAGGCTAGACAGGGAGTTGCCCTGTATATATCTCCACGGATGGGTGGCCGACTATCCCGATCCCGACAATTTCCTGAGGGTGTGTTCTATGCGCCTTGAAACTCGGTGGCGGAACGAAACTTACGAACAGTTGGTGGAAAAAGCCAGGCGAGTTATGGACCAGGCAGAGAGAATGAGGATGTACCAGCAAGCAGACAAGATCCTGATTAAGGAAGCGCCGATCATACCTCTCTTCCATACGCGGCTTAGCCCTTTGGTAAAGCCGTGGGTGAGCAACTTTCCCATACCAGCGATCGGAGGATGGTTTTTGAAGGATATCATCATCGAGCCGCACTAGAAGATTTCGACCTGTGCAAAAACCTGGTAATGAGCCTCGTGCCGGGGGCGATGGAATGCGGGGTGGGGGACTTGGCGGTGGACACTCTGCCGCTGCTAGTGATCGGGAATTTCGTTCGCCTGCCCACAGATTGCCACAGGAGCTATTTGTCTGACCTGCCTCATTACTTCCGCCGCCGACGCGAT
>JAAEPW010000367.1 GCA_024232355.1 Chloroflexota bacterium | reverse complement strand
TTGAAACGGACATTGATGATGTTGTGATCATAGGGAGCTTGACGCACATGCCAGCTTTGATTGGAGTGCCCTTGCGGACAGGTGACGGTTTGTGTTTCCCAATCAATAGTGAACCCAGTGATGTCAAAGCCTTCCTTGGCCTTGGCTTGCCAACTGGTGTCCCGGTGGACCGGCCCCAGCAAGTCAATCTGATGCTCCGTTTGACTGGTTACCAACTGTTCCGCCGCAACGTAGGCTGTATCGACGATATGCTGCTGAGGAAGTAGGTTCTGCCGTGCCAAATCTGTGTGAATCTCATCTGTGACTTCGACATCAGCCGTGGTTGCCGGGGTGGTTTCCACGTGGGTAATCAAGTTGGGAGTATCGGGGTCACATGTCTCTGTGAGATGCACCGCATAACCGTTCCAGTTGTAGTTCCGTTTGGTGCGGTTACGCGCTTCGACATCGTAGGGCGACGTAATCAGCAACTTGTGCGGTGGCAGACACTTGTCTGAACGCCACTTCACCACGCTGTCTTCGGTATAGTACTGCTGCACCCAAATCTGGCGCATGATTTCCACGGAAGGTAGTTCGCGCAACCACGGCAGTGATGTGCAAGTGTAAATTTCAGACAGTAGATGGCTGCCATCCGCACCAATCTGTGCTTGAAGCTGGGCGCGCTCGGTCTTTTCCTTCGGCAAACGATAAGCTTCGAAACGGACTCCGTAACGCTCGAACCAATCAGGAGTAACTTGCTGTAATACCCACTCGGGAGCAATGCTCGCCAACTCATTCAGCACACGGCGAATCGTCTCCCCTACCAATTCCAAACGGTTGACTTTTCGGATGGCGGCCAACACGTGTGTGGAATCAGTGCGTTGCTTGCCACGGGCTTTCAACCAGCCTTGTTCCTGGCACTGCTGCAGTATATTCTCCAATAACTGCTTTTCCATTCCACCTGCCAGTACTCGGTCACGAAATTCACTCAACACCGAGTAATCGAAACCTGGATCGGTTATCTTCAAGCTCAAGGCATACTTCCAGTCAATGCGTCCTCGTACAGCATCCGCAGCTTGGCGATCCGTGAGTCCCTCGGCAAATTGCATCACTGTGACTAGGGCTAACCGCCACGGCGATTCTGCGGGACGTCCGCGTACAGCAAACAGAGATGCGAATTCACTGTCGTGATACAACATTCCCAAAGTGTCACGCATAGTTATGTACACATTCCTATTGGAATAAACCGCATAGGCAATCTCTGCCGTCAGCTTGGGCACAGGGACAAAATCAGGTTCTGGGATCAACATTTTCTTACTCCTTACGCTAGGATATTCGGCTACTGTTTTTCCCTATTGTCCCACACCCAACTCTTTTTGTCACTTGCTGCTACCCAGGAAATTTGAACTTGGCATCTTCATGAACAGTGATGATTTTACCAACAGTATCTTAGAAAGGGACATCAGCGACAACTAGAAATGCCCATGCCGAGAAGTCATCTCTCGGCGTGCAGGGCGGCGCCAGGGCCACCCAACCGAATACGATTGTGATGTGCAGCTTGTGCACGAACGATCTGTGATCTTTCAACAG
>JAAEPW010000366.1 GCA_024232355.1 Chloroflexota bacterium | reverse complement strand
TCTCTGCCCTCCACACTGATTTTCCCCAAGGATACGCGAGTTTACCCAGTTAGACAAGTAGTTCGCCTCCAGAATAGATTTATCCCAAGTCTCGGTCTCATTACTATGCTCACTGAGCAGTCACTCATTCACGGGTATTGCCCTTAAAACTTTCTAGCAGTTTTTTATTACTAACCTGGGGATTTCACTAGGGACAAATTTGCAAAAGTGTGATACACTGAGCGGGCCGCCGGGGAAATCTGGCGAGTACCAATTGTAGGGAAGTCTGGCAGCGTTTGCCCTCCACGACATCACGCAATCAATGACGACTTTTGAGAGACCAAACACTACCACCCAAACCAGGGTAGCCCTCGTAGCTGCCCATTCGAATAGAAAACTCAGCAAGCCGGTAGAATGAGGATCTTTCCTCCTACCGGCTGTTTGCGTCGCCTGGCTCGACTCACAACCAAGCAATTCCGAATGCAGTGAAGAATTGTCGGTACTTTATTTTTTACCCAAGTGGCCTCGGTAAAACCGTTAAAGCAACGTTTAGTATTATAGAGGCCACAAACACGCAACACGTTTCATATCGCATACAAAAGGAGCTCGGCCATTATGTACCGTCATTCTCGTCTCGTCACCAAAGCCATTCATTTGCTTGTCGTCATCTCGATCCTTTCAACCAGCGCTCCAATGCCTATGAGCACAACCGTGCACGCGGCGCAACCCGCATCCATAGATGTGGCCAAGCCAGTCCGAAATATTTCCTCGCCTGCGTTTTTGCCCACGACCTACCGGTCCATGCCCTCCCACGTCTCCGATCCATTGCCTCGGCCGTACCTGGCCGAATCGGTGAGAGTAGCGCCAGAGGTCACCGTTCAAGAGTTGGATAACGAACAAACTCTAGCCCAGGACACGGATGGTCATCCTGCCGTTATCTCCGTCATCGTTGAGCCTGCCCAGTTGCCTGCCGATGGCAAGACAGAGGCCCTGGTGCTGATCTACGTCACTGACGCCGAGGGGCGTCCGGTGGCCGACGGCACCCGGGTGATCGTCGAAGCGACGAGCGGCCAATTGTCGGCAGGTGAAGGCTACACCGACGAAGGATTAGTGCGCATGACCCTGACCGCCGATCGTCAATCCCAGAGAGGAGAGGGGCGACTCGTCGCCCGCGTGGGTGATTTGAGTGGTGAGACTACCTTTATCATCGGCAGGCCGGGTAGGGTGCGGATTGGTAGAGAGAACAAAGACGTTACGCCAGACGCGGCGGCCGTGGTGCAGCGCGTGCGCAACCGGCTGCGTCCCACGACGAGAGGAGAATGGGCCGTGGCGAACCGGCGCTACGATGCCACCTTTGGCGCAGCGGGCCTCAATTTGACCCTGAAAGAGGACGACGAGCAGGAAAGGGGCCTGCTGAAAGAGGTTGACGGAGGCCGTTTTTCTTTTCGCTTGGTCATGATTCGGGTTGGAGAGGAGACTCTCTACCGCAATCGTGGACGTCCCACCACGCCGTCGGTCACCGGCAACGGGGCACACTACCAACGCACCCCCACCATCGAGGAAAGCTACCGGGCCTTGAATAACAGCATGCAGCAGCTTTTCACCTTGCAAGAACCACTCGAAAATGCAGGCAACCTGGTCATTCGTGGTTTTCTGGACACACGCTTGCGACCCGAACTTGTCTCTTCGGAAGAGGGCATCCTCTTTCACCTGCCAGGTGCCGCCCGGGAGAGCGGCGGCGTGCTGCGCTACAGCGGCGCGGTAGTGCAAGACGCTCGAGGACAAACGATCTACGCCGACCTGGCGCTCCAAGGTCGCCGTCTGACGTTGACCGTTCCGGGCGAGTGGCTGGCCGAGGCCGAATACCCGGTGGTCATCGACCCGATGATCGGCGACCCGAACCTGATCTCTGACCCCCGGGATACACAGGGCGAATTGGACGTGGCCTACAACCCCGACGACGGCGAGTACCTGGTGGTGTGGGGCGGCTACGACACCGGCGGGGCCAGCACCGACCTGGAGGGACAACGGGTACAGGCCGACGGCACGCCGGTGGGCGACCTGATCGTCATCTCCCAGGCCGACAATGACCAGTTAAAGCCCGCCGTGACGTACAATCCGGACCAGGGCGAATACCTGGTGGTGTGGACCGACTATCGCAACGACATAGATGGCGACGTCTACGGCCAACGGGTAGCGGGAGATGGCAGCCTGTTGGGGGACAATTTTGCCATTGGAGCCACCGAAGCACTCCAAGACACTCCCGACGTGGCCTACAACCCCAACGACGGCGTCTACCTGGCAGTATGGCGAGACCGGCGAGGAGAAGTGATTTATATCTATGGCCAAGTCATCTCGAGCGACGGTGCCCTGTCTGGAGCCAACTTTGCTGTCTATGATGGCGGCGGAGACAACTATAACCCTCGTGTAGCTTACAACGGGCAGACCGGCGAGTTCCTGGTCGTCTGGTCTCGTTGGGGATCCAACATCTATGGACAGTATCTCTCGGGCTCCGGCGCGCTACTGGACAACACAGGTACCCCGGAGAACGAGTCCGGTTCGAACGTGGCCTTTATCGTCAGCGACGATGGCAGCAGTCAGAATTATCTGGCTGTGGCCGCCGACGATGTGGACGGCGACTATCTGGTGGTGTGGCGTGACAAGCGAAACGATAGCCGTGGTGATATTTACGGTCAGGTCATCTCCGCCACCGGCGCGATCTCGGGCACCGACTTTGTCGTCGCCGCGACTGCCTCAGTCTATCAGGACTATCCCGATTTGGCCTACGACGCGGTGAACGACATCCACCTGGTCGTTTGGCGGGATAGGCGCAATGGAGGCTCAGACATTTACGCTCAGGCCATTGTCCCAACCGGCGCCCTCTCCGGGACGAACGTTGCTGTGTACGAAGGCAGTTACACCCAATACTGTCCTGAAGTAGCAGCCAATACCACCGCAGGGGGATACCTGGCTGTCTGGCGCGACGGGCGGAACAGTACCTACAACGTCTACGGTCGGCGCGTGTCGGGAAACGGTCAGGTCTATGGAGACTCGTTCCCTGTCGGTCCGGTGACCGGTAACAAGCAATATCCTTCGGCAGCGTTCAACGATGCAGACGACGAATACCTGCTGGTGTGGGAAGACTATCGGAATGGCGATGTCGACGTCTACGGCCAACGGTTGAACGAGGCCGGAGAGCCGGTGGGGGGCAATGTCCGTGTCTCTACCGAGGCAGCGACTGGCGATCAGATCCAGCCCAAGGTCGCCGCAGCCAGTGCGATCGGCTACCTAGTGGTGTGGGAGGATCGGCACAGCGACAGCCTGGGCGATATCTACGGCCAACTCATCTCGTCCGATGGCGTGTTGTCGGGCAGCAATTTCGCGATCGCAGCCACCAGCGACGAGCAGGACTATCCCAATCTGGCCTACAACCCCGACGATGACCTCTACCTGGTCGTCTGGATCGACGAACGGGACGATCCTTATGGCGATGTCTATGGCCAACTCATCTCATCCGGTGGCATACTGTCGGGCAACAACTTTATCGTCAGTGCGCATGGCGGCCATCGCACCCAGGATAGACCCAGTGTGATCTACAACGAGCAGAGTGGCGAGTTTCTGGTCGTGTGGCACCAATGGACGTCGAGCGGCAACAACGACATCTACGGCCAACGGCTGTCAGGGCAGGGCGAGCTTCTCGACAACACCGATACAGCGGCGGACGAGTCGACCGAGTATGTCTCATTTGCTATCACCACGGACGGCACTGCCCAAGTTTACCCGGCAATTGCTGCTGAAGAAGCTAATGGCAACTGCCTGGTGGTTTGGATGGATCAGCGGAGCTATGATACCAACAACTATGACGTATATGGGCAGATCGTTTCGTCCGGCGGCGCTCTATTAGGAACCAACGTCGCCCTGGCCGTGGCTGACGAATACCAGCGTATTCCCGTTGTGGCCGCTATGCCAGGAGAGACTGGTTTCATGGTGACGTGGAACGACAAACGCAGCGGGTACGACTTGTATGGTCAGCGTGTATCAACCACTGGAACGTTGATAGACACCAACGAACTCCTGGTGGACGAGGTCGGTTGGTTGAGCGGTCTGGCGATGACCGCCCACACAGACCTGCCGCAGGTTCTATTGACCTGGGAACAATCCTACGATCTCTACGCCCAACGCTACAGTGTGCTGATGGCCGATTTCGAGGCGGCGCCACGGCTGGGTTCGGCACCGCTCACCGTGGCTTTCACCGATCTTTCATTGCCCGCGGGCGAGATCGAAACTTACGAGTGGGACTTTGGCGACGGGATAACCAGCACAGAGGCCTCACCCTCCCATACTTACACCCAACCCGGTCTCACCACCGCAGGTGGCGCCTACACCGTAACACTGACCGTCTCCGGCACGAACGGGAGCAACACGCTGCTTCGCCCGGCCTACGTCACGGTCAATGCTTCCTTTACGCCCGAGACCGACCTACGTGGCTACTGGCGGCTGGACGAGAAGACAGGAATCCGATACGATCTCTCCGGCAACGATAACCACTTGGCTTCCGTGGGAAGCGTGGGATGGGCCGAGTCTGGGTACATTGGCAGCGCGGCGGATATGGAAAAAGATGACGACGAATACCTGGTTATCGACGATGCCTTACAAAGCGGCCTGGCCATCACCGGCAGCCTGACGCTGATGGGCTGGGCCAAGCCGGAAAGTGATAGTGACTCTATGATGTTGGCTGCCAAATATCGCTGGTACAAGGGCGAGGCGGAAGAGGCTGGCTATCGCGTTGGGTTGAGGAGCGGCGGTCTTTTGCAAATGATCGTCTCCCCCGACGGCACGTTCCAGAGTAGCTACCAACTGCTTGGAACGACGGCGCTGGAGGTCGGCACGTGGTACCACGTGGCGGCTGTGTTCGACATCCAGGCGCGCGAGATGCGCCTCTATCTGGACGGCGATCTGGAGGCCAGCAGTCCGGTCAACTTTGATTACCTCTATCCCTCCAACGCACCCTTTATGCTGGGAGCAAATTGGAACGATCAGGGACAAGTAGCCCAGTATTTTGATGGCCAACTGGACGAGTGGCGAGTCTACGCCCGTGCATTGAGCCAGTCTGAAATCGAGACGGTGATGGGGTTGCCGGGTGCGAGTTTCGTGGGGGCGTCCACCCAGGGCTTTGCGCCGCTGGTCGTCACGTACACGAACACGTCCACCAACACCACAACGTACGCGTGGGACTTTGGAGATGGCAGTCCGCCCAGCACAGAGGAAAACCCGGTTCACACCTACACCCAACCTGGCGTTTACACAGTTACACTGGATGCCTCCGACGGAACACTGACCGACACGTTGGTCCGTCCGGCCTACGTGCAAACAACGGCCCTGGACCAGGGTCTGCAGGGTCACTGGCGGCTGGACGAGGAAAGTGGGACACGCTACGATAACTCGTCCCACAGCAACAATCTGACCGATCACAACACCGTCGGTTCGACGATGGGACAAGTGGGCCTGGCGG
>JAAEPW010000365.1 GCA_024232355.1 Chloroflexota bacterium | reverse complement strand
GGCAGAAACAAGACGATCAGAGCCAAAGCCGCAAAAGGGAATAGGCTATACAGTCGTGTGCGCATGATGGTCCCTCGTTCGCCCCCCCTCAATCCCCCCCAAAAAGCGGGGGGGAAGCAGTCCTCACTCTTACTGAATCGGCTCTGTGTCGGTGGGCGGACCAATTTTGCTGTATTCGGCGTCTATGTAGGCGCGAATCTCTTTCAACTCCCGCCCCTCTTTCATCAATCGCATCACGTCACGCGCGACGTCTATACAAACCGTTCAGCCAAAAGCGTGATTGTCAAACACGATAGAGCCATCGGGACGGAACTCTTTGACGTAGCAATCCAGATTGCTCATGTGGCCCACCGCCCCACAGGCGCAAAAACACGGAAACTGGGACAGCACGTCGGGATTGGCGATGGCAAAGCGATAGGCCTCTTTGACCTGTGACGACGCGCCACTGACAAAATCAGGCAAGGCCGACTCGGGAGCCAATTCCACCTCTTGCCCCCCTTTGTCGTCCGAATCGCCGCACGCGCTCACCCCCACCACCAACAGCAGCAGAAACAAAGCTGTAAAAACGACAAAACGTGATCTCATTTACACCTCTCATATAACTGGCGACTGCTCCACGCACGCCTCTGCGCGCCCCTCAAAAGCAAGACCGAGCGCGTAAAGCCTGACGCCAGCCGCCAGACTGACCCATCCGGCCAGCCCAGCGCCCAGCCAGACTCCCCACGCCCGGCCCTCTTGTCCTATGCAAAACTCCCAACACAATCCCTAAAACCAGCGCCGCTTCCAACCCTTGTCGAAACGATAGTAACAGTGCAGTCGCCATACCCATTCACTCTAGTAAATTGTTCAACGTCTACCCTATAACTCGACACCTCGCAACCGCAGACTATTGGTCACCACGGTCACGCTAGAAAACGCCATCGCAAAAGCAGCCAGGATCGGGT
>JAAEPW010000364.1 GCA_024232355.1 Chloroflexota bacterium | reverse complement strand
TTTTTTTGAACTGCACACCCGACAAGATGTTGCAAAAAGTGTATTGGTCAGGATGATGATAGACAAATTGCCATCCCGAGCACGCTGGTCACATCAGCCAAATGCGTTGCGCAAATTCATTGGGCGAAAGGCCTGGAATAGGTAATCCTTGATGAGGCCGATCATTGTATTCCCGCAGAAAGTCGCCCAGTAGGTCAACGAGTTCTCGCTCATCCTGCCAATCCTTATCGCGCAGCCATTCTTTGAGTGTACGTACAAAGCGCTCAGCGATCCCGTTGGATTGGGGACGATGGCGGGCAATCACCACATGGACAAACGTTTCATCTTCAGCCAACTTCGCAAAGACATCAGCAGTAAAATGCGTGCCCCGATCGGAGATCAGAAATTGTAACTCCACCGGCAACAACTCGCGTAAGGCGTCCACAATCAACTCGGCGGTGACGTGCGCCCCAGCGACAAACAAAGGTAAGCCCAGACATTGCCGGGTGCAGTTGTCGGTCATGACCAGGATGGCAAGCCACGCAGTCACCAGCGGTAACTGGTCCAACCGTTTGCGGAGACTGCGGCGCTGTGCTCGCCATTGCGCATCTTCTGCTTTACGGTGTTGCTTGGTGGCGCGACGTTGGTCACGTTGCGTGCGCCATCGCTCATCCTGGGCCTTGCGTTCCGCCCCCGTCCGGTGCTTTTGGGCCACTCGCTCTTGCCGACGGTGTGCCTTTAACGTCTTCCAAGCCGTATCTTCTTGCGCCCGTTGTTGGCGTATGGCGCGGCGTGCAAAACGTAATTGGTCTTCTTCCTGATGGAGCACGCGTTTTTGCGCCTTGAGCGAGACCGTTTCACTCGGTTTGGTACTGGCTTCTCGGTTGGTTTGGGCTTGGGACGCGGCTACGTAATCCAGCATGGCTTGGGCATAGTCCCGCTGCTCGTCTTCGAACACCCGCCCCGGCCAATCGCGTTCCCCCGTTTCCTCCGCCGAACGTTCCACCACTAACCGTCCCGATGACCCACTGACTGCCGGGAGCTTGTGGGTGGGTTCGTGTGTCACCGGGACAAAACACAGGTCAATATTGATCGTTTGCCCCGCTTCTTCCGCTCTCCTTACCGCGTGAGCGTCTTTTTTTCTCTGGACTATTCTTTGGTCGCCACAGTCCTGCTTCAAGCAAGATACGCTTCACCGTATTGGCGCTCACCACCGGCACCCAACTATTGCGTTTCGCTAGTTCATCCGCAATCCGTTGCTTGCCCCATTCGGGCTGTTGCTGACGCATTTCAAGCACTTGTGCTTCGACCTCTTGCGTCGTTCGCTTCGGCTTGTGCGGTGCATGGCTGCGACACGCGTTTAGCGCTTCATAGCCGCCCGCCTCAAATCGCGGCTTCCAGTTGTAGAAGGTCTGGCGGCTCACATGCGCTTTGGCACAGGCTTCCGTCACATTTCCCGTGTCCTCCCATGTCTTGAACAACAAGTGCCGTTGTTGCGCTGTCGTGGGAGGGAAATAGGTACGTTTCTTTTCCATGCCTTCTATCATACATCGGCTTTTGCTCGTGTCTACCCTCATCCTGACCAATACAACAAACGGCAGAATTGCTGATTTTACGCGGTGAAAAACTGCCAGGGTTACTTACCACGTTCGAGGCACAACGATAGCTTATAATTGAAGTCACTAATGGGAGCAATCCAGGTAAAGAACGGAAGCCAACAGATGCAGCTTGACCACTTAGATTTTTAGGACATCCTAAGACTGGTCAATTTGGGGCGTATTCCGATATTGGGTCTAAAACGCCAAATGTCCTATTTTTGCATGTATCCCGAACCGAAGCCGGGTAGGGCGATCAATTGTTCTCGTTACCGTCACCGCGCCCACCCTCATACTGGGATTTGTGGGGGGTGTATGCGCCGCCAAAGGTGGCTGTGTTGGGGTCATAGCGACGGCGTTGTGGTCGGGGGGTGTTAGGCGGTCGCCAACCCTGTCTAGAGGCAGGATTG
>JAAEPW010000363.1 GCA_024232355.1 Chloroflexota bacterium | reverse complement strand
CCATGTGTGGTAGGTGGACTCTTCTTCAACACCGGAGGTGGCATCTGGGGACCTGGCGGAGCTCCAACAGGTGGCATTCCAGAAGCCAACTGTCCCGCAGACCCACTCGATCTGGGCGGTTGACTCGGCATCCATGCTCAAAAACGAGATGGCAACTGACTCGGCAGCAGCATGTCTCCCGACAGCTGTGGCGAAGCGTCGCGTTGGGGCATTCACCCTCGACCTCCAAAAATAGTCTGTGCACCCCTTCGGACTGGGCCGTGCGTAACACTGCTGGCAGCACTCTGATAGGTAGGCACATTTTCATCATGTTGCCGCCGGAAACTCGATTGCATCCACATATGCGGCCCCGGGAAGGGCTGGCGCTCCCGCATATCTTTGCTCGGCGCTCTTCTTCTTTGGCCATCCGGCAGAGGACCCAAGTAAGGACGGTAGCCCCACTGGATTAAGGTCCTCTGCAGAAAAGGTGGCGGCAGCCCCATGCCAAAATCTCAGGCATAGAGCGCATCCAGTTCATCAGAATCATAATCGCAGGTAGTGCGCGTTAGAGGCAATCCTTCCCAGTAGTGAATCGGCCTGCCCTCTACCCTCATTTCTGG
>JAAEPW010000362.1 GCA_024232355.1 Chloroflexota bacterium | reverse complement strand
CGGTTTCATCGGTGGCGAGTGATACCCACAAACCGGCATCAACGCTCACCTCCCCGCTTGTGGTCACAGACACCGCACACCACCGCCCCCGGCCCAAGGAAACAAGTCAATGTACCACCTGGCCAGACCAAGGGGAGACGGCGAGGGAGCCGACTGGGGGCGCGGCGGCGGTGGGGGCAGTGAGCAGGTCAAGCCGATGCTGGTGGCAATCGGTGGCCGAAGGCTCATCACCAGGGCTTTGCACGGGCAGAAAGCGATGTCATCCGAGGGATCGCTCCTCGGTTTCATCGGTGGCGAGTGATACCCACAAACCGGCATCAACGCTCACCTCCCCGCTTGTGGTCACAGACACCGCACCCCACCGCCTGGCCCAAGGAAACAAGCCAATGCACCCCCTGGCCAGACCAGGGAGGAGACGGCGAGGGAACCGAACAGCGGGAAGCGATGGTGTGGCTTGGTTAGGTTGCCTGGTTTCGGGGGATGTCACAGGGAGGAGGAGACGACAAAGGAAAGCGACGGGGCGGACAGCGCCACCAGGAGCAACGACGGGCGACAATGGCAAACCGCAGTGTGCGGTCGCTGGTTGTCCACTGAGAAGAACAGTGATTGACTATAGAGAACAAGCAACGACGGCAAGCTCCCTGAGCGAGTGCGGGCGACGGTAACCGTATTCCTCTTCCATCACAGCTATAGTTCCAGAACGGACATGCCTTTCGGGCAGGACAATTTTGCAAACTGTAGATGCTTACGAGAATGATCTTGGGAAAGTCGGTCGTGGACTGTACTTTCAAGGCGATCAACGCACCCTAGAACTTGAACCTCACTCGCCACGCGCCACCGGCAACCCCGGAACCTTGACCCGAACGCGGTAGAGGGAGGTGCGGGCAGTGATGTACAGACTCTTGCGATCAGCGTCACCCCAGGCGCAGTTGGCCGGGCGTTCCGGCGGAACGATCACACCCAAGAGCGTACCGTCGGGCTCAAAGACCCACACGCCAGTAGCGCCAGCGACGTAGAGATGTCCCTCCACGTCGATCTTCATACCATCAGGGCTACCGGGCTGCGGGTGGTCCATATCGGCAAAGATGCGCGAGTGGGCCAGGGTGCCATCGGAACACACGTCAAAGGCACGCACGTGGCGACGCGGCGAATCATCCACGTACAGGATCGACTCGTCGGGAGAGAAAGCTAGTCCATTAGGGCGGTCAAAATCGTCCGCCAGCAACTCTAACGTGTCGTCGGGCAGAATACGATAGACACCGTTGCAGGGCTGTTCTCGCTCCTCAGGCCGGATGCCGTAAGGCGGATCGGTGAAGTAGATGGTACCGTCCGACTTGACGACCACGTCATTGGGGCTGTTCAACTGTTTACCCTGATACCGGTCGGCCAAAGTGACGACGGTCTCATCAGCTTCGGTGCGCGAGACGCGACGGTTCTTGTGCTCGCAGGCGATGAGGCGGTTCTGCCGGTCCAAGGTTAGGCCGTTCGGCTCACCACTGGGTTCGCGCCACACCTCGACCCTGCCATTGGGGGACCATTTGTGGATACGACTGGCCGGGATATCGGAGAATAGAAGATAACCTTCCTCTATCCAGACCGGGCCCTCAGTGAATTGAAAACCTGTGGCCAAGCGTTCAGGGTCCCCACTTTCGACAAGCGATCTGAGATTCACAATATCCTCCTGTTCTAGATTATGCTCTGCTCCAGGTTATGCCATCCAATCTCCGTGGTCCCCAAGCGAATGGGTTGCCCTTCGAAGCTGTGGCTTGTAACGATTTGTACGGACGGAGCACCTGGTTCCGGGGTTAGCTCACTGGAGCCAATCTCGTCTATATGACTGATGTCCCACGCACCACTCAAGCTGCCAACCAAATAGACATACGCCAACATGGATATAAATCACCGTCGTGTCAAATGTCCCATCAATACTGACCTGCGTACTTGCAGGATTCAAGTTTTTGAGCCGACGAGCTATTGATCTGTCACTAAATTTCCATTGGTCAAAATAGAGAAACCAAGACCTTAGCACCAGAGATGTCGTTGTACGGTGTGCTGGCCGAAAAGCACATCCGTCTATACCCCAACTCAATTTCTCCTATTTTGTGAAAGAATGGTGACCGGGTGCAATTCCAAAATATGACATTTGACAAAAGAGCAAAATTGTGTCATTTTCTCCACGGATAGGTTGAGAGGCGTTCAGAAAAAACAAAGGAGAGAATGATGGTGGAGACAATTTTACAGAATTTCGAGCAAGAAGTG
>JAAEPW010000361.1 GCA_024232355.1 Chloroflexota bacterium | reverse complement strand
TTGGCCTTTTGCAAGCGTTCGATCAGGTCACTGGCCTGAGACACCGTCAGTTTGGCGGGATCGAAGCCGGTCTGCTTGCGGATAGCGGCGTTCTGGACGGCCTCGTCCTCACCAATGCCGATTTCTTTCATCAGCTTGCGGATAAAGCTCCATTGAGCGTCGCTGGCCTTGGCGTCGGGGTCTGTGCTGGTCTTTGCGGCAGTGCTCTTTGTCTTGTGCTCGACCTTGCCAGATGCGAGGGGTGATCTATTGCTATCCGCGCCGCCGGGCAACTCCCAGACCGCTTTCCAGGCGTCAATCTGGTCCCAATCCAGAGTGTCGAGCGCAGCATCACTGACAAAAGCTGCATCGGGATCAAACCCGTTGGCTGCCAGCGTGACGGTGGTGATAGCCGACTTTTGGCCGTTACCGACCATCTTGACCTCGCCAGCCTGGTAGGTCCCAAAGAATGCATAGGTTGGGGCTTTGCCCACCGTTGCTTTGCGCACCAATTCCCGCTGTTCCCGCAGGGCAGCACCAAACTGCTTGCTGGTGAGACCTTTGAACGTCAACATCACCGGCCCGACCGTGTGGCCACCGACGTCCCGGACCAGAGCCAGCGCCTGCAACTTGCCGCGAGCGCCAGTCTCGTAGGCGGGAACCACGTGCTTGTTCTTGGTCCAGCAAAAGCGAGTCTCCAAGACGGCGACCTGCAAGGCGGTACTAAAGACCACCTCGGTGCTGTTGCCATTCCGGTGGTGGATGGCGCGCACATCACCGGGGATGTTGGCTCCCAGCACCGCCGCCTGGTCGAGAGGCATTGCAAAGCCGCCAATCTCGTTGCGGGGCTCCAATGCACCGCCATCGTTGATCCACTGGATAAATGGAAACGACGCTGCCTCACTTGTACGTTTATACGTCCGATCTTTCCAACTCATAACTAGCCTCCTTGTGTAGTTGTTCTCATATGATTTCCGACATCGACATACGACGAAATGCACTATCCCATACATCAAACTCTCTGAAAAACAGAACAGAGAGATGATCAGTGAGCCGAACAGGAATTGAACCTGCACCTTTGCCCATCTCGGAGGGCAATGCTCTACCAATGAACTAATCGGCCCAGATATCTGTTCTTTTGCTTTTGGTGGCGGGGTGCTATCAGCACCCTGGCATATTGGGAGGAGAAAAGTGGCAAAGGTACCTAGCCTCCCCGGAATTCTTGCCCTTTATCCCTTTTCGGTGTATCATTCCGCGGTTGTCCCCATGGGATATGCCCAGGGACGATGACAACGTATCGACGACGATAGATTGATGCAGCAGAGCTTACAGCAAAACACACATGATCAAACACCCCCTTCACGCCCACAACGCGGGCGGCAGGAACGGGGGTATTTTCTGTTTTCCCTTTATCTTCAAACTCGTCTCGGTAGAATGCCCTGGCCCACGTTTATTTATATGAGGGACAGTTGCATCGAAAGGACTTGTTTCGGGTGCTGGGTCTTGTTGGACGGTAGCGTTGACTACTAAATACTTTCAGAGGAGAGGATTTTCAATGTCTCAACAATTTACTTGCAAGCTTATGTACCAATTGGCTGCCGTGTTATTCACATTGGCGGCAGCATGGTGCTTGTTCCCGGCGCAGACCGCGCACGCGGACGGTATCACGGTGACGGTCACCTACCCGGAGAGCAACGCCCTCAACATCACCACCACGACGACCATCTCGGCTGCCTTTACTCACGATATCAGTGCGACCACCGTGACCAGCCACTCTTTTGCGGTGCGTGGCTTGCAGGGCGGCCTGGTGACGGGAACGCACAGTGTCATCAATGGCAATGCTACTATTATCGTCACACCCAACAACGCTTTTCACGCTGGCGAAGTGGTGATGGTGAATGCCTCCTCACAAATCGAGAGCAGCGGCGGTATCACTGTGACTCCTTATGCCTGGCAATTCACAGTCGATGCCCGCCACGGCAGTGGCGACGGCGATCACTGGACGGAGCAAGTGATTGATGTCGATTTCAATGAGGTGCGGAGTGTGTATGCGGCGGATATAGATGGCGATGGCGACCTGGATGTCATTGGCGTGGCTCGGTATGACTATGATATTGCCTGGTGGGAGAACGTGGACCAAACTAGTTCAGGGACTGGTAACGGCACGTCCTGGAGCAAGCACACCGTGGATGCCAATTTCTACGGAGCGTGGAGCGTATATGCGGCGGATATAGATGGTGACGGCGATCTAGATGTCCTCGGTACAGCTTATGTCGATGGTGATATCGCTTGGTGGGAGAACGTGGACCACGCTGGTCCAGGGACCGGTGATGGCACAGCTTGGAGCAAGCATGCTGTGGATGCCAATTTCTATGGGGCGCGGGGTGTGTATGCGGCGGATGTGGATGGTGATGGCGACTTGGATGTCCTCGGTACGTCTGCTCTTGATAATGATATCGCCTGGTGGGAGAATGTGGACCAGACTGGCCTAGGGACTGGCGACGGTACGATCTGGAGCAAGCACCCTGTGGATGGCAATTTTGAATGGGCGGAGAGCGTGTATGCGGCGGACGTGGATGGTGACGGCGATATGGATATCCTCGGAGCAGCTGCAAATGATGATAGCATTGTCTGGTGGCAGAATGTAAACGGCAATGGCATGACCTGGGTTGAGCATAGCGTGGATACCAATTTCAATGGAGCAGTGAATGTGTATACCGCGGATGTGGATGGCGACGGTGATTTGGATATCCTCGGCGCCGCTGTATCTGCTGGTGACATCGCTTGGTGGGAGAACACCAATGGTGATGGCACGGCCTGGAGTAGACATACCGTGGATATCAGTTTCCAGGGGGCGGCGAGCGTATATGCGGCGGATGTGGATGGCGACGGCGACCTGGATGTTCTCGGCGCGGCTTATAATGCTGGTGACATCGCTTGGTGGGAGAACACCAATGGCGACGGTACGGTCTGGAGTAAACATACCGTGGATACCAGTTTTCAGGGAGCGGTGAGTGCGTATGCAGCGGACGTGGATGGCGACGGCGACTTGGATATCCTCGCCGCAGCGGCAAATGATGATAACATCACGGTCTGGTTGAGTGAGCCACCGCCGGCTGACCTGATATTGAGGAAATCTTTTATGCCTCGCGCTCCTCTGCCTGGTGACATCATTACCTACACCCTTGACTTTTCCAATGTGGGCATCGCCACCGCCAGCGGAGTGATCATCACGGACAACATCCCGGTGAGTGTCACGCACGACAGTTTGAACTATACCTACAGTGGTGCACTAATCACGGCTACCGGCAGCATCAGTTACGTGTGGCAGGTACAGGATCTGGCACCTGGTGATGGTGGCACCATCACCATCAGTGGCGTGTTGAGTGATTCGCTGGCGGCAGGTATTACCAACAGAGCTACCATCACCACAACGTCGGTGGATCGCAACCCCAGCAATAACAGCGATTTGACGACACTACCCTTTCTAGTCACTGCCGTCGCGCCGGTCAAGAATAACCTCAACGTCACGACGACCAGCAACATCTCCACAGCTTTCAATGGTGCCATCAATACCGGCACGGTTACGACCCACACCCTGACGGTGCGGGGTTTGCAGAGCGGCATCTATGCCGGGAGCTACACCTTTCCAGAAGGAAATATAGCCCTTTTCGATCCAGCCAATAATTTCAAAGCCGGTGAAGTAGTGATGGTGAATGCCTCCTCCCAAATCGAGAGCAGTGGCGACATCACCCTGCCCCCCTACGCCTGGCAATTCACCGTTGATGCCCGCCACGGTGATGGCAATGGTGACTACTGGACAGAGACAGTGGTGGATGCCGGTTCTAACGATGCCTGGAACGTGTATGCGGCAGACATAGATGGCGACAGCGACCTGGATGTCCTTGAGGCTTCTAGTAGGAATGGCATCACCTGGTGGGAGAACGTGGACCAGGCAGGTTCAGGGACCGGCAACGGTACAATTTGGAGCGAGCATACCGTGGACAGTGCTTTCTATGCGGCGGATAGTGTGCATGCGGCGGACATAGACGGCGACGGCGATCTGGATATTCTTGGTGCGGCTCATTATCCTTTTGATGACATCGTCTGGTGGGAGAACGTGGACTGGACTGGTTCAGGGACCGGCGACGGTACAATCTGGAGTGAGCATACCGTGGACGGCGATTTTGATTCTGCGGTGAGTGTGCATGCGGCGGACATAGATAGCGATGGTGACTTGGATATCCTCGGTGCAGCGGACTTTATCGATGACGTCACTTGGTGGGAAAACGTGGACCAGAGTGGTCCAGGGACCGGTAACGGTACGGCATGGAGCGAGCATACCGTGGACGACAATTTCAATGGAGCGTGGAGCGTATATGCAGCGGACATGGATGGCGATGGAGACCTAGATGTGATTGGCGCAGCTTATAGTGCTGATGACATCGCTTGGTGGGAGAACACGAATGGCGATGGCATGACTTGGAGCCAGCACACTGTGGATGCCAATTTTGATGGGGCGACGAGTGCGTATGCGGCAGACGTAGATGGAGACGGTGACCTGGATATCATTGGCGCGGCTCATGGTGCTGATGACATCGCCTGGTGGGAGAATGTGGACCAGACTAGTCCAGGGACCGGCGATGGTATGACCTGGATCGAGCACGCCGTGGATGCCAATTTTGATGGGGCGGTGAGTGTGTATGCGGCAGACGCAGATGGAGACGGCGACCTGGATGTCCTTGGCGCGGCCAATGATGCTGATGACATTGCTTGGTGGGAGAACGTGGACCAGACTGGTCCAGGGACCGGCGATGGTACGGCCTGGAGCGAGCACACCGTGGACGGCGATTTCGATTATGCGATGAGCGTGTATGCAGCGGACATAGATAGCGACGGTGACCTGGATGTGCTCGGCGCGGCTGAAGGTTCTGATAGTATCACGATTTGGTTGAATGAACCTCTTCGGGCCGATCTGGTCTTGAGCAAATCTTTTATGCCCCGTGCCCCCTTACCAGGTGATACCATCACTTATACTCTCAGATTTACCAATGCGGGTACGAGTGGTGCCAGCGGGGTGGTCATCACGGACAACATCCCGGTGAGTGTAACACACAGCAGTTTGAACTACACCTACAGCGGCGCACTGATCACAGCTACCGGCAGCATCAGTTACGTATGGCAGGTGCAAGACCTGGCGCCTGGCGATGGCGGCGTCATCACCATCACTGGGCAACTCTCTACCTCGTTGTCTCTAGGAGACACAATCACCAACACTGCTCAAATCGCCATCGCCACGAACGAGGTTGTTACGACGAACAACAGCAGCTATGCAAGTGTGACGATGCCGTTCAGGATCACCAGCGTGGAGCCAGCGGTTAACGCTGTGGGCGCGCCGCTTGCTGCCACTATGACGATCACCACCAACAGCACAATCGACCAAAGCAGCGTCACCACACGCACAGTGCGAGTGCATAGCGGTTTCCAAGGGTATTTTACCGAAACGACTACTCTGAGTGTGAACGGCAATACCATCGTCTTTACGCCTACGCGCAATTGGTTTGCCGGCGAGTTGGTACATACTGCTGTCACTGGCAATGTCCAGGATAATAACGGTCTTTCCATTACTCCGCGCCAATGGCAGTTCAATGCTGGAAAAGTCAACAACCGCTGCGTGAGTGGTTTCAATGAGGTTTATCCTGGAAACCTGACAGGTGTAGCGGGTGGTAGTGTGGCGTGGGGAGATTACGACAGCGACGGTGATCTCGATATTCTCTTGACAGGACATAGCGATAGTGGTAATGTCTCCAAGATATATCAGAATACGGGTAATGGCTTCAGCGAGGTCTATCCTGGAAACCTTGTGGGGGTAAGTCATGGGAACGCGGCCTGGGGGGACTACGACAATGATGGTGACCTGGATATTCTCTTGACTGGGGTTGGTGCCTCCACTTTTGTCTCCAAGATATATCAAAACGCAGATATCGGTTTTAGCGAGGTCTATCCTGGAAACTTGATAAGCGTAGCAGATAGCAGTGTGGCGTGGGGGGATTATGACAACGACGGTGACCTCGACATCCTCTTGACGGGGGTTAGTTATTACTCTGGTACCATTTCTTGGATCTATCAGAATATGGGTAGTGGTTTCTATGGGGTCTATCCTGAAAACCTAATGGGGGTAAGGTACGGGAGCGTAGCGTGGGGTGATTACGACAACGACGGCGATCTCGATATCCTTTTGACAGGGAGTCATATCTCCAAAATATATCAGAACACAGGCCGTGGTTTCAGTGAGGCCTATGCCGGGAGTTTAGCGGGCATAGACCAGGGTAGTGTGACCTGGGGGGACTATGACAACGACGGTGACCTCGATATCCTTTTGACAGGTGTTGGTGTCTCCAAGGTATATCAAAACACGGGTAACGGCTTCAGCGAAGTCTATTCTGGAAACCTGATAGGTGTAGGGAGTAGCAGTGTGGCCTGGGGGGATTACGATAACGATGGTGACCTGGATATTCTCTTGACAGGTGTCGATGTCTCGGCTCCTGTTTCAAAGATTTATCAAAACACAGGTGTTGGTTTTAGCGAGGTCTATCCTGGAAACCTGATAGGTGTAGCAGGTGGCAGTGTGGCGTGGGGAGATTATGATAACGACGGAGACCTCGACATCCTTTTGACAGGGTCTGATGGCAGCATTCCCATCACTCGAATCTACCGCAACGATGATTGCCCGCTTGACCTGGACATCACCAAGACTGTAGAGCCGCTCATCGCTGCCCCTGGCGATACCATCACCTACACGCTTGCCTTCTCCAATGCAGGTGGCTTCGTTGCCACCGACATCGTCATCACAGATACCATCCCCGTCAGTGTGACGGTACAACGCGTCGTCAGCACGGGCGTTGCTATTGCCGACACTGCCACTGCCCCGGTCTACGTTTGGAGTGTGGAGGATCTGAGTGCGGGGGAGCAGGGTGTCATCACCATCACTGGGGTGCTCAACGTCCCCCTGGCAGTAGGGATTTTCACCAACACTGTTGTCATCACAACCACGGCCTACGATATGACGCCTACCAACAATATTGGCGAAGCAAGAGTGACAGTGTTGAACGTTGCCCCGGTGCTCGATCCCATCGGCGACCGGAGCGTGGAAGTGGAAACGGAACTGGCCTTTACTGCGACGGCGAACGATGCCAACGGCGACCTTCTGAGCTACAGCCTGCTGAACGCCCCGACCGGCGCAACCATCAACAGCAGCGGCGCATTCAGTTGGACACCCACTGAGGTGCAGGGAGCGAGCGACTACCAGATGACTATCGTCGTCAGTGATACCGTCCTCACCGATAGTGAGACCATTACCATTACCGTTAACGAGGTAAACGCTGGTCCTACCATTTCCGACATTACCAACCAATCCACCGGCATTAGCACACTTATCAGTGTCACATTCACCATTAGCGATACGGATAATGCCCCAGACAGTCTTTGGCTTTACGGCGAGTCCTCCAATTTACTCTTGGTGAATGGTGGGTTGAGGGGTACTCTGATGTTGGGTGGTGGCATCAGCTTTGGTGGCAGTGGTGCTCAGCGTACCGTCACCATCACCCCGACGACGGGAGTGACGGGCACAGCGCGCATCACCATTACTGTCAGCGACGGTGAACTTGATGCCTACGACACCTTTATTCTAGCAGTCAGCGCCAATGCCTCGCCCGAGTTCACCAGTGCCCCGGTCGAGGCCTCAACTGTTGGTGCCCCCTACACTTACACCATCAGGGCAACCGACGTCAACGCCGAGGACACGCTCACCTTCACCGCGCCGATTTCCGACACCTGGCTCACGCTTACCCAACTCACCACTCGCACCGCCAGTCTCACTGGCACGCCACTCATCGCGGGTGAGATCCCAGTCGAACTGCAAGTCGCCGACGGAGAAGGTAGCGCGACGCAAGCCTTCACCATTACCGTCAGCAGCGTCAACCAGCCACCGGTAGCTGATGCCGGGCAGAACCAAACCGTCGTTATCAATACAACCGTCACTCTCAACGGCAGCGACAGCGTTGACCCTGATGGCGACAGCCTGATCTATAGTTGGGCGCAGACCGGTGGCACGTCGGTTGTCACGTTAAGCGACAGCGCCGTCATATCGCCCACCTTCACCGCGCCCGGCACATCGACGACCCTCACCTTTACCCTGGTTGTCACCGATACGCTGGGGCTATCTAGCGTGCCAGACACCGTCGTCATCGCTATCACCGAATACTGCATCTACCTGCCGATAGTACTGAGGAATGCAGAACCGTGATGGGGAACCACTGATCACAAAAACCAGAATCTGAGAAACCTTGGGTTCATATAGCAGTCCCTTGGTCTGTTTTCAGACCAAGGGACTGTTGTTTCATTAGAAAAACCACTCGACGATTTAGACACTCCAAATAGTGAAAAACGTCGCATGCAAAAGTGAAAATACACACAACGAAAATCACTCAAAGAGGAGCAAGCCTTTTGAGGGAACTTGCTCCCTATTTTCCATCTGTTGTTTGCCAGAAACGCTCTGGCATTTTCTTTTGTTTGTTTGATATGAGCGCGGGTCTCCGTTACCGGTCTTTTCAGTCGTCACCCTGTACTCTTCCCTTGCGGCCCTCCGGATCAGGGGCCTGGCCGGTTTCCCGCCAGACGTCGTACTGCCAGAGTAACCATTGCAAGGCTACCATCGAGGACTCGACCGCACGGTTGATGTTTCCACCAACCGCGCCGATAAAAAAGGACGCTGTTTGTTAATGTGCGTACCTACCATACAGAAAATAGGCAAAGCCATCTTTTCTCTCAACGAAAAGATAGCTTTGCCCATAAACCGGCTAAAACTATAGCTAACTAACCAACGATATATTCGATTGTGTGAACCCGAACCCTTGCGCTGGCTTTTCCAGTTTTTAACTTCTCCCAAGATTTGCGGCGGAGAATCTCATAAATTGCACAAAGTCACAAAATATCCGGAAAAGCTCAAGGAATTCCGTCACAATTTGTCTTTTCAAGGTGTCGTTGACTGCATCACAAAATCTGTTTGGGAGATTTATTTCTCTGGAATTCCCTTACTTGTCCCCTCTAGTCACAATCTGGATGCGGTCGGCGACGACCCAGGTGGAACTGCGAAAGGTGATGATCTTTTTGGACAGTTCCGGATCAATCTCTACCTGTTGTTCCTGGCCCTTGTCTTTTACATTGTCCAGGAACTCGGCCAAAGATTGCGTGTACTGCCGACTTTCCAACCACCCGTGTACCTGAATTCGCTGGCTCGGTTTGAATTCGATGGGCATCCCCGCAATCAAGGCTGCGGGCAGTTTGACGGTGACATAATCGGGCTGATCCTGCCCGCCCTTTTTAGACTCCCGGTCATTCTCCTTGCGCGGTCGGTCCGGATCACGATAGACGGCGACTCGCATAAATTTGTCACCGCCGTACATCCATTGTTTTTTGGTGACGTACCCTTCGATATGAGTTTCATTCAACATTTCTCAAAAACCTCCTATTCCTCATAAATCCTCCACCATACTCTGCATTCCCTCGACATCCGGGTGCAGGTAACGGGAGGTCGTCTCGATGTTGGCGTGACCCAGGATCGACTGGAGTGTCGCCAGGTCCCCGCCATTGCGCAAGAATCGGGTCGCAAACGTGTGGCGCAGGACGTGCGTCGAGACCTTTCTCTCCAGACCGGAGGCGGCCGTGTTGGTTATCATCCGTTGCACGTCTCGTTTGTGCAGACGCTTGCCGGTCTTGCTGATGAACAATGCATGCCCCTTCGACTCCGGGCGGTACGCCCGCCTCAGGGCAGGCCTCGCCCACTCGGGCCTGCCATTCAGATATTTCTGGATGTATCCACGCGCCTGGCTGGACAGAGGAACCCGTCGTTCCTTGAGCCCCTTGCCGCGCCGGATCGTCGCCCAGCCTGAGCGGGGCCTGAGCTCTACGTCGGAAACGTTCAGGCCCACGACCTCACTCACGCGCAGACCGGCCTTGGCCATCAGGGCGATCATCGCGGCGTTTCGCAGCGCTAGCCACGGAGGACCCCAGACGGCGTTCTCGGCGACGGCCAGCAGACGGCCCAAGTCTCGACTCGTCAGTGGCTCGATGGGGGCGCGCACACTTTTTATCCCCCGGACGTCCAATTGCCGCCCGCAGGAACGCACCAGTCCCTTGAGCGCGGCGAGGCGTTGATTGACCGTGGCGGCTTTGAGCCCGCGCTCGCCGGAGAGATAGTCGCGCCACTGGCGCGCCGTGATGTCGGTGAGGGTATCTGGGGTGGGGGGCTCGCCGTAGACTTTAGCATACCAGTCGGCGAAATGTCTCAAGCCGAGGCGATATTGGTACTCGGTAGATGCGGCGTTACGGCCTTCTAAAAACCGCCTTACGGTATCGTCCCAGAGAGTCATTTTAACGCTCCTTTACGCGTCACAAGACCGGCGACGACGAATGGCCGAAAATAGCGAAATCTGGTTGTTTTTGGTGATTTTCACACATATTTCGTCGTAAAAGTAGCGATCTTTGCTCTTTTCGCATCATCATCAATCCTGTCCGGTGACCGGCGTCGCTTCCCAAAGGGGACGTTTTTATACGACGCACGTAACCCCTCTTACGTCATTTTATAAACCCCGTAATCGAGTGTTTGCGAGTTGTGTGGCCATTTTTGCGTCGCGCAACCCCAGTTTCGTGCCAGTATTATGCAACTATATTGCGCGACTCGAGCGCAGCACACCTATTCTAGTTTGCCAAGTCGTCGTCGCTGTCCACGAACTCGTGTCGTTGGAGCATCATCTCGATGGCCGTCTTTTCCTCGCCGTCCAACTCGAGATCGACAAAGGCCGGGATACAGCAAATCGAGACAGGGGGGTCGTCGTCCAGCAAAAATTTGCACGCGAGAGCTATTGCCTTGATCGCCTGGTTGACCGCACCGGCCCCCATCGCGCGCACTTTTACCTCACCGGATTCCGATTCACGCATCGTGTGCGCGATAGCACCTGCCACGCTCGCTGTTTTCGACGCGGATGCCACTTTGATCATTTTTTGTTCCTCGATCATTTTCATTTCTCCTTACAATAGAACTAGTCTCTCTGCCGGGCGGAACGCAGAAACGTAACGTCGTTTGCTGCGACCTCGATGATCGTTCGATCGTTCCACCGGCGGGCCTGCAAACGGCCCATCACAAATACCTGCGCGCCCACGTGATCGCCGAGGGCGTTGAACGTGTCGTCCGCCAGACGCCCTCGCGCTGTGACGCGGAAAAACCCGCCACCACTCATCCGTCGTTCGATCTCGGGTGGTGATTGTGTCTCATGCTCTTTCAACAACTCTTTTTTCTTTGTCTCGCCTCCTTCATAGTCGATGTTTCTCAGAAACAAAATACCGTCGTCAGCATCGGCCACGACCTCGGTCACGTGGCGCGTCTCGCCGTTTGTCTCGAACTCGCGTAATTGCAGCCCACCAGACACCAACAACTCGGATCCAACTCGCAGATACGCATAGTCGAACAATGCACGCTCGTCGTAGGCCACGACGCGCAGAAAATCGGCCTTGCCGTAGTGAGTGTGCATCCAGGTGGGACGGTCCACGGCCAGGTTGAAAAACATAAACGGCCGTCTGTTCTCCACGAGCATATATCGGGGGGCCTGGGCGACGTTTCCTTTCAAGAAAACGGCAGTTTTCCCTCCCTTGTATAGATTCACCCCCAGCTTGAAATTGACAAACGCCAGATTGCTGCCTCGGATGATCTCGTAAACCGGCTCGCTTGCGACTCGACCTTTGAGTATGACGACGTTGTTGTTCATTCTGTGCTATCTCCCAGAGTGTGCCGGATCGTCCAAATATCGTTTCCGCGCCTGCCCTTGCCCCGCACTTTGCTGATGTTGGTCATCCGCAACGTCAAGCCGCGTTTGTTCTTTTGAACCCAGCGATGGACGTGGCTCAACAAACGAGACTTTATCTTTTCCGATGCGACGACGACGTGGAAACGATCCCCAATCGCGTCGTAATGGTCCTGCCATTTGCGATTCCATTCGACGACGGCGCTGTGCTTGCCCTCGACCATGACGAACACCGGTTTATCCTCGAACGTCGCTTTCAGAGCGAGCGCCAAAGATTGGTCAGATTGCGGCACATCGACCGGATACGGGGCCAGTTCCACCGTAAAGCCTGCATTGCGCAAGAGTTCGGCGGCTTCCAGGACCAACAATATCCTGGGCAACGTCTGGCAGCACGGCAGCAACCGCTCGATTTCGTTCGGCACCGGGGCCAGATGAAAAAGTAGTCGACACGCTTCCTTTCCCTGGTCTGACAGTTGTACCAAATCCTGCGTGCTGGCCCCTACCGTTTCGCTATCGACGGTGACGACGGTGAGCAATTCCCGCTCTTGCGAACGGGTGATCATTCGCCGGATAAAGCTGGACTCGCGTCCGGCTCCGATCGAGTTCCCGTATGCGCTCGACACATCGAAACGCCGAACCATCCCCGTCTCGGCGATGGTTTGCAGCAGCGTCATCCCCTGATCGAACTTGGGCCATAGCTGCAACTCGGACAGCCAGTCGGGTATATCTGCGGCGGGTTCCGGTGTGTCTCGGGATGTTGCCAGGGCGGCATCCAACGCGGACTGAACGTGCTTTATATCTTGCCGGGTTTTCCTGTGCGCTTCTTTTTCTCTTTCGAGCGACTCTTTCAATCGGATGATCTTGTGTTGCAATTCCACGTTTTCGGATTCTACGTCCGCGTCGCCGGTCCCCCGGCCACCGGCGGATAGATGATCAATCTGCTTTCCCACAGCCGCAATGATCCAAGCCGACAGCTCTTTGTGATCGATCTGCGATATGCCATCGGGAGACTCTTGGCGCAGATCATTCACCATCTGGGAGCACAACGAGTTGGCGATGTGCTCCAATCGTTCACGTATCGAGTCACGCGCATTTTCTGCGTGTTCCTTCATCCAGTTCTGACTCGCGAGTAAGGATTCCAACTGGCGAATGCTCATCTGACGAGCTTGTAGCTCGTTTTCCAGGCAAGTGATCTGCTGGATAGTATCCGGATTGTTGACCATTTTACTCCCCGTCTCGAAGCGACACCGCCACGCGCAGTTGAGGGGCGATGCTGTTAGTGGTTTCCTGATGGGGATTAAAGATCAACCACAACCCCGCCGTCGGACTCGCTCGACCGGAGAACTCGAGGCGTGTAACTGCCTCGCCACGAGTGACCAGATCGAGAAACGCTATTCTTGCATCTGCCACGCTCTCACCGGTCGCCGGGTAAACTGTGCCTTCCGTACTCTGCAACTCGGGTGGCTCGAACAACAAGTCGCCCGCGCCGTGCGCTTTCACAGTGACCGTCATCGTGACACTGTTGGTCAAGACCTGCACGTGAGAGATCTCCACATGGGCGGATCCACCTACCCCCTCATCCGTCACACTTGTGTCAACGACAGAGCGGACGTCATTTTCCATCAAGACGAGCAATTGCTGGTTGATCTCGGCCAATTCACCGGTCACAATGACGGACAGGACGATCAAACTGATGGAGGTGAGGGCGACGAGTATCCACAATCCGATGTGTTCAGTTTTCCCCATTGTCCTCAACCTCGCTTCTGATCTCGACGACGAACAACGGGAAGGTCGAGACCTGTATGTCGTCCAGCAGCACGTCCACGTCGTACCGGCCTGGCTGGGGCAATACCATCGTCATCACGCCATCGCTGGAAAAATGGATCAGGTGGATCATCGTCGTAGGCTCGGGCTGACACGTGTGTGGTATCTGGGCCTCGGCCAGCACCGTACCATCGGGGCCGGTCAGACGAGCGCCAATTGTGTATTCTCCCTCGCCACCCATCCACATCGTGGCGACGTTCAACCGCTCGAATGCGGCCGGGAATGCGCCCGCGTACAGGTCGTAAAAGACACGCTGCAATGATACCCGACCGTCCCCCATCGAAGCCGACGTTGCAGCATCCTCGCACGGCACAGCCGCCAACAAGCGCGGCCTTTTATCATCTATCCAAACAGACATGAGCTTTTTCCTCCCTTTATCACAACGCTACACAAAATCAAGAACTCGACGATCAACCCTCCCACAGCCAAAGCCGCAGCGGCGGGCATTTCTGTCTCTGCCGGGATGTCCTCATCCTCGGCTCGCAGAGCCAAGATACCGGACACGGTTCCGAAAAGTCCCAGCAGAGACCTCTTTCGCACCATCATCAGGATGATGCCCCACAATGCAGATACCACCGCACCGATGACCAGCCCCGGCAATCCCCCACGTAGGGCTAGAACGAGCAGCGCGATGCCGTCCGCGCCGCCCCACCAGGAGAGCGCCCAGGCCGTGATCCCGGCCATCATCGCGATGGCGGGCGCGTATTCACCGGTGAGCGCCCCCAGCGACATCGCACAGGGGACCAACAGCAGAGCACGTTCTCGCGACGGCCACAACAGGGCCAGGCCGGTGAGCGCCCACCAAGGCCAGGGATGACCGGCAAGAGAAGCAACCGCCAGCGCGATGAACACGAGTAGTGAGACCTCGCGCCGCGCCAGGTCTTGCGCCAGTGTGGCTATCCACAGAGCGGAAACGGTCAGACTCAAAATGATCATTGACGTGTTTTCTTGTCCTTTTTGCGTAATTGCTCTTGTGCCACCAGATACCACCCGGCCCGGCGGGGTAACAAGGGTAACTCTATCCCCTGCTGTTCCGTCAAGTATTCCCAAATCACTTGTACCTCCACCCGCATAGCCGGAGACAACGAGGCATCCAGCGGAATTGCCCGCGCCCGCCACGGAAAAGCAAAGCTAGGTGAAATGGTGAACGT
>JAAEPW010000360.1 GCA_024232355.1 Chloroflexota bacterium | reverse complement strand
TTACCCCAGACCACACTGTGTGGGTGTTCGCAGGCACTGTAGGCATAGGCAAAGACGAAGCAGGCAATACTGAGCTGGCAAAGAGAGGCGAAGTAGTAGGCAAATTTGGCTCAGTATTCCTAGTATTTGCAGCGCTGGTACCCGAAAACGTCCGCAAAGCACTTAACATATCGTCAGCATTTTGAAAAAACATATTGTCACGTTGATTTCGGCTTAACTGAGTGGCATTAGTGGGCTCAAGAGGCAACGGCTCAGCACTAGAGCGCGTGAGGTATGGACCCCACAAGGTCTGCTCATGCGACATGGCTACTGGCACAGTTCAACAGTTGCTTACGTTTTCGGTTCCGGCGGCCTGAGAGCCGTTCAGAGAGTCCACCGGGGTGGAAGTGGCCAGCGGCGTGACGAACGGCGCATCTGGCGCCATCACGGCATCAAAGACGCCGACCAACGCCAAGAACAGGACGGCGTCGAGAAACGCCATGCAGGATGCCGAGCTCAGCAGTGGGGGAACGCGGAATGGCGAGCGGACAGTGAACGGCGTTCCGAAGGAGCAGACGGACAGCGCTGAGCAGCGCCACGAAAAGTGCACAGTCGGGACTGCGCGCCAGGAAGCCGACACTCGTACCGCGAACCTTAACAAAGAGGCACAAAACAACATGATTAGA
>JAAEPW010000359.1 GCA_024232355.1 Chloroflexota bacterium | reverse complement strand
GCTAACATAGAGATTTCCGGTTGAGGAGAAATCAGCCAGGTAGTGTTGATTGGCGAGCCTGATATAAGCAATGCAAAGTTTGGGCATAGGGCTGCTATTTGTTATACTTCCCTGATAAAATACGATAGGGGGTGCCAGGATGAGCGAAAAACGCCGCCGCAGCCAACGCCAAAGGATTGATCTTGAACAACTGAAAAATGAGCCCGATAGCTTACTATCGTGGGGGATAGAAGACCCGACCCTACGGAAGCTGGAAACGTACCGTCTATATCAGGCTGGCTACGCAGTAGCGGATATAGCGGAAGCCTTTGGCTTATCACCCGGCTACCTGTACGAGATGTGGGGCAAGTTCAAGGCCGAAGGAACGGTCGGGTTGGTGGACAAGCGGTGGGGAGCAGCGCCGCGCAAACGAACAACGGAGCGGGAAGCAGATGTGTTACGGGCCAAGGCGTTGGAACCGGAACGAGGAGACAGCGATCTGGCAGCCGAGTTTGGGCTGGAGCGGAGTACGGTTTACCGGTTGTTGAAAGAGCATGGGTTGCAGGACCTGCATCGAGTGTTAGTGGGTGAAAGCGGGCCAGAGGCAGAGGAGAAACCAGCGGAAGCGGATGATGGAAAAAAAAAGGGGTCGAAATAATCTCCAGTGAGCAAGCGTTACTGCTGGCGTTACTCAACCCGCTGGATGTCAGTGGCTATCAGAGCGTCTTGTCGGAGTTGTGCGTCAGAGGAGGGCCAGAGAGCTACAGCGATGAACAGATGCGTTTAGGACTGGTATTGTTGTCAGCGTGGGGTGTGCCACGTATCAGTCACATCAACGACCAGCCGGTTGAGAGTTGGGGGCTACCACTCGGTAGCCGCCGGCGGCCCGATGCAGATACCCTTGACCAATACTTGCAAGCGCTGATTGAGCTTGATGAGGTTGATAGTCCCACCACGGTCGTGGAGCGGCTGGGACAAATCCGTCCTGGGGGAATGATTGACCGGGCCCAACAAGCCTCTTTGCAAGGTTGGGTGGCGGCTGGGTTGTTGGCCGGTGAAGTGTGGTACTTCGATGACCATGTGGTGGAGTACACCGGCCAAGCGAGGTTGGGCAAGACCAAACACGGCACCAAACAGATCAGTGTCAAAGCGGTTACCCGCTACACCCTGCACAACGGCTTATGTTCGTTGAGCGAGTACTTTCCCCTGACCGTTTCTTATGCCGAGGCGATGCGTCATTTGGTGACCAAAGCCAACGCCTGCCTGCCGACGACAGACCGGATCAGGAAACTGGCCTTTGACCGGGCCGGATGGGATGCCGGGTTGCTGAGTTGGTTACAAGATGAGCAACAGATTGTTCCCATCACCTGGGTCAAAAGGACGCCCGCCAATGTCAAACTCTTGGAGGCGGTGTCAGACAAAGAATTTGTAGAGTTGGACGCTGATGCGCAACTGCCGGTCGGGAAAGAGAGAAAGCATCAGGTGGTACGCGTGGCTGACACCAGCCTTGACTTTCCCCATCTGGGCCAGCAACGGGTGGTTGTCTTGGAAACGCAAGCTCACAAACGGATCGGCATCTATACCACCGCGCTCCATCCCGGTCAGGCGACCTTGGCTGACCAGCGGGCTATGACCACCATTGGGCTAATGGATGCGATGCGTTTGAAGCAACGCATCGAAAACAGTTTCAAACTGGACAAACACGAAATGGACAGTGATGCCATCCCCACCCACAAGACCTACACCGCCACGTTCACCGAAAACTATGACTGGGAGCAAGCCCAACGAGACTTGAACAACGCCCAGCGCCGGCTGGAGAAGTACACCGCTCAGGAGGAACAACAGCAACAATTGCACCAAAGTGACCAGTTAAATCAACACCAACTCAAGCTTTTGAACAAGCGCACTCAGCGGCTGCGTCGAAAAGCAGAGCGTGAAATCGAAACCCTCTCTGAAGAACTGGGGCGCATTCGACGCGACCAGAACGGGCAGACCGTCCTCACGACCACCACCCAGGTACTCGACGTGCGTAAGTTGACCCTTCTCCACCTGTTCAAGAGCCATGCCCGGGTGGCGTTGAAGTTACTGGCACGCCAACTGGACTTGGAAGAAGCCGGCCCCAATCGGCTGAGGCGGGCATTCTTGGCCTTCGGTGACCGGGTTGAGTTCGACCACGACCAACAGATTGCCACCGTTTATGCCCGCCCATTTCCACGGGCCCAGACCCAGCAAGCCTACGAACGTCTATGTTCGGTGCTAACGGATGTGCCAATCAAGCTGACCCGCAACGGGATCAGCTATCGAGTTCAATTCAGTTGGTAAAGTACAATATCTATATAAGAACACGGAAACAACACTCTTTATGATATTTCCGCTCAACCGGAAATCTCTATAACTGTATGAACCTTGATAACGTCCTTAATTATGTCGGAATCCTTTAGAACTGAACAGCCCTGTATGCCCACCCTTGACTGTAGTCATTTAGTCTGGCCGCGTCCATCTCGTTACGCTATGGCTTTGGCAGGCAATCTATTTAATCTGTCCAGCTTTTGCCTGTTCTTAACCAAATAATTCGGCCTATAACATCACGAGGCCGGACTCAGAATGCAAGCCGGTGCGTGACCAGGCTTCATCCGGCAGATTTTGCCAAAAGATCACCCAGCGCGTGTGGAGGCTTT
>JAAEPW010000358.1 GCA_024232355.1 Chloroflexota bacterium | reverse complement strand
TCATAGAGCAAATTCTGGCGCTTGACAAAACGCTCAAAGGCCATCTGATCGATTCTGTTGTCTTCTACCAGCAAGATTCTAAACATCTCGCTCATATTTCACCCCCAAAAAGCAACTCGCTCAACGTCCAGTACAAGTTGAATCATTCTTACGTCTATCCAATCATCCTCGACGAGCAAAATGGGCCTGGCGTCGTTCATTTTTCTTTCTCTCCTTTGGGCAATGTGAAATAGAATGCACTCCCCTCACCAACCGTCGATTCCACCCAGACTTGGCCGCCCCACGTCTGCTCGACGATTTTCTTCACCAGTGCCAGCCCGATGCCGGTACCTTTGACGTCGTCGCGTGCCGCCAACGTCTGGAACATTTGAAATATCCTGTCATGATGCTTTACTTCGATTCCCGGCCCGTTATCGGCCACCCTGAACAGCCAATGCGCCCCCTCGTCCGCACAACCGACGCAAATCTCGCCCTCCGGCTTGTCCATAAACTTTAGCGCGTTACCCAACAAATTCTGGAAAACCTGCCCGACACGGGTTCGTTCCCTCACCACGGTGGGCAATGCGTCCTCGACCG
>JAAEPW010000357.1 GCA_024232355.1 Chloroflexota bacterium | reverse complement strand
TCCAGCAACCGTCATCGAAAACTGATGCCCAGTTACCTATTACAGTGGGAACTCATAAAGTGGGCCAAAAGCCAGGGCTGTCGCACTTATGATCTATGGGGCATTCCCGACCAGGTGGGCCAGTATGCCAGCGAAGGAAAAGAGCCGCCCGACAATCAACGCACCGATGGATTGTGGGGCATTTACCGCTTTAAGCGCGGCTTTGGTCAAGATATGATATACTATGTCGGAGCCTATGACTATGTTTACTCATCACTATTGTATACAATAACAAATACGATAACCTCTTGGTCAGGTTCATTAGACAGATTAGCCCAATGGGGAGACCGGTTGACGACAAACCGCTGAATACAAACTATGCCCACCATATCAATCAAGTACATAATTCTAAGAACAAGTCGCTTAATACAAGACAACTGGAACATCTTGCGCCAGGACGGCCTGCGACCGGCCTTGCGTCATTTCTGGGAACTGATTTCCAGATTCTTCTACCGCCCCACCATCGAGTACACGGTCTTTACACGCCCTTTGGATGACCCACTGCCCAGCATTGAACCAGCGCAGCCCTTTACACTACGTATGGCAACTCTGGATGACCTGGAACGCTTTCAAAAAATTGCCCCGCCATCCGACGTCGCCACGTTTGCCAACTATCTGGCGTGTGGACGAGCGTGTTGCCTGGCGATGCACGGTGACAACATAGCCGCCTATTGCTGGGGAGGGGACCAGGTAGACATTTACCTGGACGACCTCGAAATGCATCTACAACCGGGAGACGTCTACTTTAACACCGGCTATACCGTGCCAGACTACCGGCGGCGGGGCCTCTTGACAGTCGTCTACATACGTCTATTTCAACACTTTCAAGACCAAGGATGCCGACGAGCTGTTACAATTGTCCAAGTTGACAACCTGGCATCCCAAGGTCTCGTGCGCAAGGTAGGATACCAACCCATTGACCAGATGTCATCGCGGCGCATCCTCTGGTTTCGCCGATACCGCTATCATTCAAAAACTTTTTAAAACGGCATCCATATGACCCAATGGCCTTCCGTCTCTATCATCGTGCCGGTGTTCAACGGCAGCCGCACCATTGAACATACCTTGCGCACCCTGCTCGCGCTAGACTATCCTGGCGGGCAGTACGAAATCATCATAGTAGACAACAACTCTCAGGATGACACACCACAAAAAGTGCAACAATATCCCGTCAAACTGATCTACGAGCGCCAGATGCAAAGCTCCTATGCAGCACGCAACAAAGGCATCAAAGCAGCCCGAGGCGACATTGTCGCCTTTACCGACGCTGACTGTGTCATCCCCTCGGGCTGGCTGCGACACCTGCTAGCCGAACACAACGATCCACAATGGGGAGGCTTTGCCAGCGGGTTAGACCCTTACATGCCCCGCACGCACGTGGAACAACACCTCGGGCAAGTGGGCTACCTGGCCTTGTATGCTCTGCAACGACCATTCTTTGCTCCTGCGACCATCGGAGAGCGTCTTTTCAGCCACTTTACATTGACAAACTACCGTTCTGAAATCTCCCTACCGTTCGATAACCTCGTCAGCCCCCCCACTGCCAACGTTGCCTATCGCCGGCAAGTCTTTGATACCATTGGCCTCTTTGATGTGCGACTGACCAGTTGTGGCGACCTCGACCTGGCCTGGCGCGCGCAAACCCAGACCGACTGGCGAATCAACGTCGCCCCCCAGGCCGCCATATATCACCAACACCGGACAAGCTTGCCAGGACTGGCAAAACTGTACCGTAAAAATGGGTGGGGATATGGCCTGGTAGCCCTGAAACACGCCCAAAACACAGCGCGAGTGGCCCGCTGGATGAAACTAGAGAGCCTGACCCTGATTGCTCTGACGACTCTCAAGCACCTGCTCATCCTCCTCACGCGCCTTGTACGACGACCATTTCGTCGCGCCGATGCCCTATATTTGCGCAGCCCTATATTCAACCTGGTGGCAAACGTGAACTATTATTATGGCAGGCTGACCGCTGCCAGAAAAGGGAACAAATGGCTCTCTTCCTATACCTGATGAGCGCTAGAGCGCCAATCTTAACCAATTCTATACTAAACATAACCATTTCCTGACCTTAGCCTGCGGCAAAATGTGTTATAATTGCCAGAGTGACTTTAATAATATATAATACGAGTTGCTCAAGACGCCACACCCATCCTCAGAAACCCGCGCGATGTGGTGGAGCAGCACCAGGAACAGACCAAACAAAAGAGTATACAATCAGGAGGAACAGGTCATGACTTGGGAACGAATACTACACATCATTCTCATTTTGCACTTTGTCATCTTTGCAGCACCCAACCAAGCTCAATCCACCTTGGAAACTGGCAATTTGTCGCACCCTGCCCAAAATCAACCATCCTTTACAGACAAACCATCAACCATCACCACCGTCGACGGCGCTTTCCTCTTTACCGGGCTAGAACGGGGCACGCACCAAGTCTAC
>JAAEPW010000356.1 GCA_024232355.1 Chloroflexota bacterium | reverse complement strand
CAGTCGTCCGAAACGGGGTTTGATGATGGTTCTGATGACACGCCGAGCGACGATCTTGCCATCTTTGTATGACAAAACTTTGTCACCGATGTTGATGTCTTTGATAGGAACCGAACCGCTGGGAGTAGAAACCAGGGTATTACCGGGAAAACACTCATCGGCTATGAGGCTCTGAAAGAACCCACGGACACCCTGCGTCCGCTGCATCTTTTTGCTGACGTAATCTGCAAGGGGCCACCTACGGTGCTGTCCTCCAAACTGGAAAAGCGCGGCTCTGCAGGAGTGAGTCACGAGCTTTGCCTCCTCCACATCCCATGCGAACACATCGTCCTGACAGTGCATCTGCCGACGACTGTCGTGGATCTTTTTGCTCAAGGACGCGCCACAATCGGGGCAAACCTTGTAGCTCCGCGTAATCTGTAGAGCCTCACGCCGGGCGGCACGGACTCGTTTGCGCAAGTCATCGGATGGGGTTTCGATGTGGGCTGCGCGTACTTCCTTGTATGCCGCCACTTGCTGCCGGAATTG
>JAAEPW010000355.1 GCA_024232355.1 Chloroflexota bacterium | reverse complement strand
TCGCCGCTGGCGACCACGCACACCCGCTATGGCTGCTGGACTAACTGATCATATTTGGGCTGTTAAAGAGTTTTTGACAACTGTCGCATCCCCTAACAACACTTAACAGGGGGACTATCCAAAAGGGAATCCTATTGAAATCGAGGAAATCATTCCCGATTCGTCCGGGCCAAGGTATTGGCTCACCCACAAATTTCCAATTCATCGCCCGGATCGGACGCCGTTGATTGGAGGGTTATCCATCGAGATCACCAAGCGCAAGCGAGCGAAGGAGGCACTGAGGAAAAGCAATCGCCGTATGGAGGAGACGCTGACAGAATTGAGAGATGCACAAGAGCAAATGATGCGACAGGAACGACTGGCCGCCGTGGGTCAACTAGCGGCCGGCATTGCCCATGATTTTCGTAACCTGCTGACCAGCATCATACTCTATGCCCAGATGTCCTCGCGCCAGCCCGCTCTAACGCCCAAACTGGCGCGGAATATAGAGACTATCATCAGAGAGTCGAACAAGGCAGTCAATCTGGTGCAACAGATCCTCGATTTCAGCAGCCGCTCGATGCTCCGAGTTCAACCATTGGACCTGCAGAGCTTTATTCAAGACGTAATGGATATCTTGCAGCGCCTGGTCCCGGAGAACGTCCGATTCTCGCTGGAGGCAGGGCCAGGGGAGCACCCGGGTGCATTTGCGGTGCAGGCCGACTCGGGGCGCATTCAACAGATGTTGACCAACCTGGCGACCAACGCTCGCGACGCTATGCCGCGCGGCGGGGACCTGTACTTTGAGCTATCTCGCGTCGAGGTCTCGGTGGACGAGACGCCGCCGGTGGCGGATATGGAAGCAGGCGCGTGGGTCTGCCTGGCTGTCTCGGACACGGGGATGGGAATGACGGAGGAGGTACGCACCCACATGTTCGAACCCTTTTTCACCACCAAGGACGTGGACAAGGGAACAGGGCTGGGTCTGGCGCAGGTGTACGGCATCGTCCGGCAGCACGAGGGATACATTGGTGTAGAGACGGAACTGGGTCGGGGGACGACCTTTTTCATTTATCTGCCAGCTTACGAGGTGGACATTGATCGTGCATCCGTACAAAAAGCCAAGATTGCAGAACTCTCCGTTCTTCCACGGGGGCAGGGGAAAATGATCTTGCTGGTAGAGGATAACGAGGATCTGCGGGCAGCAGGACAGGACATCTTGGAATCGCTGGGCTACCGGGTGCTCACGGCGGCGAACGGGCATGAGGCACTGGCGGTCTATGAGGCAGAAGGTAGAGCGGATCTGGTCATCACAGACATGGTGATGCCAGAGATGGATGGCAAAGAGTTGGTGCGAGAACTGAGACGCTCAAATCCCAAACTAAAGGCACTGGGCATCACCGGCTATGCGATAGAAAAAGTCACGCAAGAGCTGCGAGAGGCTGGTTTTTTGGACATGATTCCCAAGCCTTTGGAAGTAGAAACTCTGGCACGGGCAATCCACCAGGCACTGAGTGCGCGTGCCGGGCGCTGGATATGAGTCGAACATGAAATATGGAACAAGGACGAATTTGGAATCACCGGAGAATGTGCTATTTTAGGCATTGTTTAGAAACAACGTCGTACTATTTTCGTGATTTTACTCGACAGGAAATTGACAATGGACAATGACGAGACATCAAAGCAAAACATCCTGATCGTCGACGACACGGTGGAAAATTTACGTCTTTTGGACGCACTGTTGACCAATGCCGGGTACCAGGTTCGCCCGACATCAGATGCTCGTCTGGGATTGCTGGCGGCACAAAGAAAACTGCCCGATCTCGTTCTGCTCGATATCAGAATGCCCGGCATGGACGGCTACGAGTTCTGCGAAAAGTTGAAAGCGGACGAACGCACCCGCGACATCCCGGTGATCTTTATCAGTGCGTTACACGAGACGCCAGACAAAGTACGCGGCTTTGCGCTCGGCGGAGTGGATTACATCACCAAACCCTTTCAGGATACAGAAGTGCTCGCCCGCGTGGAAAGGCATCTGACCATCCGCAACTTGCAAAAGCAACTCGAGGCGCGAAACGAACAGCTTGCAAGCGTCAACTCTTCGTTGACGCGCGAAATCGCCGAACGCCAACGCTCGGAGCGGTCGCTGGCAGAAAGCGAAGAACGCTACCGCCATCTCGTGGAATTTTCTCCGATTACCATCGCCGTTCACAGTCAGAGCAAGATTGTCTTTGTCAACGCTGCCGGGGCGCGGATGCTCAGCGCGACAAGCCCCACGCAGATCATTGGAAAGATGATTGTGGATTTCGTAACCCCCGAATATCACGCCGTCGTCGCAGAGCGCATGCGCGAGATGCGAGAGACGGGAAAACCAGCGCCCCTCATCAAAGAAAAGTGGCTCCGTATCGATGGGACGGCCATAGACGTAGAAGCGGCGGCAACCACTTTTACTTACCGGGGCAACCCGGCGACTTTGGTTGTTGCGCGCGACATCACCGCGCGCGTTCGCTCCGAACGAGAGCGGGCACACGCCCAAGAGGCCCTGCGAGAGCTCAACATTACCTTGGAGGCAAAAGTGACCGAGCGCACATCCGCACTGAATGGGATTGTGATCGCACTGCGAGAGAGCGAGAGAAATTTCCGCACCGTCGCCGACTTTACCTACGATTGAGAATACTGGATCGCGCCGGATGGGCATTTTGTCTACGTCTCCCCGGCCTGCGAGCGCATCACCGGATACCGGCCCGAAGAGTTCACAGAGGACCCAGAACTGTTGGTCCGCATCGCCCACCCTGAGGATGCTGACCTGGTCGCCCAACACGTGCGCGTCGAGTTGGCGCAAGACGAGGTCCGCGACGTCGAGTTCCGCCTGAACACCCGAGATGGCGAGGAATGCTGGATCAACCACGTTTGCCAGCCGGTATATGCCAACGGCGGCGAGTATTTGGGCCGCCGCGCCAGCAACCGCGACATCACTCTGCACAAACGGGTCGAAATCGAGAACGAGCAACTGTACGCCGCCGAGCGTGCGGCCCGCGAGCAAACCGAGTCCCTGAACGTTCGTCTGGCCCAAGTAGAAGAGACGGAACGAAATCGCCTGGCCCAGGACCTGCACGACGCGGTGAACCAAACCCTCTTTTCCGCCGCCATTATAGCCGAAACCATTCCCGACATCTGGCAACAAGACCCGCAACGCGGGGCGCAAGTTCTGGCAGAACTGCGCTTGCTAAACCAAAGCGCTCTATCTGAAATGCGTACCTTGCTGTTGGAACTCCGCCCCTCCGCGCTCACCGAAAAGAAATTCGGCGAACTAGCCCGCTACCTTGGCAAAGCATTCAGCGCCCGCACTCAGATAGCCGTCGAGTTGGACATTGAAGGCGACGGCATCCTGCCGCCCGATGTCCAAATCGCCTTTTATCGCATTGTGCAGGAGAGTTTCAACAATATTGCCAAACACGCCCAGGCCACCCAGGTGACCGTGTACTTTGACTGTATGCCGGAACAGGCTATACTATCTATCTCTGATAACGGGTGCGGCTTTGACATAAACTATGTTCCCGCCGGACATTTGGGCCTGGACATTATGCGTGAACGGGCGGCGAAAATTGGGGCGACGTTGGAAATTGAGACGCAACCGGGGCGCGGTACCTTTAGCACACTGATTTGGGAAAAGGCATCATGATCTTTGGCTCACTCTCAAGGACGAAAATGCAGTCACGATTTCCATATCGCGCCACTCGGAACGCGGAATGGAATCCGCGGCTACAGGGTTATTTTCGAGGCAGGCATCATGATCCTTGGCTCACCCTCAAGGACGAAAATG
>JAAEPW010000354.1 GCA_024232355.1 Chloroflexota bacterium | reverse complement strand
GCGCAGCCAGATAGTCGTCATACGCCTTCTGGCGCTCTACCAAATTAGTCTCGGGGCAAGTGGCCAGAAAATTCTGCACTTGCTTCCAGTGATTTACCAGCTGCATCTGACGTTTCTCTTTTCTCTGTTCAGGCACTTCCACTGGTACAGTCGGTGTGCTTGGCGTCGGTCTAGATGACAACGACGGTACAGGCGCACTAATAGATGCACTCGCGCCAGCACCCGCGCCAAGATTGGCAGCTGGGGCGGCCATCGATTTCTGCGCAATGCTTGGCCCATATATCTGGTCAAACTCCGTGCGCCACCTTTTTGCACTGTTCCGCAAAGTTTCCGCTTCCGGTCCATTCACATCAACAACGGTATTCCCGATCAACTGTCGATACGCGGCCTCCGCGGCGATTGTGTGTGTTTCCCATGCAGTACGTTCCCGTTCAACAGACGACACCTCGCCAGCAGTCGCCCGCTCCATTCTGGGCGGCAGTGGCGGGTTAAATTCCGTGCGCGCGACGCTTGGTGGATATATTCGATTAAATTCCATGCGCAACATTCCTGCTTCAGCCCGCAAAGCCTCAGCTTCGGGCCCGATCACATCAATTCTATTATCGATGAGCACTTGTCGATACAGCATCTCTGCAGCGATCACCACTGTTTCCCATTGATCGTGCTGCTGCTCAGCGGTCAACACCTGATGCGT
>JAAEPW010000353.1 GCA_024232355.1 Chloroflexota bacterium | reverse complement strand
TCGAACCCTAGTCATTTAAATAGCGCAAGAGGAGGTCACATGACGGACGAAAGGAAAAAGGTCGTCTGCATCGAGGATGAGCCGGAAATGATTGATCTGGTCAAGCTCATCCTGGGGCGCAAGGGCTTTGAGCTCACTGGTGCAGTCGGAGGCCGGGAGGGGTTGGATGCAGTCCGCCGCATCAAACCTGATCTGGTTCTCTTGGACCTGATGATGCCTGATATGGACGGGTGGGAGGTCTATCAGCAGATGAAGGCGGACGAGGAATTAAAAGCTATCCCAGTCATTGTGGTCACCGCCAAGGCGCAGAGCATTGATAAGGTTTTGGGGCTCCACATCGCCAAGGTGGACGATTATGTCACCAAGCCTTTTGGTCCGCAAGAACTCCTTCAAAGCGTCGAGCGTGTTCTAGGGGATCAATAGGCCAGGTATCTTGTCCAGTTTCAAAATCGCCGCTCGCTTGGGTTGCCAGCGGCGGTTTTGCTTCACTGTGCCGTGCAGCTTTGAGGAGATGCGCCAATGGAATTAAAGCTGGCGAGTATCGACAAGCCTGATGACTTGAATTTTGTCCTGGGCCAGAGTCATTTCATCAAGACCGTTCAAGACATGCACGAAGCCTTGGTGGGCGCGGTGCCGGGGATCAAATTTGGCCTGGCTTTTTGCGAAGCGTCGGGTCCGGCCCTGGTGCGCACGAGCGGCACCGACGAGGCGCTGATTGCCCTGGCCCAGAAAAACGCGCTGGTTCTGTCGGCCGGACATAGCTTTATCCTCTTTTTGGGTGAGGGGTTTTACCCCATCAACGTGTTGAACGTCATCAAGATGATCCCCGAAGTCTGCCGGGTCTTTTGCGCCACCGCCAACCCCACCCAGGTCATCATCGCCGAGACCGCACCAGGTCGCGGCATTTTGGGCGTCGTTGACGGCATAGCGCCCCAGGGTGTAGGAGGCCCGGACGACGC
>JAAEPW010000352.1 GCA_024232355.1 Chloroflexota bacterium | reverse complement strand
TTTGGTGATGAATTTTGTGTGAAACTGTGTGACCCCCTCCGCCCCCCGGCCAGATTCATTTCACACAGATGAATCTAGTACCAGAGCCAGCTATGTCGCATGGGATCGCATGCACACATGCTCAGCCTCGCATGCACGAACCGACCGGGCAGGAGGCCGGCGAGTGCGGGGTGCTGGGCGAGCAGGATCCGTTTGAGCGGCTTGATCTTCGCAAGCTCGATGAGCACCGCGTCGCACGCGTCTCCGGCCAGCAGACAACTGACGTCAGTGCCGAGACGTGTCGCCGCACCGATCGCATTCAGACTGATCGGCGACAACTTCTCGTTCTGATGCTCGGCCACCACCAGACTGCTCGCAGACGCAAGTCTTCGCTGCACGCAACAACGCTGCCCAGCAGGCGCCTAGAAACGAACACGACCAACAGATAGTCACTGCCGCCGTCTTCCGCGCGCCGCACCACGCGACGCCGAGCGCCGATCGGACTTCGCGCTATATTTCCAATGTTTCGCGTGCGTTGCAAACTGACGCTTGCCTTCGTGTTTTCTACGTTGCAATATGGACAACAGGGCCCTTTACAAATCTTGACACTTCGAAGGTCCCTTACAAATTATTTTGAGTTTGGATACCTCTGAATTTGGCCCACTCGAATTGGTGAACAATGCCTTTGCAGATCTGGCAAAGCTAGCAAAACTGCACCTCAAGTTTAGAGCTGCATTATGTGTTGTTTGTTTGTTTATTCACACTCTATTTACAAACAACAGCGCAAATAACCGATTAAGAGCCACTTCGCAGAAGGGTCTAAATTGGCGCGGCCAGGGGGTCGGCAGATCAAAATTTCACGGAAATTCCATGAAAATAGAGCAAATTCTAAGAACTTTGACGCAAGTCGCAGCTAAATCGGCCCACTGGGTGACTCACAGTGGTTCCCTGAAGTTGGCACACTTGGTGAAAAATTGGCCCCGATTTTGCCAACTGCTCGCCAAACTTTAACCTTTTGGATCTCCTCAGTGCCTTAACCGAATTGCGCGAAATTTGGGGATGCTAGTGCCCAGGTGTATGGCAGTACACGCGTCAAGTATCAATCAATTCCGTTTACACGACCCCGAGTTACGGCTTATTCAGTAAACTTGGCCCCAAATTT
>JAAEPW010000351.1 GCA_024232355.1 Chloroflexota bacterium | reverse complement strand
TCAAAGTCAAACTCACCCGCTGCCGCTTCGAGCGCCGACCAGGCAAACTCGGCCAAACGGGCCACGGTCAGCCCGGCCTCGCGCATCAGGCGGATGTCCTCGGGCCAGCGTTCCTCCGGCCACTGTTCGGGATAATACGCCACGCCGAGGTGCAAACGATCAGACGATGACATACGTTAACCTCCAAGTGTGGTCGCCCCTGTGGAGGGGCCACGTAAAATTACTTGACTCGCAATCAAGACTCACATTATATGGCAAACAAAGTCGATGTCAAGACTTTTTTGCACTGGAATATAAAACGGGACAGGCTTTCAGCCTGTCCCATTCATTGTTGCAAAAGTACACTTTGCGGTCAACGGTGGTTAGTGCAGCGCGTAAAGATAACCATCCGTGCTCCCAACATAGACCACCCCGTCGGCAACCAGGGGAGACGAATAGATCGAGTCCCCTGTTTCATAATTCCACACCTCTTGACCGGTCTGGGCGTCCACGGCATACAAGTGGCTGTCCCCACTTCCAACGTAGACGATTTCCTCTGCGAATGCTGGCAAAGACCACACCCATCCACCGGTCACAAAGGCCCATAACTCTTCTCCGGTGTCTATATGGACTGCGTGAAGGCGATAGCCATCCAAAGTCCCGGCATAGACGGTCTCATTGACAATGACTGGAGAAGATGTCACCCAGGCCCCTCCCGCCAGATTGTTCCGCCACTTTTCCTCGCCAGTCTCGGTGTCCACGGCATACAGATGGTCATCATCGCTGCCAAAGTAGACCACGCCACGGGCGATGACCAGACCTCGTCTTGAGTCTCAAACTGCCATTTGACCCCCGCAAACTCCGGAACGCCTTGTGTATCATAGACACCGGTGCGTTGTGGCCCTCCCCGGTATGCGGCTGGCTGGGAGGGTGCAGCGGTCTGACAACTTGCCGCGAGCACCATCACGGTGAGCGCTATGCCCAATAGTTTCATCGAGTACTTTATTTTTTGTCTCCTTTTTGGGCATGGTTCAAGTTAGATTGACACTTTGCAGTTATGATTGACACTTCTCAAACAGACGTGGCCCCCTACATACGGTGGAAAACGCCGTAAAACGGCGATTTTAGCCACATAGATGGGTGCTTTGTGCCAATGGTGCGCGTCGCAGAAAATAAAAGTGTCAATCTAACTCTCCAGATTTCTGAACCATGCCCCTTTTTGACTAGTTTTTTTGTCCCGGCAATTTGTCGGGGTAGATCACAATGTTCTGGATACTGTCTGTGCCTCGTTCATTCCGAACCTACACACTGTACCAACAAGAGCGGCAGGCCC
>JAAEPW010000350.1 GCA_024232355.1 Chloroflexota bacterium | reverse complement strand
GAAGAATTGCCATAAACTAATGTCAGTATTGACAGCAATTTGTGAGTATGATAAAATGTAATGCTTACAGGGACTATTCTATCTCACTGAAAACCGTGGTTTTGGCACTTTTGTGAGCCTGCGAGACCAAATTGACGTAGACTGACGGTATAATGAACCACTATTTGTGAAAATTTACACACCAATTGCCCCAAAACAAATCCAAGAACATTAATTCAAGAGTCTCTATATCGGGAGCGAACCCTTCCGAGTCTATCTAACCTGTTACAGAGTTCTCAACGCCAATCAAGACCCTCGCGCACGGGATGTCTTGGCCTCTGCCCATCACTTGCTGCAAGATCAAGCGGCCAAGATCGACGACGATGAGCTGCGTCGTTCATTTCTGGAAAACGTAGCCGTCCACCGAGAGATCATCAATGAGTGGGAAAAGCAACAGATCAGCAAAGCAAAAACGGACACGTGACCCCACACCGTTCCAAGGAATCCCAATGTGCCGAAACGAAACCTACTGCGACTGCCAAGGCCCGCCCTGGCCCCCAATGACCCGCCTGCACATCCCAGGTCGCTATTTTGTTTGCCTAAACTGCCAGACCGTGCGCCAAGAGATTACCCGGCCTGATGGCACCATTCTTGACGTGACTTACCATCGGTTGGACGACGGTACCCTTCCCCAAGCCGTCGACGATGCCGCCCGCGAGGTCCTGGCCCCGCCTCCGGTGCAACTGCAAATGTTTGGAGAACTGGATAATCTATAGAAAGGAGATGCTCTATGATCGACTTGATCTTGCACAATGCCAACATCCACACCGTCGATGTGAAACAACCTGTAGCAGAAGCGGTCGCGATAGGATGCGGAATGATCGTAGCCATAGGCCGCAACGATGACGTTCTGCCGTTGGCGCAAAGGGACACCGAAATCGTAAACCTGAACGGCAAGAGTGTCACGCCGGGCCTGGTGGATGCCCACGTCCATTTCGAGCGGCTGGCAAACACGTTCATACAGACAGACCTGTTCAAAGCCTCTTTGTTGACAGAAGCCATTCAACAAGTAGGCGAGGCAGCGACCGGCAAAAACTCCGACGAATGGGTGCTCGGGTGGGGATGGGACAATGAGGCGTGGCTTGATCCCTCGCTCCCGACTGCGGCTGATCTGGATCGCGTGGTTCCTCATTGCCCAGTCTTTCTCGATCACCGGGCCTTTCTTCACGGGGCTTGGGTGAATAGTCGGGCCTTGGAGATCGCCGGTATCGACGCCCAGACACCAGATCCAGACGGGGGCAAAATCCAGAGGGATGAGGGGGGAAATCCCACGGGCGTTCTATTTGAGCAAGCCGTGGCGTTGGTTTCCAAGCATATCCCGCCTCCCAGCACCGCCAAGTTGGCGGAAGCGATGCTGCAAGCTCAAACACATTGCTGGCAAAAGGGCCTGGTCGGCCTGCACGATTTTGACGGTGAAGCGTGTTTCAAGGCTTTGCAGTGGATACATCAGCAAGGCGACTTGGGGATGCGGGTGGTCAAAAACATCCCCGTGTACCTCTTGGAGCACGTGATCGCGGTTGGTCTGCACAGTGGGTTTGGCGACGACTTTTTGCGCGTCGGCGGGATCAAGATATTCGCCGACGGGACGTTGAGCACGCGGCTGGCACTGATGGTGGCACCCTATGAGGGTGAACCCGACAATTATGGCATCGCGACCACCGACAAAGCGTTGATGAAAGAGCAATCGTCATTGGCCAGCCAACACCTGCTCAGTTTGACCATCCACGCCATCGGCGACCAAGCTCTGCACGATGTTTTGGACGTGCTGGAATTGGTCCGGCAGGAAGAAGCCCAGAGAGGCGTCTCGCCCCGGCAATTGCGTCACCGTATCGAGCACGTGCAGGTATACGATCCACCGGACAGAGAGCGGCTGGCCCAGTTGAACGTCACGGCCTTGATGAACCCCATTCACGTGATCTTTGATATGGAGACCGTCGATCAACTTTGGGGAGAACGTGGCCGCTACACTCACGCCTACCGTGATATGGTGGCAACCGGAGCCGTGGTTGCTTTTGGTTCAGACGCCCCCTTTGCGTCCATCGATCCATGGCAAGGCATTATGGCCGCCGTGATGCGCCGGTGGCCCAACAGTCCCCCGGACACGGCCTGGTATCCCGAGCAGCAGTTGACGCTGGCGGAGGCAATTCACGGTTTTACGCTGGCAGCCGCCATCGCCACCAATCAAGAGCAGCGGCATGGCAGTGTGAGCGTGGGCAAATTGGCAGACTTGACGATATTTGACCGTGACATCTTTGCCCTGGCCCCAAACAGTTATCCGGAAGTGACGGTCGCCGGGACGATCGTGAATGGCGAGTTCAAGTATCGCGCGTTTGATTGAGCTTGATGAATCTCAAAGCAAGGAGATGAGCGCGGATTGGTAGAATCTGCCTCGATTCCACCATGTTGACAACGCAACCTTTATAGCTACAATGATCCGATGATGTCGACCCTCTCCCAAGTTCTAAAACGGATCATTCTCATCATGCTGCTGCCTATCGCCCTGATTGGCTGCGCGGGGCGCACTGTACCGGTCAAAGACTCGTCGTATCCTGACCCCAAACCGACGCCGACCGCTCACACCATTTACTTGCCAGGTTTGGGTAGCAGTGAAACGTCTCCAGTTTCTACACCAACGCCTGTGACTCCTTCTCCCTTGCCCACGGAGCCGCTTTCCCCTTTGCCCACAGAGCCGCCTCCTCCCGGTCCCACGCCGCTGCCGCCTCCGGTTCCAAAACCAGGCTATGGCTTGCAGATCCATCTCTTTGCCGGAGACATGGTAGATACTTTGGACCGGGCGCGAGGGTTGGGGGTGGGATGGGTCAAGCAGCAAGTGATGTGGCACACGATTGAACACGGGCCAGACAACTTTGAGTGGGAACCATTGGATCGTGTGGTGGAGGGATGCACCGGGTATGGCTTTAAATTGCTGCTCAGTGTGATCCACGCTCCCGATTGGACCCGCACCGCCGAACTCGAAAGTGGCCCTCCTGCCGACTATGCCGAGTTTGGTCGCTTTATGGGCCAACTGGCAACCCGCTACCGGGGCCGAGTGGCGGCCTACGAGTTGTGGAACGAGCCGAACTTGGCCCGCGAGTGGCGCGGCGATACCCTCGACCCGGCCCGCTTTGTCGCACTGGTTGCCGAGGGAGCCACAGCCGTGCGCGCCGCCGACCCAGACGCGCTGGTCATCAGTGGCGCACCGGCCGTCACCGGTATCAATGACGGCATCGAGGCAATTGACGACCGCGTCTTTTTGCGCGGGATGTACGAGGCAGGCGTGGCACAATGGGTAGACGGCATTGGCGCGCATCCCTACGGCTTTGCCAACCCGCCCGATGAGAGTTGGCAAGACGCTGCCCACGTCGCTTCCGGCCACAACGACCATCCCAGTTTCTTTTTCCGCGATACCCTAGAAGATTACCATGCCATTATGCTCGCTTACGGTGACACCGAGCGCCAGGTCTGGGTGACAGAATTCGGTTGGCCATCTACCGAGAGGATGGGAGAAATGGATACGACTGGCTGGGAGTACGGGCGAGAGGTCAGCGAGGACCAGCAGGCCGATTACGTCGTGCGCGCCTTTCAGGTGGGGGACGAGCAGTTGTGGGTCGGCCCAATGTTCCTGTGGAATTTGAATCTGGCAACGATCTGGGGGCCTGGAGACCCGGTCTCAGCCTACAGCCTGCTGCGGCCTAACGATTCCCGCCGTCCAGCCTACATCGCTCTGCGACTGGCAGAGCCGTTGAATCCTTGAGGTTCGCAAAAACACAACTTGAGATTGTACCTCAACCCGCCTGGTATACGCGCAGTGAAAAAATTGCACTGAGCGAGCACATTTGTGCTGAGAATGGCGTCACATGGGCGGTTGAGGTTATTGTCCATTATTTGGAAGGGAGACAGAAATGAGTAAACATAGAGCAATTGGTTCGGCCACCGTCAGTGCACTGGTGTTGGCAGTACTGCTGTTGATCACGATGAACGTGTGGGCAGAGTCGGGTGAAACAAGAGGCAACGTATCACTTTCTCCAGTTCTCCAGGCCACTCTTTGCGTCAACCCTGGCGGCACTGGCAGCTGCTACAATTCGATCCAGGCCGCCTTAGACGCCGCCATCGACGGCAGCACCATCCGCGTGGCCGAGGGCACCTACGCCGAGACAGTCATGGTCAGCAAGAGCCTGACGATGGAGGGGGGTTGGAATACCGACTTTACCCTCCGCGATTGGGACGCCTACGTCACGACCATCGACGCCCAGCGAATGAGCACGGTGATCCGGGTTTACGCCGGTATCAGTCCCACCATCGAAGGCTTTGTCATCACTGGCGGCGACAGCAGTGTCCCTTTGGGGTGGGGCGGCGGCATTTGGGTCGGCGAGTCGGGCAACAGCGTCGGGCAAACTATTATCCGACACAACGTCATCACCAATAACGTCGCCTGTGACGGTTCCTGTCAGGGACACGGTGGCGGCATCCTGGTCTATGACAGTACCGCCATCATCGAATACAACACAGTCATCAGCAATGCGGCCCGCACAGACAGTCAGGGAGGTGAAGGCGGTGGTATCCACATTGGCTGGCAGGCCAAGGCCACTCTGACTGGCAACACCGTGGTCAGTAACACCGCCGTCTACTCTACTACTGGTCTGTGGGAGGGCAAGGGCGGTGGGTTGTATCTATACGGCAGTGATAATGTCCTGCGCGATAACGAGATCCGGGGCAATGTGGCTGCTGTGAAAGGCACTGGCCGGGGCGGGGGGATGTACGCCGCAGGCTATCATTACGACAATAGCATCCTCAACAATACCGCCAGCGTCAACGGCACCGGCTACGGCGGGGGCGTATATGCCTATTGGGTGCAGGATTTCAACGCTAACCTGGTGCAGGGCAACGCCGCCAGCCAGAATGGAGATGGGAGCGGCGGGGGCATCTATGCCATTCAGCTCCAGGACGCCCATCACAACGCCATTGTGGACAATGTAGCCACCCGTGGTGGCGGGGTGTATTTGGGCCCAAATAGCCGCACCACGATGCGCGACAATCTCATCGCCCGCAACCAGGCCACTGGCCTGTGGGGGCTGAATGGTGGTGGCGGGATCTCTAGTGAGGACGATGACGCAGAAATCGTCGGCAACCAGATCGTCAGCAACACGACCCCCTTGGGTCACGGTGGGGGTGTGCTGATTACGGGAGGCGATAACTATGTGCTGAGAGATAACCTGATCGGGGAGAACGTGGCTTACCTCGGCGGTGGTGCGTTTGTCTACTCGGCGACGGGCACCATTGCCCACAACCAAGTGGTCAGTAACGCGGCCTTTTCAGGTGGCGGGGCCTATCTGTCCACCGAGGCCAGCCCGACTATGGATCGCAACGTCGTGATGAGCAACACAGCCTGGGGTGATCCGGTCATTCCGGGCCTTGGCGGAGCGGGTCTGTTTGTCAATATCGGTGTTGGTGTGCGGATCACATTGACAAACCACATCATCGCGCGCAATATCCTCCTGACCGACACGGTGATAGGGGGCGGTGTGTCTTGTCTCAGCGGCGACGTCAGACTGATCAACAATACCGTGGCGGACAACAGTTCGAGCATTGGTGGCGATGGACTGGTATTCTACCCAGATGCAACCGCAGGCACTGTGGTCAACAATATCATCGTCGGGCACGATGTTGGCGTGTGGGTGAATGGTGCTGTAGGTGTATTGGACTATAACGATTACTATGATAACGTTACTGATACCGTCGATGTTGTCTGGGGACCCAACCACCGCACCGACGAACCCCAGTTCGACGATCAAGCGGCAGGGGATTATCATCTGTCCCTGACTTCGCCACTGGTTGACCAAGGTGACAACAGTGTGAACGTGCCCCTAGACTTTGAGGGCGACCCACGTCCGCTGGGCAGCGGCGTAGATATCGGCGCGGACGAAGCCTACCGGGCCGAGGCGTATGTGAGTGCCTACACCGGTAACGATATCACCGGCACCGGCTCGGACACTGCGCCTTTCGCCACGGTGGGCAAAGGCATCGGCGAGACGCGCATCGGTGGCACGGTCTACGTGGGACGGGGGCAGTACACGGAGCGCATCACCGTCACCCGCAGTGTGAGTTTGCTGGGCGGTTACCACGAGGATGACTGGAGCCGCGACATCGCTGCCCACACCACCACCCTGGACGCTGAGGGAATGGGAACGGTCGTTGTCATCTATAGCGAGAATGTACGGGCCATAATCGAGGGGTTCACGATCACCGGTGGAAAAGCCAACGTATACGGCACCGGTGGTGGCATCCTCGTTTTCGACGCCGCCGGTGCCACCATTCGCTACAATGATATTACGGGCAATTACGCGCAGAATGGTGGGGGCGGTCTGGCAGTGTGGGGCGGCGATAACAGTCCGGAGAGTGTGGTGGATTCGAACCGCATCCACGATAATGTGGCGGATGGTGTGTTTCCTTTCCCCCCCCTGGCAACGCGGGCTTTGTTGCGCCCTGAGCAGGGACCGGAACCGGGGGGCGGCCTGTTGGTGGTCGGAGGACCGGCCCAGGTCGTGAACAACTTTATCTACAGCAACACCTCTGGTTTTGGTGGGGATGGAATGGCCTTCCAGAGTGGGTACGGGCCGGTAGAGTTCCTTCACAACACCATTGCCGACAACGGCGATAGTGGGGGTGAAGGGATACAGATGTGGGGTAAGGGGACAGAGGGCTATCTCTACAACAATCTGATCGTAGGTCACGGCACGGGCATCAGCGCCACGTCCACCACCCAAGCCATTTGGGACTATAACGGTTTCCACGACAATACGGCAGCCTACGCCCCAGGTCTGACCGGTGGCGTCCACGACGTGAGCGGCGATTCCAATTTCGTGGACCGGGCCGGGGGCGATTTGCACATCTCCCCGGCCTCGGCGATGGCAAACAAAGGCGCGGACACGGGCGTACCCACTGACATAGACGGCGACTCTCGACCGGCTCCAGTTGGAACCTATCCCGACCTCGGGGCAGACGAAGTGAATCAACGTTGTATCTACTTGCCGCTGGTGGTGCGCAGTTTTTCGTAGAGTAAATTTGCTACCGAACACTTTTTCTATCACGGATCTCACGAATAGACGAATAATACGAATTTGCCAGCTGTTGGAGAAACATTCGTGTCATTCGTGATAGAAAAGTCGAGCCTTGGGCAAAAGTGTCTGGTAGTGAGCTATGGCTATATGTTTGGCGGCCTACGAAAGCATCATGGCTTTTGGACGTCGGCGCTGATCCCGGCGTTTTTCTTTGGCATCCGGCACGCCTTTCACTTTTTCTACATGTGGCCCAACGCCCCCTTGGGAGTAGGCGCAGCGTGGGCAGTCTTTACTGCCGCGTACGCGATCTATATCAGTTATCTGTACGAGAGAACTGACTCGCTCTACCCGCCTATCATAAAGCACATTATGATCAATACCGTCTGGTTGTTTGGGGCGCTATAGTTGGGTGGATGGCGAAAGCAACACGCGGGCAACCTTGATCCATTCCTCCACGCTGAGCGTTTCTGCACGCCGCCGGGGGTCTACGCCAATTTTCTCCAGTTGGCTCGCTACCTCTGCGGGCGATTGTCGCAAGCCAGTGGACAAAGTGTTGCGCAATTGTTTGCGACGCTGCGAGAAACCAGCCCGCACGACGCGAAAGAAGGCGGCTGTCTCCTCAACCGGCACGATGGGTGTCTTGTGGACGTCGATCCGCACCACCGCCGACTCGACTCCTGGCGAGGGATAGAAATTGCCCGGTTTGATGCGAAAAAGCAGTTTTGGCTGTCCGTAAAGCTGCACGCTCACCGCCAGCAAGCTCATCTTGCCCGGTTTGGCGACGATGCGCTCCGCCACCTCTCGCTGCACCGTGATCACTATCCGCTGTGGCTTGAGAGGGGCTTCCAGCAAATGGCGCAGCACCGCCGAGGTGATATAGTAGGGCAGGTTGGCGACGACTTGGTATTGGAGGTCCAAGTCGCCAACCAGGACCGTGGGATCGAGGTTCAGGATGTCACCCTGGACCAATGTGACGTTGTCCAGATCGGCCAATACATCCTGCAATACGGGGATTAGTCGTTGATCCAGTTCGACAGCCACTACGTGCCCGGCATCGCGGGCCAGCGCTTCGGTCATCGAGCCCAGTCCTGCCCCGATTTCGAGGACGGCGTCGTCCGGGGTCAATTCCGCAGCCGCGACGATCTTTTCGAGGACGGTCTGGTTTACGAGAAAATTCTGCCCCAAGCCTTTGCTGGGGCGGAGGTCCCATTTTTCCAATAACTTGCGTACATTCATCATTGTTGTTTCTGAACAACGCCTAGTCGATGACATAGTTGACGTTGCCGGGCACGGGGGTGAGCAGATAAACGTCTACCCAGCGATACCAAAGCACCAAGTTGTCGTCATCATAGCCCAAGTCGATGCGCTTTCCCTTGATCGCGCCGCCCGTATCACCGGCCAAACCGACGCCATAGTCTGGCACATAGACCTGGCTGCGCAAATCGATCATTCGTGGGTCCACGGCGACGATGCCGTGCCTCATCACCATACCTGTGGCCGTGCGCCCATACCAAGGGCTCGAAGGGGACGTGCCCGCTGTGCCGGCAGAGTAAGAGGTTGCCAACATCCGAATCGTTCGCCAATACTCGACCGGGCCAGAGGATGTGTTGAGGGTGCGGACAATGATATTGGTGCCGTACCCCAGGATTTTTGTTGTAGGCGGAATGGCGACGTACTGGTCATCGATCTCCCGTGAGATTTCGTGCCCGTCCTCGTACCGTATGCGGATGCGTTTCTCCAAAATGCCGCGAGCTCCATCTTGCATCACCCGGTCATAATCAATTTCCAGGTCTGGATCGGGCTGCCATGCGACGTCAAAAGGAATAGGCTCCTGAAAGGTCAGAAAACGCTCACTGACGCGCACTACCCGGATCGTGGCGTCCTCGCCTAGGGCGGATTCGAGGGTGGGGGTGGTATAATCTCGACCGGTGAGAACTACTCCTAGGTCAGACAGCACATCGTTGACGCGCTCACGGTGCGTGCGCGCTCGCAGTATGCGCCCATCCACTTGCACCGTCACAGGGATAGAGCGGTTCACATGAACATCTAGTCCTGTAGACATACGCTCGCCCAACCCCGGCTCGACGCCGTCCGCCATGTAGAGCATTAGCCCCACCCGACGCAACGCTTCCCCGATGGTGGGAGCCGTCGTGTAGAATGTCTCTGCCCGACCGTCATCGTGCAGCGTAAAGGGCACTGCGCGATGGACCGTGATGCGGACATGTTCGGGATTTGTATGACCGGTGTTAGTTGGAAGCAATTCTCCCTCGACCGTGACCTCGTCGTTTGGCATTAGTGATAGTCTTGCCTCGGTCAATACCGCGTCGACCGACGTGGCGTGTGTACGGAGTTTGACGCTGTGTCCATCGGCATTGATGTGTACGGAACGTGCCCGCCGCACCTCCACAGAGGATTCTGGATCGATCTCTATACCCAATGCGTCTATGGTCGGTGAATGGACAACCTCCCCGCGATGGATCACAATATCTTTGGGATGTAGTGAGAGACCAACGTCCATCAACAGGGTGGCGACGGTGTCTTGGTGGGTGTGCAACTCTTGCGGCTGTCCATTTACTATCAAGGTAACCGGCGTCAGCGTCTTTTGGTAACCGACCACCAGCGCACTGACAACGAGCACCAGTGCTACGATGGCCGAAAGGTTTTGTGGCGGATATATGCGTTTGGGTGGAGCTGGTACGGTTGTCTCCATATCGTATCGGCGCACGGAAGGCGACGGTTGCCCGCCGCCTTCTGGATAGATCATTTTGGTCGTGCACCCCCCGTCGAATCAGAACCCTTCGCCTTACCGGTACCAACCGATTCCGACCAGGCACCCCTGCGGCGCCCAGAAGGGACTCCTTACCGCTGCTTCCTCCCGGACCTGACGGGGTTCGAAGGCTCCTGCCGCGCAGGACCCAATCTTCAACATCGACTGATACCGGCAGTATCGAGTGGTCTGGCCCTCAGAGGGGAATTCAACCCCGCTACGGCGGATTGCGGGTGCAAGGCACCGCCAGTTCCCCGTCTAGCACGACCGGCGTCATGCTACCGCAGAGCGGGAGAAATGTCAAACTGATTCGATGATATTGACAACCCAGGGCTGTTCAGTTCTAACGATCTTTCGGTACAGATCGCTCACAGCCACTGTCTCGGGGGGCGGCCCATGCAACAAAACATCGACTTGCGAGTAATTTTCTGCCCCAAATCGCCCTCGGGACGAGGGCTAGAGCCTTGGAAAGCTAGAACTGAACAGCCCTGATTGACAACCTGGTTCAAGGACCATATAATGCTCTTGTCAGATGGCTTTGTAATGTTGAACCAATGCAATAAGAAAAGAGCAGATAATGACTTTACCCTATTCTATACAGACACCGCAACTAATCTTGAGGCCTTTTGAGGCCTCTGATATTGATGATTTATTCGAGTTTCATTCTCGCCCTGAGGTGGCCCAATTTCTTTATTGGAATGCGAGAAACCGATCTGAAACAGAAAAGGTTCTTGAGAAACGGATTTTGACCACAACGTTGGTGACAGAAGGAGACACCTTGGTGCTTGCAGTGGTGCTTGCAGAACTGGATAAAGTCATAGGTGATGTGTATTTAATGTGGCGCAGTCAAGAACACCAACAATGTGAAATCGGTTTTGTTTTTCATCCTGATTATCAGGGTCAAGGTTATGCCACAGAAGCGACTAGAGAGGTGTTATCATTCGGGTTTAAGGAATTTGGATTTCATCGAATTTTTGGGCGATGCGATGCTCGCAATGTAGCATCCGCCAAGCTTATGGAGCGTTTGGGAATGCGTCGCGAGGCTCATTTTATTCACAATGAAATCTTTAAAGGTGAGTGGAGCGACGAACTGGTATATGCTATTCTGCAAGATGAGTGGTGCAAAAGTATCTCGTGATCAATGACCGTTCAAGCAATTATTTGCTGCACAAGTTGTTAGGAGTATGCATGAAAATTCAACTGATTCGTAGCGCAACTGTGCGCATTGACTATGCCCAACAGAAATTCGTGATCGATCCTTACCTGGCTGCCAAACACGCAATGCCATCCTACACCGGCGCGTCGCCTAATCCATTGGTAGAGCTGCCTTGTCCGCCACAGGAGGTTATTGACGGGATTGATATGGCCATCATCTCACACTTGCACTCGGATCACTTTGACCCCACGGCGCAGCGTTTGCTGCCAGCAGAATTGCCCATTCTTTGCCAACCTGGGGACGAGTCTGGGCTTGAGGGCAAAGGGTTTCGCAGCGTGACACCGGTGATAGACAGTCTCAGTTGGAAGGATATCAGAATTACGCGAACAACAGGCCAACACGGCACAGGTCAAGTTTTGCAAGAGATGGGAGATGCATCCGGCTTCGTTTTTCAAGCCGAAAACGAGCCAACGGTCTACTGGGCAGGGGATACTGTTTGGTGTGAATCTGTTGCCGATGTGATCGATCAGATTCAGCCAGACATCATCATTACGCATTCCTGTGGGGCAGTATGGGGTGACAATGTGCTGATTGTGATGGATGCTGCGCAAACAGTCGCCGTGTGCCGTGCAGCCCCAAATAGCGTCGTGATTGCCACACATATGGATTCGCTTGATCATACGACTATTTCACGCGAGGCATTGCGAGCGTATGCCGAGGTAAATGGCATTTCGTCTGAACGGCTTCTGATTCCCGCAGACGGAGAGAAACTGGCCTTGTGACAGCATCTCCAACCGATAGGAGAAAAGTATGCCAATTTACAAGTATTACTGCTCAACCTGCGATGGACGTTTCAGTCACTTGGTGCGACGGTACGACGCTCCCCCACCATCCTGCCCCGGCTGTGGCTCTCAAGATGTGGAAAAATTGCTCTCCCGAGTTCACCTGGGGCGATCGGACACGGAGCGCTGGGTAAACTTGGAAGCCCGTTCACAAGAGGTGAATCCAGAGGACTCGCGTGAGATTGCCAAGTTTCTCCAAAAATCCGGCAGCTTGGCCGGTGAGCATGCGTCCATCGACCAAGACGCATTTCAAGAGATTATCGCCCGGCGCGCGGAGGGAGCCGAGGACGATGACTTGCAAGACATCGTGGATGTCATGCCATTTCCCCGCCAGACCTTTGACCATCCGCACGATCCAGGACACGAACATTATCACTCACATGGACCACAGTGCGATTGTTGCAACGCTCACGACCACGCTCCGAAAAAGTCCAGTCCCCGCCGGGCCAAGGATTTGGGTTGGGCGTAGGAGAGTTGGTTCGAGTGGATGATCGCGTTTACCTGGTCAGCGCCTGTTTGCTAGGGTGCCCCACTGTCTACGATGGCGGTACGCGCCCTGAGGATAAACTGGTCGCTTGGGCCGCACAGGGACGGGTCGTGCCAATTTGCCCCGAGATGGCAGGTGGGATGCCGACGCCGCGTCCCCCGGCCGAGATCGTGGGTGGAGATGGAAACGATGTGCTGGATGGTCAGGCTCGGGTGGTGACAGTCACTGGGGAAGACGTGACTCGATCCTTTTTGCGCGGGGCCAAGCACACGTTGGCGGTGGTACAACGGTACGCGATCACTACGGCGATTCTCAGGCAGTGCAGCCCTTCCTGCGGCAGTGTCAAAATCCACGATGGCACGCACAGCGGACAGCTACGGGATGGTTTGGGTGTGACGACGGCACTTTTGCGACGGCACGGCGTCTCCGTTTGGTCCGAGGATGACTTGGAGCATTTGCGTTAGTTACGCGTCTTTGAGCGAAATTATATAGTCGAGGAAATTGTTGGGGCCGTAGGGGTTCCCAGGCCACAACAGTTCCCCATAATCATAGGGTACCCAGTTGAGAACGGTACCGATAGAGAACATTGCCGTGCCGATGACATAGTCATCTTCGCGCAACTTTGTGTCACACCAGATCATTTCTTTCACATATCGCTTTTGCCAGGGCTGTGCAAGGTCTGGACCTCCAACTACTGGGTCGAGACCAGATTCGGTAATGACCAATGGGATGGCCTCATCACGCGGGATGAGAAAGTCACGGTAGAGGTAGCGATAACGACAGTTCAAGACGCCTCGATCCTCGTATGCGGGTAAATCTTCTGTCGGCTCGCCCCAACGTTGATCTGACACCGGCCAGTCATACTCGTGCAATGCCAGGACGTGCCCCCCCGCTTTGGCTCGTGCAAACACCCCCGTTTCCACGATGGCTTCCCATTCGTGCCATTGGGGCACGCCGGTACTGTAGGAAAAAAGCGCGAGCTTGTGCCCGTGGCTCTCGGCGATGTCCATAGCGGCGATGAAAAATTCTGCCAACCAGACGTGTCCTGCCATAGTCGGCGGTTTTTGCTCGTTCAATATTTCCCAATAGTCCACAACGTCTTCTTCCCATTGCCAATGATACATGTGACCTGGAAAATCTCCAAAACCGTACATCATATCAGCCGCTTTGTCAGCTGGATCGCCGCTGGTCTCGACCCATTGCGGCGCGCGTCTCCCTGGACCGCAGCGTGCGACGGTGACCGTCTCGGGTGAGATCGTTTTAACCTCTCGCAGATACCCGAAATTATCGAGCGCTTTTACCATCGCCACCTGTGCACCATTGTCGTGTGCGGCGCGCACAAAATCAATCGCAGCACCGGGATTTAGCGTGTGCAGACCCAGTTTGGATGGACCGTGCGCTAGAGGCGCTTCTCCACTCGTGGAAATTAAAGGAAGGTACATGTGGTGATCGAGATCAGCAGAGGCTGCTCCAGAGGAGACCACCGGGGGTATGGGCGTTGCTTTGGCGCTAGTGGCTTGCGCCGGAGTTGTGTGGCCCAAAAGACGCTGGGCCAGAGCCACAGTGCTCAATGTCGCCGCTCCCGTGAGAAACTCGCGCCGGTTGATGGTTTTTTTACGTTTAAGAGTCATTGCTGCCTTCTTTTGCTGCGCTCAGATCAACGATCTCAGTATAGTGCAATTCGGTATGAAAGTCAAAGCTGCGCGTTCAAGACTTTGCGGCTGACAGAACGTATTGTATAATGCTCGCACAGGTGACGGTCTTTAGATATTCAGGGAGGTAAGAGATGCGAAAAAGTTTTGGTTTCTTGGTCGGATTATTGTCTGGAGCAGTTGTTGGTGCTGCGATTGCAATTCTGCTGGCCCCAAAGTCGGGCCAAGATATGCAAGAGCAGATGCGTGATCGCGTGCAAGGGTTGATCGAAGAGGGCAAGCGGGCGGCTGCTGTCCGCCGTGCCGAATTAGAAGCGCAACTCGAGTCGTTCAAACGCGGTGCCCCAGCCGTCGTAGAAACGCCAGCCGTACAGCCCCCGGCATAGGCGTTGTTCAGAAACAACGTAAGGCGTTGCTCAGAAACACCATTGCGTTGGTCAGTCATTCTCGTGCCAGACGCCAGGTTTTGCCAAAAAATTGGTTAGAACCTGGCGTTATCTTATTGTTCGATGGTCAGCCAGTAGGGTGCGGGATTAGTCGTAATAGATGTCAGTCCAGAGAGCACGATGACGGCCTCGCGCCATCCCTCGCTGTTCAATGGCACTATCCACTCTGCTAAACTGTCTTGTTCAACCAGTAGGTGCTCCACAGTGACTGTTTCCTCTGGACTTTTCCCAAGGCCGATTAGGATTGCCAGATAGCGTTGAGGTATTAGGTTGTCGGTGCGCGTGAAACCCGCCGACTCCCATCCTGTTTCTCCACTTTCTACATCATCGATGTAGCCAATTTTCGGGATAGCAATGTCATCAAGCACAAATCCTATCCCGGTGACAGCTTCGTCGGTCAGGTATGCAAAACGCACCAGTATCTCACCCCCGGCGTAAGGCGACAGGTCTACTGACTCTTGAATCCACACTGGTGGGTCGCCGCTTTGGCCCGTATAACCCCAGCCGGGATTGTTGCCGTGGGCGTTGTCACCTGTGCCTGAAGGGGTGAGTAATATTTCCCATCGCTCTCCGCCGTCGGTGCTGGCCTCAACGGTCGCGTAATCATAGCCCGGTTCGATGTCGTACCTTGTCCAATAAGTCAGTGTGATCGGCTCAGTGTCCGAGATGGTGGAGAGATCAAAGGCCCGTGTGAGTGTGGTCAACGACTCGTCGGCCCGATTGGACCACCAAAAAGAATTTCCGCTGTGGGGGGAAATGTCCAGCATATGGGTTGTTGTCGCTCCGGCGAACTGAATGTGGAGATCGTCTTGGCCGCGAAGCAGGATATAATCCGCGCCAAATTGTTGGACTGACAATTCCACCGCGACTGGATAATTCTCGTAAATGGCTGCCGGAGCAGGCGGTTCCGCGCTCAAATAGTTGGCCACCAGCCACTCGGCAAAGACATTCTCAAAGGTAAGATCAGTTTCCAACTCGGCCAGCGTCGCATCAAAGCCGGCGGTCCCATTGAGCGGTTGTGACGTCAATATCTGTGTGCCCTTTTTGCCAAACTGCTGGTAAAAGTTCGAGATGAAAGAAAAAGCTGCCCCTCGATGGGCATCCGTCGCATCCTGCCACGTGGTGAGCGATGTGTCGGGATGCTCCAGGTAGGCTCTCTCCAGTTCGCCTAAATCGAGGCCGTTTAGGCCAGCGGCCAATTCGGCCCCTCCCTCTTTTATCCAGCGTTCCTCATTTCGATCTTGGTACCATTGAATGATTCGCTGGAACTGGCGAGCCAACAGGCCATAATAGACAGAACTCCCTATCTCAACTTGATCCACGTGAACCGTGATCATCTCGGCTTGGTTGGATTGGGAATACAGGGCGTGAGGAAACTCGTCGGCGCTGGAGGTGTAGCCCAATACACCTTCACCCAGACCTGTGGCGTGCAAGATGTGAATGTGTGGGTCGTTATCCACTCCGGGTGTCCACTCGGAGCCAAAGGCAGCGCGGGTGGTGGAATAGATCTGCGTCTCGAAAAAGATCGCCGCTTCTTCCAACTGCTGGACGTCGTGCCACATTCCGTCTTGTACCCACATAGCCGCATGCTCAGTCTGGGCGCGCAGGCGAGCGGTGATTTCTCGCTGCTCGCCGGTCGTGTTATCGGTGACCCAAAAAGCGCGGGTTGCGTTGGGCACTCGGCGTGGCGGATCGGGGTTGACCACGATATAGTCAAAAGGTCGCAGTGGGGGTTCTGCCAGGGATAGAGTCGAGCTAGGGGTATCAGAATAGTGTGTGGGTGTCGGGGTGTAGGTTAGGGCGGGTGTTGGGGGGGGAGTAGGTGTAGAGGTCAAAGTGGGAGTAGGCGTGAAAGTCAAAGTGGGGGTAGGGGTAGGAGTAAAAGTAGGTGTGGGTGTGAACGTGGGTGTAAAGGTAGGGAATGGCGTGGGCAGAGGTGCACACCCCACTATGAGCATAATTAGGGCAGTGATGACCAAGCGACGCAAGTACATCATCCGGCACTGGCTTGTGCTGCTTGGACCAGACCCTTGAAGAATTGGCGCATCACGGGGTGTTTTTCGATCATTGCCTCTGGGTGCCACTGCACGCCAACACAGAAGGGGTGCGCGGGCAGTTCCAAACCCTCGATGATGCCATCAGGAGCGCGAGCGGTGATTACTAGGTCTGCCCCCACATCTTTGACCGCCTGGTGATGGGCACTGTTCACACCCAACTGACCATCTCCAACCAGCGCTGCCAGACGGCTGCCAGCTTTTATCTCAATGGTGTGGGCTACCGAACTCTTTGGACGGCCTGCAACGGTGCTGTGGGGCAGCGCGTTAGGGACCTGAGTCGGAATGTCCTGAATGAGTGTCCCACCGGCAGCGATGTTGAGCACCTGGGCTCCCCGGCAAATCGCTAGTAAGGGGAGTTCTTCGGCCAGTGCCCACCGTGCCAGTGCAAGCTCTGTGCGGTCTCGCCACTCGTCCACCAACCACAGTAAACCGCTGTCATCTTGACCGAAAAATGCGGGCAGCACATCCCCGCCACCCGAGAGAAGTAAACCGTCCAAGTGATCAAAGATGGCGCGTAGTTGTGTCTCTTTTAGGTGTGGGGGAATAATCATTGGAGCACCCCCATCGAGTTCTACAGCCTGAACATAGGTCTGGCTGAGAGCAAAGAGGGAAATGCCAGGTGGACGGGCAGATTGATCCGCATGACCAGTAATGCCGATAACGGGAAGGGCCATAGCAAGCTCCTGGTTGAAAGCCGGTAGGTCAATTTATTGGTAGATTGGGCGTCTGCTCGACATGCCAATGTACCAACATACAAAAGGGGCGTAGGTGTGTCCTACGCCCGCCTTTGGCTGGCAAAGGGGAAGAGATCTAACGGAATTACCGAGTGCGCTTTTCTTTCAGGCGCGCTCGCTTACCCCGTCGTTCCCGCAGGTAATAAAGCTTGGCGCGATGGACGTGTGCCCGGCGTGTCACTTGGACTTTTTCAAGCCGGGGCGAGTTCACCAGAAAAGTACGCTCGACGCCAATGCCGTGTGAGGCGATGCGTCGCACGGTAAAGCTGGCATTTACGCCACGCCCGCGCACGCGAATGATGGTGCCTTTAAAGACCTGTACACGTTCTTTATCACCTTCAATGATACGGGCATGCACATTGACAGAGTCGCCCGGGTTCAATTCAGGAATATTTGGATTTGGTTCTATTTGACGTTCTAATGATTCAATCAGGTTCATCGCACACTTCCTTACAGATTTAAGCCCCTCATATTTTTTCGTCATTCCAGGGACAATGCTGGCAGATTATACTACGTTTTGTCATCTAGGGCAACCCAGATCACTTGACCTTGAGTGTCAGTTGTGCGATAATCTGTTGCAATACATATTGAGGAGGCGTATCGTGAATAAACGACTTGGATTGTTTCTATTGTTGATCTTGCTCTTTGGTTTGACCTTGGGATGCAGCGTGTGTGGGCTAACTGGTGGAGAAGTAGAAGATGCACCAGCGCCAGCCGAAGAGATCGAAGAAGTGGAAGAACCGGAGGAGGAAGAGGATACTGAGGATGTTGATGAACCCGAAGAAGAAGAGGACATTAGCATTTCATCCGTCACCAACGGCTTGGATAGCCTGGATAGTTACCGCAGCCATATGACAATGATTTTTGAGAGCGGCGCGGGCAGCAGTGAGGGCGACCAATGGACTATGGAGATGGACATTGAATATGTGCGTGAGCCATTCGCGCAGCGTATTGTGATACAGGGCGGCGGGATCGCCGGAGTTGGAGAAGGCGGTATGGAGAGCGTCCAGATTGGTAATCAACAGTACGCCGTTTTTGGGGATCAATGTATCTCCACGTCAACTGATACAAGCGAAGCGATGGATATGGAGATTTTCGAACTCGACGACATTATGGGGGGGCTGGATAACGCTCGCCGCGTCTTGCCTGACGAGACGGTGAACGGCATACTCTGCCGTCACTATGAGTTTGACGAGACCGCGGTTGGGTGGGCCACGCTCACTCACGCTGAGGGTGAGGCGTGGATCGCCGTAGATGGAGATTATGTCGCCAAATATACAATGGTGGCTGAAGGCACAGATCCCTCTTCACAGCAAGATGGGCATGTCGAGTGGGAGTACGAGTTGCTCGCTGTCAATACATCTATCACCATCGAACCGCCTGCCGGATGTGATAATGCAGAAAGTGAATTCCCCATCATGCCCGATGCGGTGAATACGAGTACGTTCGGTGGCATGGTGACCTACGAGTCGAGCAGTTCCTTTGACAATGTGCAGACTTTTTATGAGGAACAAATGTCGGCCGAGGGGTGGAGCGAGACAGGTGACTCTTTCATCACCTCTGGCACCGCGATGCTGAATTACACCAAGGATGATCAAAACGCCTCGGTCACAATAACCGATAATGACGGGACGATCTCGGTCATCATTATGAGTGAGTGATTGGGTAATAGCCATTCTTGAATGGCCTAGCGACGAAAGGAAGCAACAATGACTGTTGAACTGGATCAACTTTGCGTCAACACCATCCGCACACTGGCAATAGATGGCGTACAAAAAGCCAACTCTGGTCATCCAGGTATGCCGATGGGAACAGCGGATATCGCCTATGTGCTTTGGACCCGATTTCTCAAGCATAACCCAGCCAACCCTTCTTGGCCCAATCGTGACCGGTTTGTTCTGTCAGCAGGACACGGCTCGATGCTGCTCTACAGTCTGCTTCACCTCACCGGTTACGATTTACCCTTGGAGGAACTGGAGAACTTTCGGCAGTGGGGCAGCCTCACCCCAGGGCACCCGGAATATGGTCACACGGCCGGCGTCGAAACCACCACTGGGCCTCTAGGGCAAGGTTTTGCCAATGGGGTGGGGATGGCGATTGCCGAACGCTTTATGGCGGCTACTTTTAACCGGCCCGATGTGTCTATCTTGAATCACTTTGTCTATGGCATCGTCTCTGACGGTGATTTGATGGAAGGAGTGAGTCACGAGGCGGCCAGTCTGGCGGGGCATCTGGGGTTGGGCAATCTCATTTACCTCTATGACGATAACGATATATCCATCGAAGGCTCGACGGACATTGCCTTTACAGAAGACGTTCCGGCGCGATTCCGGGCCTATGGTTGGCATGTCCAGGAAGTGGATGGACACAACCTGGATGAAATTGAGACGTCTATCCGCGCCGCGCAGGAGGAGACAAGTCATCCTTCGCTCATCGTGTGTCATACCCATATTGGCTATGGCAGCCCCAACAAGCAAGACACGGCCAGTTCCCACGGCGCGCCGTTGGGTGCGGAGGAGGTAATCCTGACCAAGGAAAAGTTGGGCTGGCCCGCCAGCGCGAACTTTTTGATCCCTGAAAGAGTCTTGCCAGTGTTCCGGCAAGCGGTCGAGCAAGGGCAACAGGCCGAAGCCCAATGGTGCGAGACCTTTGATCGCTACCAGGCGGCGCACCTCGATGATGCTGCCCTTTTGCAAAAGTTGTGGGCCGGTGAGGTGTTGCCTGCTGGGTGGACGGACGTACTGCCCAAGTTTTCTCTAACCGATGGTCCCTTGGCCACTCGTCAAGCCTCGGGCGCGGTGCTGAACGCCCTCGCTCCAATTATGCCCACGCTCATCGGTGGCTCATCTGACCTGGCCCCATCCAACAATACGTTGCTCAAAGATTGGGCAGACTTTCAGCGCGAGACCCCTGCTGGGCGCAACTTGCGCTTTGGTGTCCGCGAACACGCGATGGGCGGTATCCTCAGCGGGCTGGCGCTTTACGGTGGTTTGATTCCCTATGGTGGTACCTTTCTGGTCTTTTCAGACTATATGCGGCCGGCGGTACGGTTGGCGGCAATGATGGGCTTGCCCGTTGTCTACGTTTGGACCCACGATTCGGTCTGGCTCGGTGAGGATGGTCCCACCCACCAGCCGGTCGAGCATTTGGCGACGTTGCGGATGATTCCCAACCTGGTCGTCATCCGCCCGGCCGATGCCAACGAGACCGTCGCTGCTTGGCGCGTGGCGCTGGAGCGAAGGGATGGCCCCACTGCGCTCCTTCTTACCCGTCAAAAGATGCCTGTGCCGTTCGAGACAATGCACAAACCATTTGATAAAGTCTCCCGGGGCGCGTACATCCTGACCGAAAGCTCGGGTGTGTCCAACGCACTGATCATCGCCAGCGGCTCCGAGGTGCATCTAGCGCAAGAGGCGCGGGAGCTACTGGCAGAGCAGGGAGTTGGTGTACGCATCGTGAGTATGCCCAGTCAAGAACTTTTTGATGCCCAACCAGCCGAGTACCAAGACTCGGTGTTGCCGCCACCGGTGACAGCGCGACTGGCCATTGAGGCTGGCTTGATATGTGGGTGGGAAAAATACGTCGGGCCAAAAGGCGACGTGTTGGGATTGGATCGTTTCGGGGCATCGGCACCCTACAAGGTGTTGATGGAAAAGTTTGGTTTTACAGCCGAGGCGGTGGCCGAACGGGTGCTACAGTTGTTAAAATAGATTCATTTGACACGGAAAGCTTTTAGGACTGTATCAGCACTCGCTGTAATGGAACCATTGGCCGCTCAGCGACGTCTGTAGGACATAGCAAGGGTGTCTTGCAAGGAGGTGGCTTATGAGTTTAACACGTCGTGAGTTTGTCAAGAGTATGGGGATTGCGGTTGCATCGCTGATGATGGCGCGCTGTTCTCCGTCTGAGGACTATGGCGATACTCGTCCAACTGATCCACCAATGACTTTGCAGTCACCAGAAAACAGAGATGATTCTCCCCGCAATCGTCTGCGTACATGCTGGTTGCAACTTGATTCGTTGAGACTAAAAGCACAAAAGGACTATGAGCAAGGCAGCCAGTTGCGGGATGAACTTGGTGCCGACCATCAAACTTCCCTGGACGAGTTGGTCGCCGCTGGCGAACTGGATGCGGCTGTGGCAGACCAGGTGCAGACCGCTTTTGATGAGGCCGCTTTCCACATTTGGCGCTCCAACGCACCGATCACTTGTTACATAGCGCTCCCGGTCGAGTTTGACGCCCGTGACGATTTGCGCCAGCAGTTCGAATTGTTGTACCAGATCACCGACGGCCTTGATCAGGCAACAGTGAACAAGGTGCAGACCGCCATCGAGCGCGACATTGCCTTTTTCGAGACTTTTGAAGACTTGCAAGTATTGAAAGGCGAGGCATACCAACAAGCACAACGCGAGTTGATTGCCCAGTTCGACTCTGACGATGTAGAGGTCAGCCCAGAGGCAGCCCAGGCAGCCCGTTTCTTGGTTGAATTGTTGTTGAGAGAGCAGTCGTAAAGGAGGAAACAATGGCTCCTACACGTCGCGAGTTTATCAAGAATGTGGGCGTCGCCTTTGCCTCGTTGGCGATGGCTCGCTGCATCTGCCCGATAGGTGAGGATGGATTTACTGGGAGCAAAGGCGACTCTTCCCAAGAGCGCGTGCGTCAGAGTTGGATGGGGCTCGACTGGTTGGCGCAAAAGACACAGGACTGGGACGATTATGAGCGGGGCGAGCAGGCTTTGAACCAACTCGTCGCCGACCACCAGGCTGCTCTCGATGAACTGGTAGCCAGCGGGGAACTGGATGCAGACGTGGCAGGCCAGGTGCAGACCGCCTTTGATGCGGCCGCGTACCACGTCTGGCGATCCAATGCTCCTATCACCTGTTACGAACCGGTGATGATAGACTATAAGCCAACTAGCAGCAACCAACTGGCCCAGCAGTCCGAACTCTTGACCGAGATGTCCGAAAGCGGCGACCTCGACCCAAACACTGTAGCACAAGCCCAGGCTGCCATTGAGCGAGACATTGCTTTTCTCAACCTTTCTAGCGCAGAAACCCAGGCGCTGTACGACGAACTGATGGCCGCCGCTGACGACAGTTACGCATTTCCCGCTTTTGATGAACTTGAGCTAGAGGTCACGCCAGAGGCTGTTAAAGCGGCGCGTTTCCTGGTTGAATTGCTGTTGGAGAACTAGATGGACGGGAAACCCGACCCAACGTCCCCTACTCGCCGCCAATTCATCAAGCAATTTGGTGTGACGTTGGCCTCACTCATTGCGGCTCGTTGTGCGTCTATTCCCACTCCAACCGTTGCACCGACCACCTTGCTTCGAGATCGCTTGCGCGACTACTGGCTACAGCTCGATTGGATCACACAGCAGGCACAGAGCTATGATGGCCAAGGCAGTACCGTACGAGATGAATTTATCGCGAACCATCAAGCTGTCCTCAACGAACTGGTTGCCGTTGGTGAACTAGACGCCGACGTGGCCGAACAGGTGCAGATCGCCTTTGCCGCAGCCGCCTACAGCGCGTGGTTCTCGGGCCACCGGCGTGTTAACATTTGCTATACACCCACTCCCTCACCGATGCCGAACCCTACTCCCGAACCATACGAGACCATAGGGCACATCCTGACAAATTATACGTTTTTCAGTGCTGACAAACTAAAGAATCAAGCCAACTTGCTGGCCGAGATGAGTGCCAGCGGTGACATCTCTCCAGAGGCTGTCGCACAAGCCCATGCAGCGCTCGAGCAGGACATTGCCTTTATGAGCGCTTTTTATGCGGCAACCAACGCGGGTCTAGAACGGGTGATTTCACCCGCACATCTATCTAATGAGGAGACTTGGACACTATCCCAAGAACTAGAAAATATCACAAGCGACTCGTACACATTCCCCACCTTTGACGAATTCGACATTGAGATATCTTTCGAGGCGGCTAAAGCGGCCCGTTTTCTAGTTGAATTGCTGTTGGAGAGCACAGAGTGACCGATCCTCGCCCTCATCTCCAAACTCTTATCTTTGAGACCACCCAGCGCTGTAACCACACCTGTCTTCATTGCTATAACGCATGGCTCCCCGATGCTCAGGGGCAACCGTCCAACTATCCCTATGGCGAACTGGACACTGTCCAGACCCTCGCGCTGTTGAACAAAGCCCTCGATGAAACCCGCTGCCGACACGTCACCCTCACTGGCGGCGAGCCGTTCGTGCGAAAAGACCTGTTCCAAATCCTCGATCTACTTTACGAGCGGGACGTGATGACGACCATCATCAGCAACGGCCGGTTGCTGACCGAACCCAGGGTCGTGGATGCGCTCGACCGTGGCGTGGGGCTTTTTGAACTCCCACTTCTCAGCCGCCAGCGCGAGGTTCATGACCGTCTTTCCGGATCCCCTGGTGCTTTCGACGCCGTGTTGGCCGCGATGGCTCACATCCGCTACCATCACGGGCAGTTCGTGGCCGTTTTTGTCGCCACGCGGCTCAACTTGCCCGACCTGTACGATACCATCAAGCTGGCTTTCGCTTTTGGTTCGCGGGGAATGATGCTCAATCGTTTCAACCCCGGTGGCCGCGGGCGGACTCGTCTGGCTGAGCTTTTGCCGACGCTTGACGAAATGCGCCAGGCGTTGGACATTGCCAATGCTGCTGCCGCCGAGTTTAACTTTCCCATCTCTTGCTCTATTCCTATCCAGCCCTGCCTGATCGAAACCGACGCCTACCCTAACCTCAACTTTGGCTTTTGCGCCGCCGGGACCGATCGCGCCTACTATACCCTCGATCCCTTGGGTAATCTTCGCCCCTGCAATCACACCCCCACCGTTCTGGGTAATCTGCTAGATGAACCTTTTGCCGATCTGATCGCGCCGGAGCGAATGTGTGAGTTTGTCGAGGCGGTTCCCGCGTTATGTGCCCCGTGTGCGCTGCGCGATACTTGCCAGGGTGGGTGTAAGGCTGCCGCACAGGTCTGTTACAAATCGTTGACCGCCGAGGAGCCATTTTTGCATCACAATCACGTCTATGCCAAACCACTGACTCAATTGGAGGAATTGAATGACTGACACCGGTTCATACCCCGTCACCTACACCGGCTATTATGATACCGATTCCCGACCCGTGCAGGGCGTCGTGCCAGTGGAAGAGTTGGTTACGCTCTATGTGAACGGCCAGCCATTGGTCAACATGATGTGCACGCCGGTTCAGTTGGAGGAACTGGCGCTAGGTTTCCTCTTTAACGAAAAGCTCATCGAAGGAATGGACGACGTAGCCGTCATCGAGTTGTGTGGCGGAGAACGATGCGTAGACATCTGGCTCGAGCACGATATTGAGGTCCCGCAACTGCGCATTGTCACATCCGGCTGTTCTGGCGGCACTACCTTTGATGACGTGTCCAGCACACACCACCGGATCGAATCAAACGTGAGCATCACACCACAGCGGGTGGCACGTTTGGCAAAAGAACTCTCGAATGCTGCCGCACTCTACAACCGGACCGGGGGCATTCACATTGCGGCCTTGGCCGAGGGAGAAACATTGTTGTTTGCCGCAGAAGATATTGGCCGTCATAACGCGCTCGACAAGATCACTGGCATTTGTCTGCGGCAAGGTCAATCGATGCGAGATCGTATTCTGCTTACCAGCGGGCGTGTCAGTTCCGAGATGATAAACAAGGTGGCCCGGATGGGCATTCCCATTGTCATTTCGCGCACCTCGCCGACTTCACTTTCTGTCCAACTGGCACAGGCTTGGGGTATCACGTTGATCGGTTACACGCGACGGCGCAGCTTTCGTGTCTATGCTACTGTCGAGCGGATTGTTGCAGCGGATGAGTAATTTGCTGCCCCGGCATATCCCAAAATTTCCCCCTTGACATAGAACGTATGTTCGTGTATAATAGAGTTGATTTAAAAGGTTTTTGATGCAAAATTGCGAGTGAGGAGGCCAAGATGGAAAAGCGTCTCTCGGAAAGACAGGAGAAAATTCTCGAGTTTCTCAGCGAATACATTGATGATAATGGTTATCCACCATCCATCCGTGAGATTGGTGCGGCTGCCGGTATCAGCTCTACGTCTGTCGTCAGCTATAACCTACGACGATTGGAAGAAAGGGGCTATATCAGTCGCGACAAAGAGGTGTCTCGCGGTCTAAAGCTGGCTGCCACACCCCAAACACAGATCGCGCCAGAAGCTGTGGTTCAATTGCCGGTGTTGGGGCGTATTGTGGCCGGTGCTCCTATCCCGATTCCCGCCAGTGATTTCCCACTGATGGGAGACGAAACCATCGAGTTGACCCGCGACATTCTTGGAGATCCCAAAGGACTGTATGCTCTGCAAGTGCAGGGAGACTCAATGATAGACGCACTGGTGAACGATGGCGACATCGTTGTGATGCGTCACCAGCAGCGAGTTGAGAATGGCGAGATGGCAGCAGTATGGCTGAGAGAACGTGAAGAAGTGACGCTCAAACACTTTTATCAGGAAGCGGGAGGGCGAGTGCGGCTCCAACCGGCCAACCCGACGATGGTACCGATCTATGTCAATGATCCCCGCTTGGTCGAGGTGCAGGGCAAGGTCGTGATGGTAATCCGGCAATTGCATTAGGCAATTGTAGACAATCTTATAACCAAGACCCAGGGGCTCAGCCATAAGGCTGGGCCTCTTTGCTTTATCCCAAGTGGATTTGGGATAATTTTGCTTGACGTAGAACAGGTGTTCTGGTATGATGTAATCAGAACATTTGTTCATAAACAAGGGTTGGGATAACCAATAATGCGAAAGAGATTAGAATTCCAAGCAAACAGAATCGAGACAGTATTGGCATTCAACAAAGTGCCCGCGCGGGTGACTGGAGGCACCGTAACACCACGTTGGGTGCGGTTCCAGGTTTTGCCTGCTGTGGGAGCCAAGATTTCCAAGATCAAAAACCTGAGTGAAGAAATGGCTGCGGCTCTCAATGCATCCAATTGCCGGGTGTCTCGACGTGGAGCTGCAGTAGCTGTCGAGGTGCCCCGGGAAGACCCCAAACCGGTACGCTTTTTACCCCTGTTCCATCGACTAGACGATCAGCCAGCCAACCAACGAGCCAGCCAACCGCCCATTCCTCCCACCACCGCGGTCTTGGGTCTAGCAGAAGATGGTACACCTCTACTTATCCGTTTGTCCTCTCCCGACGTGGCCCACATCTTGGTGGCCGGAACGACTGGTTCAGGGAAGACGATGCTTCTTCAAACGATGATTCTGAGCCTGGCGATGGCCAACTCTCCAGCACAACACAGAGGGGGAGACGGAGGGATGTCGCTGGTGTTGATAGATCCCAAGGGGCACGCTTTCCGTCTCTTTGAAGATCTGCCTCACCTGGCACGTCCGGTCATTTGGAAGGTAGAGGAGATGGCCGAGGTGCTCCAAAGTTTGGTGCGCTTGATGGAGATGCGCAGCGGCGACGGACGAACGGGCAGAAATGGGAAAATGGGCAGACGTCCATACACTTCAGCCCCGGTTAGGCCAAGCGTGGTGGTGGTCATTGATGAATTGGCCGACCTACTGATGGTAGGGGGAAAAGATGTGCAGCGGTCGCTGACTCGACTCACGCAACGCGGACGTGAGGCTGGCATCCACATTGTCGCTGCCACACAAAAGCCCACGACAGCAGTGCTGGGTCCCTTGGTCAAGGCAAATTTTCCGGTGCGGTTGGTCGGACGTGTAACCAGTGTCGAGGATGCGCGCACCGCTACCGGATGGAGCGGCACGGGAGCCGAACGATTGATGGGGCGGGGAGACTTTTTGGCTGTGGCCGAAGGTCGGGTGATGCGTTTTCAGGCAGCCCACGTCTCGCCAACCGAGATTCGAGATGTCGTAATAGGCCTGGGAAATAGTAATGGTTGGAAGGTGGACCGTGGAACGGGTGAGGTTTTGTCCGCGGTTCCCTCCTTGGTTTCATCTCGTCAGATGGCCTTACCCCGGCCGGTAGACTGGCTGGCGGACGTATTTCGAAAAGGGGCATAGACGATGGATGAGAGACGAAATCACAATAACGATTGGAATCGTATCAAAATCTTTATTGGGCTGGCGGCAACGGCCTTTGCCGTGACGTTGGCGTTAGTCATCGGTAATCGTTTGAGCGATGAGGCGATGGCAGTGTTGGCCGGGGCGGTTTGTGGGGTGGGAGCCGCTATCCCGACCAGTCTGCTCGTCATCGCTGTCAGCCGTCGATACAACGAGCCGCGCGTTCATTTACCTGCCCAGCAAAGTATGCAACATGGGATGTATCCACCGGTGGTTGTAGTCGCGCCGTCAGGTGGGCAGCAGTGGCCTGGTGATTTGAGCACACTCTCTCCCTCAATGAACGCGCCGATGCAGCGGCAATTCACAGTGGTTGGAGGAGCACAAGAAGCACAGCAACTTGATGCAGAGGAGGTAAATTATTATGGGCGTCATTCTTGATGTGATGCGAGGTTCTCGGTCGAAACGTGGAGCAAAAAAGCGCCGCCGTCGTGGTGCCGAATCCATCGATATGCGGGAGCGAAAGCACGGCTATTTCCCCAAGACCTTTGTTTGGCGCGGACACAAGTATCGCGTGCGCGCCGTGGAACGGTGTTGGACAATCTCACGCCGTGGACGTGGCGGCCGGGTCGAACAGCATCGCTTTCGGGTGTGCTGTCGAGAGGGGACGTTCGAAGTGTACCAGAACGTGCGGCACAACACCTGGCATATGCAGCGCAAAGTGGCATAGATTGGGAGGTTGACAATGAAAGAAGGGTTACTGTGGTACGATGATAATCCAGGACACGACTTGTCTGAAAAGATCAAACGTGCAGCGCGGAGGTACAAGCAAAAATTTGGCACGGTTCCTGATATTTGTTATGTTCATTCCTCAGCGTTGAACGGTAATGGCAACGGCAAGGTACAACAGGTGGGCCAAGTGCGCGTGTCGTCACGACCAACCGTGCTGCGGCATCACTTTTGGGTAGGACGAGAGGAAAAGCAACGCTCACGAAGAAAGGTAAAACCCACACAGAATTGATCGTTCGTTCAATTATAAATCGTTACCTTGTCCTTTCGTGGGCGAGCGGCAAACGAGGGAGCGCTATAAATGGCGCTCTCTCGTTTGTTTTTTCTTGCTCATCACGTTTCCGTTGCTGCTAACCCTGCCACCAACAGATCGAGGGCTACCTCTGGCTCGATCTTGCCGGTCTTGATGTCCACGTCCGTGTCCAGCAGATGACGATACACGGTCTCCAGTTGTTCGGCACTAAAGTGATTGGCCTGGTTATAGAGTTTGCCTGTCGGGAAAGGGTGTAATTTGAGTGTTTTGGCAGCCTGTTGTGAGGTGAGCCCCTGTGTCTTTAACTCTTTGACCTGGATCAAGAGCCGGAATTGGCGCGCGACCATCGCCAAGAGTCCCATCGGGTGCTCGCCGGCATCCAGCAGGCTATGGAGCGTTTGCGAGGCAGTGCGACCATCCCGGCGGCCCAGGGCATCTACCATATCAAAGACGATGGCGGTCTGGGCGTATGGCACCAGGGCGTCTACGTCGGCTGGTGTGATAGGGCGCTCGGCGTTGGTGTATGTGACCAATTTGATGATTTCCTGGTCGAGCAGTCGCAGGTCGGCACCGACGACGGTGGCGAGTTGGTGGGCGGCCTGGGATTCGATCTCGCCGCTATGCTTTCGGACGCGCGCTTTGACCCACCCGGGCAGCGCGTGGTCTTTGGGAGGGGCGAACGCTTTGGCAAATCCTCGCTCTTCCTGCTGGGTCAGTTGGAGGATGGGGTGTTTGGCAGGCAGTGATTTGTTCTCGACAAAGACCAACCGGGTCGTCTCGGGCAGGCGAGGGACGTAATCAGCCAGGGCCGCCAGGAATTCTTTTTGGGCTGTGGCGATCTCTTTGCCTTTTCGGGAAGCAAGCCGCGTCAACAGACCATTGACGATGATGAGGCGTTTTTTGGCCAGGAAGGGAATCGCGTCGCAGACGTGGCGTAGTTCGGCCAGCGTGAGCCTTTTTCCATCAAGGTGGGTCGTGTTCAGATCAACGGTGTCGGGCGGACCAAGCCGGCGCTTGAAATCAGCCAGAGTCTCGGCGCGGGTAAATTCGTCTGGGCCGTGAAACACGTAAAAGGTGGGAGCGGGCTTGGCCATTTATCCCTCGGTACGGACATGATGAACAATGATGCCGGCTTTTGTCTCTCGCGTCACACCAACAATGCGCATATCGCCAACGTTGGCTTGGGTGGTTACACGGGCTTGGATCGTGGGGCCAAGTGGTTTTGCCACAATGATGCCCATCGTCGCAGCGGTAAAGGCGAGCGGCAGACGGGCGAGGCGATCCCAAAAGCTTTTATCTCGATTGGAGGACAAGCCGCCGAGGGCCAGAAAAGCGCCCAACCCAGCCAGAACCCCGGCGACGGCGAGGTTGGTGCCGCAGTTGGGGTGAATGGCCATCTGTCGCTGACCAGCTCGCAGCCTTTGCAGTCCTTCTTGAGCGGCAGAAATCACTGCCTCGGTGGGGATGTCGCCATAGATAAAGTATCCCCACAGTGAGGCACGCCCCAGCAGTCTGAGGTCGTGGAGGCGCTCGCTGAGTACTTGGATGGTTGCGTGCTCTAGTGCGTGGTTGCGTCGCACGCGAGTGATAAAGGGAAAGTCTAGTAGGGTGGGAGAGTCAAGTGTCATGTTTATCTTTTTCCTCAATTCGTTATTCACTGTTCGAGTGAGCAATGACGATCAGCCTATTCTGTAGGCTGCCATAGGGATGGCACGTCACGAGGGTCAGTCTTTCGTCGTCGGTAGGCAAAATGTAGCGGGCGTTTTCGATGCGCACATCCAATGGCTGGCCTGCTTCAGGCAAGATCAGTACCTCGGTAACAGCAAACGTATGTGGTTTGTCGTCCGCATAGACGACGATTTCGTCTCCGGCATTCAATGTGTACAGGTCACGAAAGACCTCGCCATAGGTGGTATTGTGGCCATTGAGAACTGTATTGCCGGGCATGCCCAATGGCGCGGATGACTCGTGCCATCCAGCCGCGTACATGTCTAGCACTTCCCACGCGGCTTGATCTTTGCCGTCCACCTCTATCGTCTGCCAAGAGACGGGGGAGACGGGAGCATCCACGTCAATAGATGAAATAATGATTCGAGTGGGCGGGGCGGGGGCTGGTGGGGCAGGTGTGGGCGTTGGAGGTTGGGTGGGGGTAGGCGTTGGGATGGGAGTGGAGGTAAACGCGGGTGCAAGAGTGGGAGGGTTTGTGGGAATGATGTAGGTGACGGTGGGAGAAGGAACTAGGGAGGGGGAGGGAGATGGCGCGGGCGTTGACGTGGAAGGAAAGGTTGTCATACGGGAACTGATGTAAGGAAAAGTCAAAAATCCTCCCACGATCAGCAACAACACACCACCCCAGATCAGGATCTGAGCCGCGAGTTTGCCCCCGGTTGGTTCTGTCGAATCGAAATTATACATCGTTGTCATCCACTGAGATTTAGTTCGATTATACCTCACGAGTCGCCAAATCCCAAGTCTCTGTAGACGCGCACGTGCGTTTGCTCTAAAAATGTTCTAGGATTATACTTGGATCATTCACTGTTTATTGGAGGGCACATTATGCACACGGTTCGTTTTTTGTTGGTTGGCTTGGGAAATCTGGGACGCCGTTTTTGCGAGATCTTGCTAGAAAAAGAGACATTTCTACGTCGCCGCTACAAGCTGGACCTGCGCCTGATAGGGGCCGCCGACAGTCGCGGCGCAGCCTACGATCCAGTGATGGGACTGGCTTTAGACAAAGTAGCCAGTATCAAGCAAGCAGGTGGGACCATCGCTGATTATCCGGGTGTCGGTGCATACGGGTTGCAAGCTCTAGAACTGGTCACCACTGCCAAAGCCGATCTGCTGCTGGAGGCATCGTCGGTCAATTTGGACCAAGGAGCTGAACCTGGGTTGACTTGTATCCGCACAGCTATGAAACGAGGGATGCACGTGGTGACGCCCAACAAGGGGCCATTGGTCGTCGCGTACCAAGAGTTGCACGATCTGGCCCAGACGCATAACGTGCAACTGCGTTTTGATGGAACCGTGGCTGGCGGTCTGCCCGCGCTCAACATCGGGCAGCGCGATTTGCGCGGGGCAGTGATTCATCGTCTGGAAGCCGTGCCCAATCTGAGCACCGGATACGTGATGGATCTGTTGGCCGATGGTTTGTCCTGGAGTGAGGCCCGAGAGCGCGCTCATCAAACCGGGGCGTTGGAGGGGGATGGTTTGTGGGATCTGGAAGGATGGGATGCCGCCGCCAAGCTAGTCATTATGGCCAATTCTTCCCTGGATCACGCAGCCCGCATGGAAGACGTGGTAATGACGGGCGTAACCACCCTGAACACGGACGTGCTGCGCGCGGCGCGGGAACGGGGTGAGCGTTATCGATTGTTGGCCCGGGCCGAACGGGATTCTGATGGGGCGTATGCCCTTTCCGTGGCACCGGTGCCCCTGCCCCCAGATCATCCCTTGGGGCGGTTAGGGCGCAAGCAGATGGGCGTCGTGTTCGACACCGACATCTATGGTACCATCACCACCATCATCGACGAGCAGAACCCTATCCCATCCGCGGCGACGATGCTGCGGGACACGTTGGACATTTACGTGTGAAACGTGTCTTGTGTTACGCCGAGTTCAAATCAACCAATGACTTGTCTGTAGACGCGAAGCAAGTTTTCGCCCAAGATTTTTCGAATAGCGGTGTCCGAATAGCCATATCTGACAAGCGCTTCCGTCACACGAGGCAATTTGGTGATTTCATCAATTCCATAGGCATAGTGTTCTGGATCTCGATCGATCAACTCGGGCTCCAAAAAGTCTGGTCCTAGACACACATACTCGACCCCGGCTACTTTTACGATGTGATCGATATGCCGAATCAGATCATCTACGGTTGCTCGATCGCCTGTCTCGCTTGCCAGCGTCGAAGAAAAGAATTGCAGCCCAATCACACCGCCTTTTTCTGCGATTGCCTTGATCCGTTCATCACTGATATTCCTGGGGATGTCAGTCGCTCCTCTGACACAGCGATGAGAGTCGATAATCGGGTCCTGACTGATCTCGATTACGTCCCAGAACAATGGATCAGGGTCTGGTATATGAGCCATATCTATTACCATTCCCAGGCGGTTCATTTCTTGGACGGTATCCTTGCCGAACTGGGTCAATCCCTTGCTGGGCCGCTCTTTGCCTCTCGCATCCGTCAGCAAGTTCCAACCTTGACCCACAAATTGGAGACTCCGCAACCCTAACCGGTACAACGTCCGCAGATTGACCAAAGACTCGGGATGAGGACCTTTATCTAGAGCCAATCCGCCTTCCATTGTCACGAGTACGGCGATCTTGCCCTTTGCCACAGCCTCATCAATATCCTGACAATTCAAACAGATCGCCAGCGTGTCGTGGCTTTCTTCTGCTTCTTGCCACAACATGTCCAAGAGTGTCAGAGACCCCCACCAGGCATCAGCAATTTCAACCCCAAAGAGAGGCGGATCACCTCCAACAACCCAACCAATTGCATTGACACCCCCCTGACGGATCAAAGGAGCATAGTGCTTGGAAAATACCGCTTGCTCTCCCCGACTCCTCCGGGCAGCAAGACCGTACATTGTGTGATCGTGCGCGATGACCACAGTCGCTTGTTCGTGTATACTTGGTGTTTTGCTAATCATTACTCTTTTCCTCGGTAATTGTCTGCATAGTTGGCGAAAAGCCTCATGATCGTTTTCGTGTGTGTTCCCACTGATCCGCTGCCGATATCAAAATTGTTGATCCGAACAATGGGAATCACGCACTTGCTGGTCGATGTGACGAACGCCTCGTCGGCGGCTTCAAGTTCATTGAGACTGATTGGCCGCTCTTCTATGAAGAACTGGTCTCTGGCGAGCTGCAAAACGAGCTTTCTCGTGATACCGTAAAGCACGTGATCTTGAGGCGTGACCAAAGTGTCTCCCCGGAAAATAAAAAAGTTATTCCGTGGACATTCGGTGACCCCATGCTGCGAGTGATAGAGAATGTCAAAGGCTTTCTTTTTTCGCTTGAGTGGATCGAGCCGGATCGCGTTGAGATAGTTGATCGACTTGATGTGGGGCAATTCGCGCTGATATTGAATCGTAATTAGCTTGGCGCCTTGTGTGTAAACATCATTCGGATAGGTGGGGAGTTCTTCGGCGATTATGATAAGGTTTGGGCGCTCAAGCGCAGGTGAGGCATAAGAATATCCGCCGGTCAATATGAGCCGCACGGCTGGCGTCTTGAGATTGCTTCCTCTGATCAATTGCTCGACGATTTCTGTGATCTCCTTATCAGAGACGGGGGGCTTGAGATGTAATTCAGATGCCGAACGACGGAATCGCGCGAGATTATCGCCCAAGTGGAAAAGTTTGCCGTGATACGTACGTCCAAAGTCAAATACGCCATAACCTCGTTGTAAACCCAAGTCGACAACGCCAATCGAGGCATCACTTACGGATTGTATGCGACCATTAATATAGCATAGAGCTTTCATATGCCCTCCTATTTGTGTCCAGAGTAGTATAGGTGTTTTTGTGATTTGGACAAACTCTGGTTCGTATGCGTCCCGAACAAGTGCCGTGTTTCGGGGATTTCGTGCTATAATGAGTATTCAGGCTGAGTAACTTGCAAGGGGGAGCAATGGAAACGAAGAAAAAAGTGGAAATCAAAGAGGCATTGAGCGCATTTTTGCTGGCCGTAGGATGGATGTTTGTATTATTTTCTATCGCTGTTTATCTCTTGTTCTGGCGCGTGGACAATGAGCCCGGTGCAACCCCGGTTCCCGGATTGCTGGTAATGGCGATTCTGTTGTTATCGACCGGAGCCTTGTCGATCATTATCAACACCGTCTATCTGATCGTGAAAAAATCGTGGGTTATGATGATCATTGCTGGGCTTTTATGCTTGGTGATTCTTTTTGGGGCCTGCAATCTATCACCGATTTTGTTATTGTTGTTGGTCTGACTTCAGCGGAGGGGCTATGGATCAGAGTGCTCGGGCAAGGGAAACTGGCTGCGGCCAAGCGATTGTGATCGTCGCTTTGCTTGCGTGGTTGAGTGCGGTACCGGTTGGCGCGATGTTTGGGCTGAGCGAGATGCTGGATGGGGTAGCCGCACCGGGTCTGATATCTGCCGCCGTCATCGTCGCTACCGGTGTATTGTTGCTGCTGCTTTTTGTGGGGACGATGTTATTCGCGCGCCGCCGGGCGGGCTGGGAGACGGTCGCTGCCGTTTCCGTGGGACTTTTGATTGTCACCGGTTATCTCTTGCTCGATGCAGCGGTGCAGGCCGTGTTTTCCGAGGGTGTTACACTTGCTCTCTACGGTGAGGACGGTTGGGCCGCTGTGCTGTGGCTGGTCGTGCTCGTCCCCTACACGCTGTTTGTCGCCTGGATAGCGCCACGCCTGATAGAGATTTCCCATTTACCCCCAGCACCATCCCTTCGAATCAGTGCGTGGCTGGGGCTGGACCGTTTTGACCTGACCACTTTGCTGATCGCCCTGGCTGTGGCGGCGTTGGTGACCGTTTCGTGGCCCATAACCGGCGCACTGGGCGACAGTCTCACTAGTCTGAGCTTGATTTTTCAGACGCTGGCCAAAGTGATCCCTCAAGTGTTGATTTTCTGGGGCGTGGTTTTCCGTTTGCTGACTATTACTTTTGTCCATCGCCGGAGAGCGGCGTTGACGTTGAACCTGCTCTACGGGGCATTTATCGTTGCCAACGTGATTCCCTCGGGCGATTGGGGCGCATTGTTGAACGGCATTTTTTTGCTGCCGTTGGCCTCTCTGTTCACCAAACTGCGCTTTCGGGGAAATGGCGGCAGCGTTTACCCCCTGCTGCCGGTCTTGTTTTGTTACCGCGCTGTCCCCCTTTTGTTCGTAGACCCCCGCGACGTTCTCGCGCAAGGGGGCATGATGGAGCTACAGCATGTGCTCAGTAATGTCATCACCATCGTAACCGTGGGGATAATTGATATCATATTGTTCGGTATGCGGCAATTGTTGCAAGCTCTCCGTGGTCGTCTGTCGGTACCTGTATGGGCGTCGTTGACTGCGGCCGCGCTGGCCGCACTATTGGCGTGGTGTGTGTGGGGTGGGTTGTATGTCTTTGCTGGTAACCCAGGTTTCACCAACGACGGTTTCCTCATCATCCTGGAGGAGCAAGCCGATTTGAGCACGGCGCACACCATCCCCAGCCGGGAAGCACGGCTGGAATACGTCTACGAAACACTGGTCGAGACCGCTGAACGGACGCAAGCGCCGCTGCGCGCCGAACTGGACGCGTTGGGCGTTCCCTATCGCCCGTATTACATCACCAACATGATCCGCGTGGATGGCCGCCGTTGGCTGGTGCGCCGCTTTGAGAAGCAGAGCGGCGTGGCACGGGTGATTTTGAACCCCAACACGCGAGAGTACGCATATCCCATTCCCATCCCCGATGTGTTGGTTAATGAGCCAATATCGGGGATACAGGCAAACCTGACGGGCATCCACGCCGACGACGCCTGGGCATTGGGAGTGACGGGAGACGGCATCATCGTTGGCGGGCAAGACACGGGCTACGACTGGACCCACCCGGTGCTCAAGCCCCATTATCGCGGCTGGGACGGTCAGAATGCCAGCCACGATTACAATTGGCACGACGCTTGGAATGATACCCCCGTTCCTTTCGACGATGGTGCCCACGGCACACATACGATGGGTACCGTACTGGGCGACGATGGCGGACGCAATCGCACGGGGGTTGCGCCGGGCGCTCGGTGGATCGGTTGCCGCAATATGCGGCGGGGATATGGCAATCCTGCTTCCTACACCGAGTGTATGGAGTTTTTTATCGCCCCGTATCCTGTTGGGGGCGATCCCTTTACCGATGGAGACGTGCGAATGGCTCCCCACGTGATCAACAACTCTTGGGGATGTCCGTACTGGGAGGGCTGTTCCACTGATACGTTCGAAACCGCCGTCGAGGCACTGCGGGCGGCGGGAATCATGATGGTCGTCAGCGCGGGCAACGATGGACCCGGCTGCGAAACAGCGTCCACACCGCCCACCAACTATGACGCCGTTTTTGCCGTGGGCGCGACGAGCAACGGCGGGGACATTGTCAACTTTAGCAGCCGGGGACCGGTAGAGGGTTTGGTCAAGCCTGACGTCACTGCGCCGGGGGAATCTGTCCGTTCCAGCGTGCCTGGTAATGGATACGCTTACTATCCAGGTACCTCAATGGCCGGGCCGCACGTAGTTGGGTTGGTGGCGCTCTTGTGGTCGGCTGAGCCGTCTCTTATTGGCGATATTGACGCCACGGAATCACTGATTTGCCAGACAGCCAATCCCAGGCCGGTGGACAGCGTCTGTACGGTTGAGGATCAAGTACCAGAAGGGATGTTGGGATCGCTGTTTTCCGATTCGGTTTGCGCCTGCGGCGATGTGACCGGCGTCCCCAACAACGTGTACGGATGTGGGTTCATTGACGCAGGTGCAGCGGTGCAAGCTGCGTTGGGGCAATGATCGAAAAGAAAATCAACACATCAACGTGATCGAAAAAGATTGTCAGACGAACTGAATTCTAACACGCTAAAACCCACAAATGTCGTTAGCAGCACCCCCACGCGCAGCCCCAGCCATCCATCTCCGCTAACACCGTCAAGGGAGAGAAAGGCCAGGCCGGTGCAGATCAGGACGGCTCCAATGATCAATTGCACCAGAGCGGTGGTGGTCTTGGCAGACCTTTTGCTAGGACGCTCGAAACGGGCAAAGGTGAACACAAAGATCATCAGTGCGCCGATCAGGATCGTTAACCACACCGGTCTCGTAACCCACCAAACCGTGCTGCCCGGCAGCATCGTAAGGCCGACACCGCCCAGGGCCAACGCCAGGCCAGAGACAAACGTCATTGCGGTAATATGCCACAGGAAAATCGTCATGATCATCCCATTCACGAGTACGATTGCGGTCCAAAGGCGCTTGTTTTCCAGCCATCGTCGCAGCGGGGTTTCGAGAGAGAGCAGTACCCCGCCTTGGAAAACGCCCAGGGCGAGCATTGTCAGGTTAGGTGGCAGAGTGTTGCTTATCTCTTCACCTGGCACGGTGACCATGCTCAGCGGGTACGGGCCGAACTTTACCAGGCCAATCAGCACCAGCAAGCCGCCGATTGCCCAGGGCAGGCTGTTGCGTGGACCAGCGAGTTGCCCATCTTGCCACGCATATCCCAATTGGTGGACGGCCAGCCAGATGAAAAAGTAATTGATCCAACCAACTGCCTGGTAACCGGTGGCAAAGACCACGATGTCGACCAATATGGCGCAGATAGCGAACATCCAAAACGACCCAATCCTCCAACGTTCCCACATTGCGTGGGTAGCCGGGGCGAGAATCACCACGACGGTATAGACCACCAGGAACCAGGTGGGCAAGAGCGCGAACTGGGAGGCCGCCTGTATCAAATCTGGATCGACTCCCAAAATGTGCGCGACCGCGGCAACCACCGTCCACAGGACAATCAATGGCAAGAGAGGGCGTACCAGGCGGTGCAGCCGGGCCGAAAGCCAGACGCCATACTCTTGTTGGCGTCTCTGGGCCGATTTCCAGGATATCCCGTTGGAAAATCCACCGACAATAAAGAAAACTGGCATCACCTGAAAGACCCATGAGAGATACTGAGTCCACGGCATACGGGAGAGGATGTCGGCGGAAACCAGCTCTCCCCCCTCCACGTATGGGGCCACAACCAGCCAGTGGCCAGCGATGACCATCATGATCGACACTGCTCGCAAAAAGTCTACGTACCGGTTGCGCGTTTCTGGGGTACGCTCGGCGAGCGCTGCTGCCTGGGACCATACTTTTTGTAACGGATTGCGATTGGGTTTTGTGTTCATATCACTGTCAAGTTTTTGTTCAAATTGTAGATCACGGCAAAGCCGCCACGATCGATTTCTTCGAGGATTGCGTATTTACCGAGATGGATAGGTTCGGGCATTGACTATGGTCCTTTTGTATGAGGGTGTCTTTTGCCAGTATATTCTGTTTGCGGCTTTTTCGCAAGTGAACTATATAGCTCGCTCTCGCCAGAGGGCGCTTTCCGACAGGCAACTACCTTACTCACTGGATGAACCCGCGCACCGAAACCCCACATCGTGGATGCGATAGAGCGAGCGCCGGGCTGTGCGCTCGGCTGCTCGGATATACCGCGGAATCTGGCGCCAACTGCCTCCACGCAACACCCGAACTACCCTTGAGGAAGATTCGGTATTCTCAGAGGGCGAAGGAACGCCATAGTCTTGTGTATACTCGCCATCCACCCACTCCCACACGTTGCCTGCCATATCCAATGCGCCGCACCAACTAGCGCCCGCCGGATGGCTGCCCGCCGGCATCTTGCCCTCTGGGCACTCGCGGAACTGGACCAGATCGCAGGTCGGCGCGTCGTTGCCCCAGGGATAGATGAATCCCTTTGGGCCGCGTGCCGCGTATTCCCACTCTGCCTCCGTTGGCAGCTGCGCCCCGGCCCAGGCACAATAATTCACCGCGTCACTCCAGTAAATGCCCGCCACGGGATAGTCGTCTCCGTTGTACTTGGCGTCGTACAACTTTTGATACGTCGGATGTGCCGCAGCCGATTCTATGCACGCGCCGTCTGCCACGCAGAGCGCATACTGTCCGTTGGTCACTTCGGTGCGGTCGATCCAAAAACCATCCAGCGCAACGGTGTGGCGAGGGGACTCGTCACTCTCTGCATCGGGATCGTCCTCGTCGCTGCCCATCTTGAACTCGCCTGCTGGAACATGGACCATCATCATGTCGTCGGCGGGGCGGGTTTGGGTATCGTTTGGGGCAAATACCAACTGGCCCACAACTATGAACAACACCACAGTCACCAATCCGACCACTGCCCAGATCCAGATTGGCACCGACCCACGCAGTGCGGGCCGGTTTAGTTGTTCGTCTGCTTGCTTTATCAACTTGGCCCCCCGTGTAATAGTCGGCAGCTTGATTGGCTTCAAATCTAACAGTAAAGTGGAATTCAATCACTATGCGTTCTTTATCAAAACGCACTCAAACCTGCGGGAGGATGATCTCTAGATAAATCTTTTGGTCAGTCGAGTTGTTATCTCGTCTAGGTTGGTCGGAGTGACTCCCAGTTCGAGACAAGCCTGTTCGGCCTGAGTCATTTTGTCCGAGTCCTGCATATCGCTCAGGCAGAAAAAGATTCCCAATCTTCTTCCTACCAGGTATAGGCATTGACGTTCTGGGGACAGGCCCAAAAAGGTGCGCGGAATCGCGGCCATACGCTCTTTATCGTGGGGCAGGGTGCCTTCAAGGCTGCCAAAGAGGTTCAGTATGTGATCGCTCTTGACGATGCTGGTGATACCTTTTAGCTTTTCGATGAATGTCAGTATCTCTTGTGCCACCATAACGTCTGAACATTTTTCAAAACGGCCTGCATTGTGCTCCTCGGATAAGGGCGAACGGTTCGGGATTGCCAGGGTTCTCAGCCGTATAAAATCTGGGTTGATTTGGTTAAGCGCATCGGCGGTTTCCAGGGCGTGTTCTTCAGAGAGGGATTTTCCTCCCAGGCCCGGCATATAGTATTCGGAAAGTTCGATCCCTGCTTTTTTCACCTTGCGCCCTGCCTGCACGTGTATCTCTTTGGTCGCTCCCTTGCGGATCATTTCGAGTACTCGATCGGAGCCAGACTCGAGGCCGATGTGTAACCTATCGAGTCCAGTATCCCCCAATGCCTTCATGTCCTGATCTTTTATCCGGGCAATGGTGTGAGACCGGGCATACGACGTGATTCTTTCCACCTCCGGAAAGCGCATTTTGAGATGTTGCAGGATTTCCACCAGGTCGGCAGGTTTGATGATGAGACTGTTGGCATCCTGCAAGAACACGGACCTCATACCATCGGCAAACCAGTGGAGGGCAGTTACAAAAACTCGCAAACCATCTGGCCCGACGTTTTCGGCTGCCTGGTTGATCTTGGCCTGGTGTATGCGCCCCGATTCGTCGGTCGCTTGCCGCAGAATCTCTACGCACTTGTGAATCGAGTCAATATCCGCCTTGACGTGTTCCACCGGACGTATAGAAAATTTGGTCTCTTTGTACACGGGGCAAAATGTGCAGCGATTCCAGGGACAGTTTCTGGTCACACGTATCAGCAAACTGCGGGCTTCGCTGGGTGGACGTATGGGGCCTTGTTCGAATCCTGCGTAGGGGGTACGTTTCTTGTTATCCATTTCTTTTTCGTGAATGGCTATTGTTTATGGCAACAGCTCTTTGAGTGCGTCTACCAACGCGTCCACGTCCGTCTGTGTGTTGTATGCCTGTATCGACACACGCACGAACTGGCGATCATTCCAGGTGATAATGGGAACCTCAATGTGAAACTCGGTGTATAAGCGTTGCTTGAGTGCAGTCGCGTCGCAGAGGGGGAGTGGGAATGAGGCTATCTGAGCAAACCACGCCGGGGTATCTGGCGTGATGGATTCCAGTCCCGTCAGGACTGTGATGCGCTGGCGTGCATAACGAACGAGTTCGTGACACGTTCGCTGTACGGTTGGCCAATCGTGCACTGCCATAAAGCGGATCGCGGCGGGTACGGCCAAATACGCGGCAATATCTTTGGTTCCCTGGTACTCGTGTTCGTCGATGAAACGTGAATCCCCAGGCCTTTCTGCTTCCCATCCCCAACTCACCACCAGTGGTTCCAATAGATGCTGCATTTCGCGGCGCGCATACAGAAAAGCCGAACCCTTGGGGCAAAGCATCCATTTGTGTGCATTGCCAGAATAAAAATCCGCGCCCAATGCTGACAAGTCCAATGGAATTTGCCCGGGCACATGCGCGCCGTCAATCACAGTGATGATGTCTGCCGCCCGTGCGCGACGCACCAATTCTGTCACGGGAAAAATGATGGCTGTGGGAGATGTGATGTGGCTCAAAAAGAGCACGCGTGTGTGCTCAGTGACACCAGACCAGATCGCCTGAATAACTTGGTCCTCTGATTTGATCGGCAGTGGTACTGGCTGGCGAATATATTGTGCCCCTCGTTTTCGGCACACAAAGCGCCACGCGCGGTCTAAGGCTCCGTACTCGTGGTCGGTGCTCAATACCTCGTCGCCGGCACCAAGAGGTAACGAACGTGCCACCGTGTTGAGCCCCATAGTAGCGTTGGGGACGTAAACCAAGTCATCGGCACTCGCCCCGACGAACGTGCCGAGTGCCTGTCGGGCCTTGTGCATCAGCTCCGCAAAGCGTTGTCCTAAAAACTCGACCGGCTGGCGCTCTAACTCGAGCTGCCACGCCTGGTAATCTTTAAAGACCGGATGTGGACATGCACCAAAAGAACCATGGTTGAGGAATATGATATCAGGTCGCAATAGGAACGTATCGCGCAAAGACGGCTTTGTAGACATGATACGAGGGCTCAAAAGCTCTGGACTCACTTTGCGCTCGGTAGCGTAAAGTAGATCCCACTGCTTTGGCTTTTCTCTCTGACAACACCAAATTCGCCGTTGAGCTTGTCCATAATTGACTGCACGAGACCTGGTCTAAAGTTATCATATATCTGTGAAACGTGCGCTCGTTGCTCTGGCGTGAAATTGCTGTCGTCAATGCGAACCCAGAATTGTGGATTTTTGTCTGTTTGCTCTGTTGCGCTTATCACTACGTTCAGCGGATGGTCGTCGTATCGCAAGATCTCACTGATATAGGTGAACCATACTTCTTCGACCCAGGGTTCGTAACCGATGGTCTTGGGCCATTGATCGGGGACCACAACCTTGGCCTGCTTTTTTTGGATGATGTGGGTCAGGCGATTCAGTGCTTCTGTGACAATATCGCCCATGTCTAGCTGTGCGATCTCTGGACTTGACACGCCACGCACGTGTACCAACAGCATCAACTCGTCGATCATGTTGTTCATCTTGTGCCCAGACTTGACGACGACTTGAAGACGCTCGAGTAATTCCGTTCTGGAGACGGTCGTATAGTCTTCTTCCAACAAGTTGGAAAAGCCGAGGATGATGGATAGCTGACGCTTGAGATCGTGGACAATGGTATAGGTAGAGGCATCCATATCCTGGTTGACTCTCTCCAGTTCGGTGACGCGCTGGCGCATAGCGGCCAATTCGTTGGCGAGTTGATCCTTGGTTTTATTCTCACCCTGCATAGCGACCTCCCATTTTACAGGCTTTAGACGTTCAACAGAGCACGTGTGTCCAGATCGGTGTTTCCAGTGCCGTGAAATCAAGCTCTTTTCTTGTGTTGGACAACATGATTATTATATCAAGTTAGCGTTAAACAGCAACTGCCCATAAACGAAAACAAGCTATGGTGTGATGACGATCTCCAATGGCCAAGAATTACAGCCTGACCAGCTTCCCCAAGAGTAATCCATGGCGTGTATCTCAAAGTTGGTCGAACCAGTGAGCACAGCTTGGCCCGGTGCTGTGGCTTGCAAAACAAACTCGGCTTTATCAGATTCTCCTGTTAGCAGGCTCACAGGATGCATCACCTGATCTAAATTATCCCGGATCAAGGTGCTGGGTGGTTCTATGTCCAGTAAATACTCAATCTGTCCCAGTCTCGTGTCGGTAGTATCTCCACTGACTAGTGAGAGTGTCACGGAAACGACTTGGCCGACTTTTAACGTTATAGCTGAAGCGGATATATCCATCCAGGCTTCACTGGGCCTGCAATAAGGCGTTGGGGGTTCAGAATAGACCGCTTCTGGCGGCAAAGAGGTAGCCGTCACCGTTGGGACACGTTCTTCTTGCAAAGGCGGGGTGGGAGTGACAGGTAACGTGGCTGCCTGCGTGACCGGAAGCGCGTTCTCGGTGACCGCGACAGTCGCTGTGGCTGTGGCAGTCGGGTCAGGTGAGGGAGAGATGGTCAATGTGGTTGTCTGCGTGATCTGGCGAGCGGTTTTGGTAGCCGTAACAGTCGCCATGACCGTAGGGGAATGATCAAGTATGTCGCCGACCTTGGTATCTGCTGGCAACCTACCACAAGCAACAATGAGCAGTAGAAAGAGGAACAGGGCAAATGTGATTTGCTGTTTGTGCATACGATATGATACGATCATCTCTAATTCTCCTTTGAAAATAATGTGGGGTTCAAACCTTTCGGTTAGACAGATTGAGACTCGCCCATAGTAGAACTTTTCTTGATCTTGCAACCTATACTGTTTTATGACGTTCAACGCGCACAAATGGTTCCCAGCCTGTTGCTTTCCCTTATGCTCGTTTCTCCCTTTGCAAACGGACGATTTCAGGCTAAAATGAGTTACAAGAATGTGAGAATAGTCTCGCATAGCTTGCCAGTTCTTTCAAGGAGCATTCCATGTCCAAGTCAACATCCAAACCCCTCACAGAACAGATTGCTGAACTTGAACAAGCCATTGTCGCGCAGGATAGTCTGCGCCCCACGTTAGGTGACACCATCGTTGATACGACGATCACCGCGCTGCGCGAAAAACTAGCCGAATTGGAGGCACAAGCCAGGTTGCCCGAACAGCGGCGCAAACAAGTCACCATTCTCTTTGCCGATGTCTCTGGCTTTACGGCAATGTCCGAGACATTGGATGCTGAGGAAGTGGGTGATACGATGAACGCTCTCTGGCAGCGCATTGACACAGTCATTATCGAGCACGATGGCTTGATAGACAAACACATCGGTGATGCAGTGATGGCGCTGTGGGGCGTGGACGAGACACGCGAGGATGACCCCGAACGCGCCATTCGCGCGGCGCTGGCAATGCAGACAGAAATCCGCGATTTTGTAGAGACACAGCGCACATCTCCTCTCCATCTGCGTGTGGGTATCAACACGGGTCGTGTCTTGCTGGGCAGCGTGGGCACGACGGGTGAGTTCTCCGCCATTGGCGACGCGGTCAATCTCGCCAGCCGTCTCGAAAAGGCCGCCCCAGTCGGCGTCGTGTTGATCTCACACGATACCTACCGCCAGGTGCGCGGCATCTTTGACGTGCTGCCCCAGGACCCCATACGCATCAAGGGCAAATCCGATCTGGTGCAAACTTATATTGTCCAAGGGGCCAAGCATCGCGCTTTTCGCATGGCGACACGTGGTGTACAGGGCATTGAGACCCACATGGTGGGGCGCGATGCCGAGTTGCTGACCCTGCAAAACGAGTTCCGGAATGCGACCCTGGTGGGTGATTTTCTGGGCGATACCGAGAGTGCCGAAACGTGCGTCGTGACCGTTGTGGGAGAGGCCGGAGTGGGCAAGTCGCGGCTGCTGTACGAGTTTGAAAACTGGATCGAGTTACAGTCCGGCCAGATTCATCATTTCAAGGGCCGCGCCACACCAGAGATGGTCAACATCTACTATGGTATCATCCGCGATATGCTCGCTTTCCGGTTCGATATTCTAGAGACCGATCGCCCCGCAATCGTGCAGGAGAAATTCCGTACCGGGATGTCTGGCATCCTGGATGCGGATCAAGCCGACTTGGTTGGTCATCTGGTCGGTTTCGACTTTTCAACCAGTCAGGCTGTGCAAAATCTCTTGGGCAGTTCCTCGTTCGGCGATCTGGGAATGGCGTACCTCACCACGTACGTGCGAGCGGTCGTCAATGAGCCAACGATGATCCTTTTGGAAGACATTCACTGGGCGGATGACCGTTCACTCGACCTGCTGGCGCATTTGGTAGACGAGGTGCCAGCAGGTCGATTGCTGGTGGTTTGCCTGGCCCGCCCCCAACTCTTTGAGCGCCGTCCAAACTGGGGCTGGGGAGAGGCATATACTCAGATCGACGTCAAACCGCTCTCCAGGCGAGTCAGCCGGGTGTTGGTAGGGGAGATTTTGCAAAAGGTTGATCGCGTGCCCAACGCCCTGCGTGATTTGATCGTGAACGGAGCCGAGGGAAATCCATTTTACGTCGAAGAGTTTGTCAAAATGTTGGTCGAGGACGGTGTAATCGTCCGCGGAGATGATCAATGGTACATTGAGCTTGATCGCCTGGCCGACATTCGGGTGCCCCCTACACTAACCAGTATATTGCAGGCCCGTCTCGATAGCCTGCCGCGTGCGGAAAAGCGAATCTTGCAGCGCGCGTCGGTGGTGGGACGGTTGTTTTGGGATGAAGCGGTGGCCAGATTAGCGACCGGGGAAGAAAGTGTCAACGTTATTCCTTTGCTCAACGCTGTTCAAGGGCGCGAGTTGATCTTTCAGCATAACCGCTCGGCTTTTGAGGGCACGCACGAGTACATGTTCAAGCATGCCCTCCTGCGCGACGTGACCTATGAGACGGTGCTTCTCAAGCTGCGTCGTGTTTACCACGCACAGGTAGCCCAGTGGCTAGAGGCCAACGCCAAGGATCGTCTGAGCGAGTACCTGAGTTTGATTTCCAGGCATTACGAGTTGGCGGGAGAGAAAACAGAGGCGGTAAAATATTTGCGGCGATTGGGAGAAGAATTGCTCGACGTGAGCGCCTACCGCGATGCAGCCGACACCTTTGAGCGGGCACTGGTATTGCTGTCAGAGAGTGATGTGACGAGCCGCGCAGAAATCATGGTCAAATTGGGGTATGCGTATCGTCAGTTGAGTGATTACCCCCTGGCAATACAACAACTTGAAAAGGGGCTGGCACTGGTCCAGGATCTATCTGGGAGCGATTTGCAGACCAAGGTAGCTGCCCTCAACGGGTTGGGTTGGGCCATAATGGGGCAAGGGGCATACGATAAAGCGATGGTTCCCCTCAAGCAAGCTTTGGTGCTGGCTCGCGAGATCGACGACCGGGAGGGAGCGGCAATTGTTTTGTATAATCTGGGCGATGTCGCCTATAGGCAGGGAGAGAGCGAACAAGCGGAAAAGTACGCTCAAGAAAGCCTAGAGCTTTGCGAGCAGGTTGGCGACCGGCAGGGGGTTGCCTATGCACTCCGGGTTTTGGGGTTTGCGAACCATTTGCGGGAAAAATACCAAGAGGCCACGCGGTATCATCGGGAGAGCCAAGTGATTTACAGAGAGATCGGTGATCGCTGGGGAGTGGCTACGTGTTCCATCAACTTGGGCGAGTCTGCCCGAATGCAGAAAAAGTACGCCAAAGCAGCCAAATATTATGAAGAAAGCCTGCCCGTTTTTGACCAAGTTGGTAACCGAGTGGGGATTGCGATTGGTACTCTCAATCTGGGGCACGTCTATACGGGAATGGATCAGGATGACGTCGCCTGGAGATATTTGCGCGAGTCATTGAAAGAAGCAGCCATAATTGGTGCTTTGTCCATCACGTTGGAAGGGGTGATCGGGGTGGCTCTGCTGTGCGCCAAGGCACAGCAATACGAACGATCTGCAGAACTGTTGGGACTGGCATTGGCCCATCCGATGTTTAACCAAGAGATCAGTCAATTTGTCGAGCCGATTCTCACCATACTGCGCGAGGCGCTCCCCACCGATGATCTGGAGGCAGTGCTGGAGCGTGGCAAAACGCTCCAGTTGGAACAGATTGTGACAGAGATATTGACTGGAACAAAGTGAAAAGGAAAACTATGACAAAGCAAAAGACCGATCCCTTTCTGCACCAGTTGTTGTCCCTTCCCAAGGTCCATAATGCCCTCATATCCCCTGATGGGAAATGGGTAGCTTTTGAATGGTATCGTGTCCACGACAATATGGATGTCTTTGTCGTGCCCGCCGACGGTTCTGCCGGGCCTGTGGCGCTCACCCACACCTCCGAGTTCACAGGGTTGATCAATTGGACGTTTGACTCACAAGCCGTGATTGTGTCTGAAGACCACGATAGTGACGAGCGCGTTCGTCTCTTTCGGGTGAGCATCGACCAGCCAGGTGAGATGCAGCCGCTCACAAAAGATCGCCCGCCTTATTTCCTTCGAGGCGGCAATCTACATCCTGACGGACGCACACTTTTCTACGGGGCCAACTATGACTTTGTTGCGGATCAAGAGATCGAGCAAACGTGGGTCTATAGCTACGATCTGGAAAGCGGGGAGCGAAAACCCATTGCCCGTCCGCTCAAGCCTGCTTGGAATTACCCGGTTCTCAATCGTCCTGGCACCCATTTGATCTACACGCGCCAGGATCGCCACCCCGCCGGGGAGCAGATCTACCTGGTTGATGTGGAGGGGCGAGAAGACCGGGAGATACTCAACTTTGGCGACGAAGCCAAAATATCGGCCCGCTGGTTCCCCGACGGCGAGCACATCCTCGTTCTTTCTGATTCTCGTGATGGTCGTTCGCAGGAGCACTATAGCCTAGGCGTCTACCATTGGCCCAGCGGCGAGATGCGCTGGCTGCTGGACGATCCTGCGCGCAGCATTGAGGCTGCGCGGGTCTCCCCCGATGGCCTGATCGTGGTAGACGAGTTGCAGGATGCACGGCGCATCCCTTCTTTCTTGGACCCCGTTACTGGCGTAGAAACGCGCTTTCCGCGCCTGCCGGGCAACCTGCAGCCCTTGGGGCGTGACGCTGATGGTGCCTGGGTGGCCCGTTATTATGCGGCTACCTCGCCAAGCGAGCTGGTACGATTTGCGCTCAATGTCAGTACCCTCGATGATTTGGTTTCCCTGACCCATGTCTGGGAACGCACAGACCTGACCCCGGACCGACTCACGCAGGCCCAGGATTTTCGTTGGCGATCAGAGGATAACCTGGAAATCCAGGGATGGCTCTATCGGGCACAGCCCAATTCCCAGCGAGCCATCGTCTACGTCCACGGTGGTCCCACCTGGCATTCTGAGGACGATCTCGACGCGCAGATCCAGTACTTGCTCTCGCAAGGGTTCAACGTGCTCGACGTAAACTATCGGGGAAGCACTGGCTTTGGGCTCAAGTTCCGCGAGCTGATCAAGAAAGATGGGTGGGGGGGGCGCGAGCAGGCCGACATCGCCACCGGAGCCAAGGCGCTGATCAAAGCTGGCCTGGCCGAACCGGGCCGGATTGGCGTCACCGGCACCTCGTATGGCGGGTACAGCGCGTGGTTCCTGATCACCCACTCCCCGCCAGACGTCATCGCCGCCGCCGCGCCCATCTGCGGTATGACGGACTTGGTGGTGGATTATGAGACTACGCGCCCCGATTTGCGCCCATACAGCGAAGAGATGATGGGTGGCAGCCCGGATCAAGTGCCTGAGCGATATCATGAACGGTCACCCATCAACTTTATCCCAAATATTCGGGGCAAGCTGATGATCGTCCAGGGCGCTCAGGACCCGAACGTGACGCCGGAAAACGTGCGCCAGGTAATCCAACGATTGGATGCCAACCACATCCCTTACGATCTGCTAGTATTCGAGGACGAGGGGCACGGCATCAGCAAGCCTGCTAACCAAGAGCAATTGTACACTCGCTTGGCAGCGTTCTTTGACGAGACACTATTGTAGGAGATGATTATGGAATCCAGCACGCAAAATAGATCGAGCGCTGACTTGCAGCACCAGTCCAAAGTGGTGGGGATTATCCTGGAACTGGCTCAATACCCCATCCTGGCGCGCAGAATACGGGAGCGTATGCGGCAAGAGTTGTTTTACAAGAGGATTATTGCGCCCGAGGTGTTTGAAGCTCAAGTCAAAAAAAATGCCATAACGTCCCAAGAGCGAGAAGGGATGTCGGACCCGTTTTCTGAGGAACCGATGGGCGTGTGGCATGAACGGTTGGCACTGGTGCGGGATCAACTCACCGACTTTTATTTTGCTTACAATGTGCCCCATGATCGCCTGGAAGAGATCATCCACTCGGTGTTGGTAAGCCGGGGGGCACCGGCAGGACATGATATGATGCTTGGCTTTAACCCGGAATTGTCACCGTGGGATTTGTTGTTCGCCAAAGGGGACGAGTTCGAGAGGTTGCCACCAGAGAAACGAGTCAGAATTCGGCACCACCTGCAAGAGATCATTGTGGTGCTCATCAAAGGGATGATCAGCGACCAACTGGAACTCGTTGGGGTTGCCAAAGAGCTGTTCACTATCCAAGACTTGAAAGAGATCCGGAGACGACGCATTGGCCGGGGAAAAGTCGGCGGGAAGGCGGCCGGAATGCTATTGGCCTGCAAAATACTGCAACTGTCCCATGAAAAAGACGCGATGGATGTGCACGAGTATGTGGAGATTCCCGATTCATATTATATTGGCGCTGACGTATTCTACGATTTCATCTCTGCCAATGGGTTCAATCGCTATATGAATCAGAAATACAAACGCCCCGAAGAGATGGCGGATGATTACCCGCAAATTCGGGCCGCTTATATGGATGGTCATTTTCCTGATGACATTGTCTACAGTCTTGGACAATTGCTGGAGAAAATGGGTGATGCGCCATTGATCGTCCGCTCTTCCAGCTTGTTGGAGGATAATTTTGGGACCGCTTTTGCGGGCAAGTACGATAGCTTTTTCTGTCCCAACCAAGGCACGCTGGAAGACAACCTTGCGGCATTGATGAATGCCATCAAAAAAGTATACGCCAGCGTTCTCAACCCCGCAGCGCTGCTGTATCGCCAGCATATGGGATTGGTGGATTACGACGAGCGGATGGCGGTGTTGATTCAAAAGGTAAAGGGAACCCGCTATCGGGATTATTTCTTTCCCGCATTGGCCGGTGTGGGTTACAGTCGCAATCCTTTTCGTTGGAATCCCAAAATCCGGCGCGAGGATGGATTTTTACGGCTGGTGTATGGGCTGGGCACGCGCGCGGTGGATCGGGTGGCCAACGATTACCCCCGTATGATCGCCCTGAGCCATCCCCATTTGCGGCCCGAAGTCGGGGCGCAAAAGATTCGCAAATACTCGCAGCACTTTGTCGACCTAGTGGACCTAAAAGACGATTTGTTCAAAACGCTGCCGGTGCGGGACGTGATTGCCGATGATTATCCGGCTCTGCGTTATCTGGTCTCGGTAGATAAAGGTGGGTATTTGGCTCCTCCTATCTCACGCATGGATATGAGCGACGCTGGCGATTTGGTATTGACCTTTGAACAACTGCTGCAGGACAAGCAATTTGTCACCCTGATGAAGACGATTCTTGCAAAACTGGAACGTCACTACAAATGGCCGGTGGATATCGAATTTACAGTGGATGTTCAACCCGATTATCCCAATGCCGCGTACACTGTCAATTTGCTCCAGTGCCGCCCCTTGGTTAGCCAAGAGTGGACGGGGGAGGTCGAGATTCCAGAGGGTATCCTCGAACAGGATTTGATATTAAAGGCGTGCAAACTGGTCCCCCAAGGCGTGGTATCCGACGTACGCTACATTGTGTACGTCGATCCGGCGGAATACAACCATGTGCCGGATTACGTGACCAAGCTCGAATTGGCGCGGGTGGTCGGGCGGCTCAACAAGCGATTGGAGGGAGAGCGATTTATCCTGATGGGGCCAGGACGTTGGGGAAGTTCAAGCCTGGACCTGGGCGTCAAGGTGACGTATGCCGACATCTACAACACGTTGGTGCTGGTCGAGATTCCCCTGGTTCGGGAGGGGAGCACAGCGGAAGCTTCTCACGGTACGCACTTTTTTCAGGACTTGGTAGAGGCGGGCATCTTTCCACTCCCCGTGATTCCCGAGGAAGGTGCAATGCTCAACACCGAGTTTCTCACCGAGTCTTCGAACGAATTGGTCAAACTGCTGCCGTCTGACGCGGCGTATGGCCGGTATATTCGGGTGATCGATGTGCCAGCAGTCACAGGTGGGCGGAACCTGGAGATTGTGATGGATGGGGAAAACGAGTTGGCTGTGGGGTATTTGAAACGGGACGAGTGATCGAATAGTTTCTAGATTATGAATGGACGAATGGCACGAATGTGTCATAACGATGCAAAATCATTCGTGCCATTCATAAATTCCTACAAGCCGGGAACCTTTACGAGTCCCGCAATCTCTCCAGTTGTGTCTCCAGTAGCGTTCGCACTACCTGCGGGTTTGCTTTGCCTTGGGTAGCTCGCATCACCTGCCCCATCAGCCAGCCAACAATTTGCGGTTTGCCGTCCAGATATTGGCCCACCTGCGGCGGATTTTCCTCCAGCACCTGCGCGACGATCTGTTCCAGCGCCGCCGTGTCAGAGACCTGCGCCAGCTCGCGCTCGTCCACGATCTGACGGGGGCCGCGCCCGCTGGCAAACATCTCTGCCAGCACGTCCTTGCCGGTGTTAGAGTTGATGGTATTGTCCTTGACCAGGCCGATCAGTTCTGCCAATGCCTGGGGCGAGACCGGCAGCGCGTCGATCTCTTGCCCGGTTTCCTTCATCAACCGGAACAACTCACCGGTGACCCAGTTGGCGACCGTCTTGGGATCAATCTGGCTGGCTTTGGTTGCAGCTTCGTAATAGTTGGCCACGGCTTTGTCTGCAACCAGTATCCCGGCGTCGTAATCACTCAGCCCATACTCGGCGACAAAACGAGCGTGCTTGGCGTCGGGGAGTTCGGGGAGTTGGGCGCGCAATTGCGTCACCTGTTCAGGGCTGATTTCCAACGGAGGCAGGTCTGGCTCGGGAAAGTAGCGGTAATCCTCGGCAAACTCTTTGCTGCGCTGGGCGTAGGTGACGCCTTGATCCTCGTTCCAACCCATCGTTTGCTGGATCACGCTGCCACCGCTTTCGACAGTCTCAATTTGATTAGTGATCTCGTACTCTACGGCGCGGGCCAGGGCGCGAAAAGAGTTGAGGTTCTTGATCTCGTGGCGCGGGTTCATTGCGTCGGACCCGACGGGGCGCACACTCACGCTGGCCTCGAAACGCATCACACCTTTTTCCATATCCCCCGAGCTGACGCCCAGGTAGACGAGTATGGCATGTAGTTGGGTCGCATAGGCTCGCACCGCCTCGACCGAATGCAGGTTTGGCTCACTGACGATCTCGATCAGCGGCACGCCAGCCCGGTTCAGGTCTACCAGGCTAGCACCGTCCACGTGATACAGTTTACCGGCATCTTCCTCGAGATGGACGTTGTTGATGCCCACCCGCTTTCGGCCTGCCTCGGTCTTGATTTCCAGGTATCCGTTTTCGGCAAACGGCAGCGCAAGCTGTGAGATTTGGTAGCCCTTGGGCAGGTCGGGGTAGAAATAGTTCTTTCTCGCCAAGACGGTGGTGGGATTGATCTCACAGTTGAGAGCCAGCCCAGTCAGGATGGTGACCTCGACCGCGCGCTGGTTGATGACCGGTAGCATACCGGGCATCCCTGTGCAGACCGGGCAAACGTAGGTATTGGGAGGTAAATCGCCAACGTCTTCTACCACCGGGCAAGGACAGAACATTTTGGAGGCCGTGTGGATCTGGGCGTGAACCTCCAGGCCGATGACGGGTTCATAGTTCATATAGTTACTCCACAGTTGTGATTAATTTGACAATGGGACATTTCACTCATAGAGGAGCAGAGCATTCCCAAATGCGGTGCATTCAGAAATGCAGAGCGGCTCTTGCAAAATCCGCTCGCATGAGGCGTGCTCGCTCCTCTATGATGAGTTAGGCTGTATCCGTTACCACATCGTCACGATAGGCAAATCTCGCATCGTAACTAGACCGGGCGCGGCCTCTTTGACGCGGCGAATGGCGTTGACGGCGATGGCGACGGTGGCCAGGTCGCCGTTGGTGCCCTGGAGCTTGACGTTCAGGTCTGGCTTGCCGGTGATCTTGATGGTGTCCGCTTCACCCTCCGCCTCCAGCGCAGCGATAAAGGTGAGCACTACGAACTCGCCCTCGTCGGTGTATCCGCGAGCGACCTGCTTGAGGCCCATCACTTGGCCGGGTTGCACCTCAAAGTGATCTGTCTTGACCACATGATCGGCCACTACGGGCTCAACACCCGACTCGTAGCGGGCCAGCTTTTTGCCCAGTGTTTCAAACAGCATACCCATAGACTCGGGCAGACCCACGTGGCCCATGCGCCCGGCGGCCATTTTCTCGTTGAATGCCTCCACTGTCATTTCCGAACCGATCTTGGCCTGGAACGGCCCGCGCCGAGTAGAAGCGTCGATGACGCGCGTCACCGCGATGTGGTCCACCTGCTGACAGATAGCCGTCAAGCCCAGCGGCAGCGCATCCATCAAAAAGCCGGGATTGACGCCCGTGCCTAACACGGTCTTGCCGACACGCTTGGCGACGGCATCAACCTCGGCACCATCTTTAGGGTGAGCCAACCACGGAAAAGAGAGTTCCTCCGCCGTGGAGACAATGTCCAATCCCGCCTCCAGGATTTCGATGATTTGTGACTTGAACAGATCGAAATAGGAACTGGTAGTGTGCAGCACGACGTCAGCCTCGGTGCGCTCTAGGACTTGGGCCAGGTTCTCGGCCACGACAAAGCCCAAGGAACGGTCCAGGCCGATGGCCTCGCCGACGTCCTTGCCGACCTTGGAAGGATCGACATCTACGCCGCCGACCAGTTCCAGCCCTGCCCGTTCCAAGACATGGCGGGCTACGGCACTTCCAATGGGACCAAGCCCATACTGAATGACTCGTATTTTCTCTGACACGATCTAAATTACCTCCTCAAGTAGATTTTTGGTTATCCTTCAAGCTCCAAATCGCATAGGTCTTGAAAGCACTTTATTCAACAGCTTTTGAGACAACTTGAGCTATGGTCAGCCAGCTTGTTCTTTCTTGGACAAAATATCAATTCTGCTAGTTGCGATTCGGATGACCGGTCTCAAGTTGATGGGTTGGGCGATTGCGAGTGCCCTCTCGTGACATTCTAACGCGACGCTTGTATTGCCTTTTCCCTCTTGCACAAGACCTATCCCAAGCCAAGCCTCCGCCAAAGGCTGTTGGTATCCTGTTTCTTCGGCAACAGCCTGGGCTGCTTTAAAATGTTCCAATGCCTTGTCGAGGTTTTGCAGTTCATAGTATGAAAATCCAACCATCGTATGGGCTGGTGCAAGATAGAGCTTGAACCCAAGCTCTTTGTTGACGCTGAGAAACTCTTGATGATAAGCAAGGGCTATGTCCGGTTTTCTTTTGTGATGGCTATAGATATAGGCAAGGTGTCGAGCGACGTGGGCTTTTTCCTTCCTAAAGTCACCCTGTTCGGCCAAAGTGTATGCTTTTTCAAAGTACTCAAAGGCTCTTTCTATATCCTCGTCTGTATGGTCCTTTTTGTTTTGGTGGGTAACGCCTATGTCGAAAAGTGACTTGACAATCCCTTTCTGATCATTGATTTCTTTTCTCAAGGCCAAAGCTCGTTCAAAGTACCTTTGTGGTGTTTCCAGGGTACGCGTCCACAGATTTTGGTCGTAGAGAACCAGGCCGATAAGACTCGCTACATCTGCCAGAAGGTTTTTGTGATTTAGTGATTGAGCGGCTTGCTCAGCTTTGAACAAAAGTTCCAACGTGGCATCGTTGCTGCTGCCATCCAGCCGGTTCTTGAATCGCATGATTTTTGCCCACTGAACTTGGATACGCACCATCTCCTCAAGCGGAAGCTCGCTTGCCAGCAGATCCAGAACGTCAGACCCCAGTAATGCGAGTGCATCATCCAACCTGGCATCATATAGATAAGCCTCAGAAAGGTCTATCATTGCAGTGACCAATGCCACATAGTGGTGTGTGAGCCCAGATTGGGTGATCTCGTTGGTAGTCATTTGCCCGCTCCTGTGTAGTAGTGATCTGCTGTAAAAAATGAATGGCTAACGATTTTGATCCATAATCCAGAGCGTGCTGTGAAGCTGCCTCAAGCTCTCCTATCTCCAAAAACCTTACAAGTATGCCTTGAAGCGACGTGCCACCTTGCGGCAGGCTTCGCCCAACGCATCTATGTCGGCCTCGGTGTGCGCGGTGCTGATCGCGCCGTGGCCGTGGATCACGTACACATCTTCTAGCAGCAAAGCTAATTGTGATGATTCTGTATTCAAGGTCACATCACACACCGACGGATCGAACACATCCTTGGGCTTGACGAGTTGCACATCCTCCTTGTACGGAAAGTGGAACATGAACAGCGAACTGCCGGGCACTACCTCGTTACCATAGCCTGTGCAGCGCGCATAGATCCCTTCCTCGATAAAGGCTGTCTCGATTACCTGGCGGGCCTTTGCCCCTAATTCGGCCAGCCGAGGATAAATTTCTTGTTCGTGTTCAACTAGGTGCGTCATCAGCGTTTTGGCCGCCAGCATTGAAGCAGGATGTCCAGAATAAGTACCGCCGGAGAATTTTACCCTATGACTGCCATTTCGTCCAACCAGGTCCATAATGTCTGCTTGACCAACCAAGGCCGATACAGGCATACCGCCGCCAATGATCTTGCCAAAAGTAGCCAGATCGGGTTTTATGTCGTAGAGAGCGCCCGCGTTACCGGCGCGGAAGCGGAACCCGGTGATTACCTCGTCGTGAATGAGCACCGAGCCGTATTGGTGCGTCAACTCGCGGGCTGTCTGCATATACTCGCGAGTCGCCGGAATGATCCCGCCAGCGCCGATGCACGGCTCGATGATAAAGCAGGCGAGCTGATCACCGTATTGGCGAAAATGATCGCGCAGCATATCGGTGTCGTTAAAGCCGGTTACTACTACTTTGTCCGTCAGCGTGGTGGGGAGGCCTTCGGTGTCAACGTGTTGAAATCCCACACCGTCCTGAGCTTTATAGTTCACGCCCTTGAGCCCCCAGGGTTGGGCGCCGTGCCAGCCCCCCCCCATCTTGATGACCATTTCCCGTCCGGTAAAGGCGCGGGAGAGCATGATGGCGTACATGGTCGCCAGGGTACCGCTGGTCGTAAAGCGTGCCCGGTCGGCCCCGGTCTGCTGGCAGAGAATTTGGGCACACTCGGCCTGCAACCGGTCAGGAAAACCGGTCTGTAAGCCAAAGCCATCTTCAAACGCCTGGGCCAGCGCCGAGGTGACGACCTCCGGGTTATGGCCCAGGATATTGCCCAGGTGTCCCTGCCAAAAGTCCAGAATATTGTGATCGTCCTCATCCTTGATCCAAGCTCCCCGGGCAGAGACAATGCGCGGCGGGAAGGGCTCGATGAGCCGCAGCGCGTGGCTGCCACCATCCACCAGCCATTTCTCGGCCTCTCCGTTTAGCGCCGCGGATTTGGGCGAATGCTTGGCATAAGCTTCCGCAAGTTCGGTTAGCAGACGAGTATAGTCTCTTGTATTCACAGGTTCCTCCTACTCCCCTGACTCACCCACCCAGATATGCTTTCTTTACCTCTGGGTTGGCGGCCAATTCTTCTGATGTTCCTTCCAGAACGACGTTTCCTGTCTCCAGCACGTACCCTCGGCTGGCGAGTTTGAGCGCCATATTTGCGTTTTGTTCCACCAACAGGATGGTCACACCTTGGGCGTTGATCTCTTTGATGGTCTCGAAAATGTCCCGCACTAGGACGGGGGCCAGGCCCATCGAAGGCTCGTCGAGAAGCACCAATCGTCCCCGGGTCATCAACGCACGACCCACGGCCAGCATCTGCTGCTCGCCACCGCTCAGGGTTTCTCCACTCTGCTGCTTGCGCTCGTCCAGCCGGGGAAAGATTTCAAATACACGCTTGAGGTCCTTTGCAATCTGCGCTTTGTCCTTGCGGGCATAAGTAGCCAGCTTGAGATTTTCCAGCACCGACAGGTTGCCAAAGATGCGGCGTCCCTCGGGCACCTGGGCGATGCCAAACTTGGCAACTACTTGGTGGGGTTGGTACTGGAGAATATCTTGGCCCTGGTACATGATGCTCCCACCTGTGACCTTTCCACCGAGTTCCGCCACGTGCGGAATCTGCCGGGAGATGGTCATCAAGGTGGTTGTCTTTCCGGCCCCGTTGGCCCCGATGAGGGTGACGATCTCTCCTTCGTCTACGCTGAAAGAGACGCCGTGCAGGGCTTCGATATTGCCGTAACTCACTCGTAGATCTTTTACCTCGATCAGCATCAGAACGCCTCCTCGCCCAGATACGCTTCGATCACCCGGGCGTTGTTCTGAATCTCCACCGGGGTGCCCTCGGCGATGGTCTCGCCAAAATCGATCACCTTGATCCGCTCACAAATGTTCATAATGACCCGCATCTGGTGTTCGATGATCCAAATGGTCAGGTCGAATTCGCTCCGAATTTGGTGGATAAAATCCATCAGTTCCCCGATCTCATTGGGGTTCATTCCGGCTGCCGGTTCGTCGAGCAGGAGCAAGCGCGGCTGGGTGGCCAGTGCGCGGGCGATCTCTACGCGCCGCTGCGCGCCATACGGCATATTCTTGGCCAGTTCTTGGGCTTGCCCGTCCAGGCCAAACACCGCCAGCAATTCCATCGCTTGCTCTGTGATCTCTTTTTCCTCTTGGTGATACCGTTGGCTTCGCAAGATCGAGTCCAACAGGCTGTACTGGATGCGAGATGCGTGGGCGATGCGGATATTGTCCAGCACCGTCAACTCGTTCCACAGACGGATGGTCTGAAAGGTGCGGGCGATGCCCTTGGACGTGATTTTGTGGGGCCGCAGGCCGACCACATTGTCACCGTTGATCTGCACCTCGCCCTCGGACGGCTTGTACGCCCCAGTGACCAAGTTAAAGATCGTCGTCTTGCCCGCCCCGTTGGGGCCGATCAGGCCGACAAGTTCGCCCTCCTCCATATCGAGATTGTAATCATAGACGGCCCGCAGTCCGCCGAAAAAGTGGGTTAGGTTCCTAATCTGAAGCAACGGCATAGCTTTCCTCCTCAGAACCAAAGATCGACCGCAGCTTGGGAAAGACGTCGGTCAGTTCCTTGTTGCCCAAGATGCCGGTGGGGCGGCGAAGCATCATCACCACCAGCAACAGTGGGATGACCACCCACTTGTACAACCCCAGCGGGCGTAGGACTTCTAACAACAGGGTAAAGCCAACGGCACTGATGATCGAGCCACTGATGGAACCCATCCCCCCTAGGTAGACCATGACCATAACCTCGGTAGATTTGAGGATCGTGAATGTGCCGGGGTTGACGTATCCGCCAGGCCCGTGGGCAAACAAACCGCCGGCCAACCCGGCCAGCCCGCACGACAGCATAAAGGCGGTGACCTTGACGCGGCGGGTGTTGACGCTCATCAATTCGGATGCGATCTCGTCCTCACGAATGGCCTCCACCCCTTTGCCAAAGGTTGAGGAGACAAAGTTACGGATGATGAGGATAGTGATGAGTAATCCGATGAATGTCCAGATGAGAAGCCACGGTGCATCGAAAACGTCGGCCATATTGTTCATCACCCGTTTCATGCCCACAAAGCCCCGGGCGCCGCCGATGACTTCCATATTCTCGATGGCGCTTTTGACGATGTAATTGACGGCCAGGGTAATGATGGCCAGATAATCGCCCCGGGTGCGGAAGGAGGGAAAGGCAACGAGCAGCCCTACCAGAGATGCGGCGACAGCGCCAATGATCAGGGCAACGGGAAATAGCGGGATTGCCCAGGCGGCTGGGAGAACGGGCAGGCCGAACACTTTATCGTCAGCAAACAACCAGACAGTCAGGATACTGGTCACATAGGCTCCTACAGCCATAAAACCGGCGTGACCACAGGAGAACTCGCCCATATAGCCGTTGATCAGGTTCAGGCTGACCGTCAGAATGATGTTGATGCCCATAAACAGCAAGACGAGTTGCCAATATTCGTTAAAGATGTTCAACCAGGAGGCACCTATAATGACTACGAAAAGCAACAAAACAACCAGAGGTAGATAGTACTTTTTCATAGTTCTCTACACCTTTTGCCTGCGGGCCACACCAAAGATGCCGGTTGGCCTGATGGTCAGGATCACCAATAGAACGGTAAAGGACACGAGGTCACGGTAGGTGGAGGACAGCCACTCAAAACCGGGGACCGAGCCGAGGGCCACGACGAAAATCTCGATGAATGCCAGGAGAAAGCCCCCCACCACGGCACCTTTGACCTCTCCGATCCCGCCTACAACAGCGGCGATGAACGCCTTCCAGCCCACGAGAATGCCCATGTCAAAGCTGATTCTGTGATAGGCCGATCCATACATAATGCCGGCCAGCGCTGCCAGCGACGAGCCAATGACAAAGGTAGCGGTGATGATGGCGTTCATCGGTACCCCCATCAAGGGCACGGCTGTCTTGTCGTAAGAGATGGCCCGCATAGCCAGGCCGATCTTGGTGCGGCGCAGGAATACTTCCAAGCCGATCATCACCACGATGGTCAGCCCGATAACGATGAGTTTGATGTTGGTAAAGTTCACGCCTCCGACGGTGTATATCTTGGTCTCGATCAGTTCCGGGAAACCTCGGGCGGCACCGCCCAGCGATGCCAGGTTCAGGTATTCCAAAAAGAGACCGATCATCAGGGCGGTGATGACCAAATAGAGGCGATTGGCACCTCGCTCTCGCAAGGGCCGGTAGGCCACGCGCTCGATGGTCACGCCTACCCCCGCTGTCACAGCCATCGAACCTAGCAGGGTCAACACCAGGATGAGCCAGGTGGGTAAGGTGAACGGCAAGGCAATAGCGCCCTCGCCCAGCAAAAAGACAGCAATAAAGTACGCGATAAAAGCGCCGACCATAAAGATATCGCCGTGGGCAAAGTTAATCAACAGCAGGACGCCGTAAACCATAGTATAGCCCAGGGCGATCAGGGCATAAAAGCTGCCCCACTGTAGGGCGTTGAGCAGGTGCTGAAGAAAGATTGCTAGTGTCATACGTGCCTCCTTGGGGCTAAGAGTATTCTACTTATCTGCTGCTCCCGGCCCCCGTCTCGGGGGCGTCTTGTGCAGAGAATGCCCTCTGAACAAGACGCTCGCACTAGAGCCGCCCTCGGGGACGAGGGCTGAGAGCCTGAGAATGTCTTTTCTGTAATAAGCCGAATAGTACCTTTTTTGTATTAGAAAGAGAGGGGCCTGAATATCAAGACCCCTCTCCTCTCCAATTCATTCCCTCTCTAGAATAGAGATGGTAAAGGGAAGTATTTCGGCCACTTGTTACGGGCAGGCCGAGTCGTAGAAAGTGAACTTGCCACCGTCGATCTTGACAATGACGGCACACTTGATGGGGTCACCATCCGGCGTAAACGTCATATTGCCCGTGATGCCGGCAAAGTCCCTGATTTTGGCCAGTTCGTTCTTTACGGCCTCACGGTCCTGGGCCAGATCGCCGCTCAGGCCGCCGGTGTTCTGGAGAGCCTGTAGCAAGAGCCCCATCGAGTCCCAGGTGAGGGCGGCTACGTCTCCGGGGGTCTCATCGTGCGCTGCCTCGTAAGCGTCGATGAACGCTTTGGTGGCTCCCGTCGCGCCCTCGGCGGCGTAGTGGGTGCTAAAGAACAGCCCTTCGCAGGCATCGCCACACAGATCCAAGGTTGGTCCGGACCCCCAGCTATCTGAACCGACGATGATCTGTGACAGCCCCAGCTCCTGGGCCTGCTGAACAATCAGTGGTACCTCGTTGTAATACTGGGGTGTAAAGAGCACTTCCGCACCGGACCCCTTGATCTTGGTCAACTGGGCGCTAAAGTCCGCGTCGCCGGTAGTAAAGCTCTCAAAGGCCACCACCGAGCCTGCTCCATGCAGTGTCTCCCAGGCATCGCGAAAGTTCTCGGCCAATCCCTTAGGATAGTCAGAGGCCACGTCGTATAGCACGGCTGCCTTGGTAAAGCCAAACTCATCGGTCACAAAGTTGGCTACTACCGGCCCCTGGAAGGGGTCGAGGAAACAGCCACGGAAAACCCACGGGCGGTCCAAGGTAGTGTTGGGGTTGGTGGACCAGGGGCTGATCATCGGGGTCTCATTTTCATTGGCTACCTCGCCGGTGGGCACGGCCTGTTTGCTGGACTGGGGACCAAGAATGGCGATCACCTGATCTTGGGTGATCAACTTGGTCGCCGCTGCTGTGGCCGATTCGGCTTTGGTTTCGTTGTCCTCTACGACTAGCTCAATGGTATACTTTTTTCCGCCAATGTCCAGGCCACCGGCCTCGTTGATCTCTGCGACTTGCATTTCGGCTGCGCGTTGAGACTGGGAACCAACATCAGCAAGCTCACCCGTCATCGGCACGTCCAGCCCAATCTTGATCGTGTTTGCTCCCCCACCGCAACTGGTCAAAGTGGGAATAACTATGATCAACGCCAAGAACAAAAGTGTGATTCTTTTTAACATGGTTACATCCTCCCTTTTTAAACTAGCTGATATCCTATTGAACAAGAATCGAGGAATACGTAAATCTATTTCTTTCGCGTTGCACCTCCTTTCCTGCGACCTGAGGGTGCGGGTTTGAGGAACTCGCTTGTCGGTGTATGGTGGTTGCACCTGGAGGTCGGCACTTGGTCAATGCGCTCGACGGCACAAATTATAGCATTTATTTGCTTGTGCCACAAATGTCAATGAGGGAGGGAAACGAATGTAGCCGCGCTTTCCATAGCGCGCCGCTCGGCACGCGTGCGCAACTCGTTGCGATGGAAAACGCGGCTACAGTGTTTTGAGTTTTGTCGCCAGTGTTTTCTATCCGTGTCGACGCACGAATCGCTGTAGTCGTTCTAGGGCTTGTTCGAGCTTTTCGTAGGCGGTAGCATAGGAGCAGCGTACATAGCCTTTTCCGGCTTCTCCAAAGGCGCCGCCAGGCACTAGGGCCACTTGTTCTTCTTCCAACAGTGTCTCGGCGAACTCGGTTCCATCCATTCCGGTGATCTCGATGGACGGGAAAGCATAAAACGCACCCTGCGGCTCAAAGCATTTGAGGCCAATGTTGTTCAGTCCGTCCACGATGAGGCGGCGGCGGCGGTCGTACTCGGCCACCATCTCTTGCACGTAGGGCTCGCCTTCCTTCAGAGCGGCCAGGGCCGCGTGCTGGGAGATGGTCGGCGCGCACATGATCGTGTACTGGTGCACTAGGCGCATCTTGTCCAAAATATCGGCCGGGGCGGCGATGTATCCCACCCGCCAGCCGGTCATCGCATAGTTCTTGGAAAATCCCTGCAACAGAACGGTGCGGTCGTACATCCCCGGCAAGCTGGGGAAACAAACGTGGTCGACGCCATAGACCAACCGATCATAGATCTCATCCGAGATAACCAGCAGGTCGTGTTTTTCGGCGACGGCGGCGATCTCGTTAAGGCGCTCGCGGCTCATCACCGCGCCGGTGGGGTTGTTGGGATAGCCAATCAGCAGCGCCTTGGTGCGTGGGGTAACGGCAGCCGCTATATCCGCGGCTGTGACCTGAAAATTGTTCTCGACGGTGGTTGGCACTGTGACGGGCGTTCCCCCGGCAAAGATAACCTCCGGCGCATAAGAGACGAAACAAGGTTCAGGGATAATGACCTCATCACCGGGATCGAGCGTGGCGGCGAAAGCCAGGTACAGGGCCTCCGAAACACCGACGGTGATCAGTATCTCGTTCTCTGGGTTGTAGGTCTGGCCATACATCTTGTCCAGATGCTCGGCCAGGGCGCTGCGCAGCTCGATCATGCCCGAGTTGGAGGAGTAGTGGGTCTCTCCTTTCTCCAGCGCCTCGATGCCTGCCCGCACGATCGGCTCAGGGGTATCGAAATCGGGCTCGCCAATGCCCAAGCTGATGACGTCCTCCATCGTGGCGGCGATATCGAAAAAGCGCCGGATGCCGGATGGGGGAACTGTGGCGATACGTTCAGAGACAAAATTGCGTACGCGATGCATTGAAACCTCCATAAAATGAATATGTATTTGGGTCTACGCTTCGATTACCAGATCGGAGCGTTCATTCCAGATCAGTTCCACAACACCTCGGAACTGGCCTTGTACTATCAGTGGGATGAAAGCATTGCTCTTTCCAATATTGTCACCCTTGTCTTGATGATAGCGGGTGGGCGTTAGGTCGCCAGCGCGGTAGCGGACGTACATCTCGCGGAGCATGGTCTGTGAGTTTTCGTTGTGACAATCGAGAAGATTGGTGCCGATCAACTTTTCACCGCCCCCGTACCCATAGTGCTCGATGGCCAGGTCGTTCATAAAGATGATGCGGAATTCTTCGTCGGAAACGGTGACAGAGGCCCGCAGGCCCCCAAATAATGCACCTAGTTCGGCCATATCGATCATTTCTTATCTCCTTTGCGCTGACGCGATAGCCACCACGCGCCTGCGCCTAATGCTGCGGCCAAAGCGCCCAGGCCGATGGCAGTGGTCGTGACGGTCTTGGGTTCCATTCCCGGCATCACCGCGCCACGCAGCCCAGCGTCGGCTCCGTATTCATTGAACATCCGGCCCCACTTGCTTTCCAGCGCGGCCTCTACTCGTTTGCGCCCCACAAAGGGGTACCAATAGACGTTGTGGTAAAAGTTGCTGGCAAAATATGACCAGGGCACCAGTGGCGTCTTGAGCAGTAACGGCTCGAACGGGTGCAACGCCCCGTGGTAGATGGCCTTTTGCCCCCGGCTGGCAAAGGTGTCCTCCTGAACGAAATGCCAGTTTTGATCCATCACCCAATCTTGATCCTCTCCCACGATCTCGATCTGGTCGGGATCGCCCACGCCCAACCCCATCTCGTGCGCGAGGCGGATAAAGGGGAGCGAGAGTGGGTCAAAACCCTGCATCTTGGCCGACATGGCGTCAATCGCCACCTGGTCGGCGGAGGCCAGGATGATGTCTTTCTCGTGCGGACGCATCGCACGGGGACCGGGACCATCTCCGGCAAATGTGCCGTCCATCACGGCAAAGAGCCCGGGATGGATATCTTGCTGGATCATTAGCAAATCCACCAGCGTCTCGTGGATGACGGAATGGGTCCAGTGACGTTTCTGCCCCAGCAGGCCGCCGAACGCGTTCTTCATCGCGCCAGTGACGGTGGTAAAGACGTGCGTCTTTACCGTGGGCAATTGGATGATGTTGCGCCCGATGAACATTTCGGGGATGTACACGCCATCGGGATAGACCTTGTCCAGTACGAGAAAGGGTCGCTTTGGCTCGTAGCGCACCCAGTTGTACTCTGGCTCATAGAGATGAACATTGCGCACGCCATACTTTTCGACAGCATACTTGTGCTTGTTGTTCTCCTCACCCACGTAAGAGTTCACGACGACGGTGTTGTTATGAGCGCCGATCAGGTTCTCATAGCCCGCGGCCTGGAGTGCGCGGATCACGCCTTCCAGTTGCCACGGAGCGGTCGAGCAGGCAGGGTACCAAGTCTGCCAGGAGATGTTGATTTTCAAAAGGGTTTCTTTGTCTTGGGGCAAGACGGTCCGAAAGCCCGCCAGTTCCATCAAACGGGCGTAATCCTCCATCACCGTCTCTGGGCTGGTTTTCAGGACGGCTACCTTGCCCTTTCCGGGAAATTCTACACTCATATTACCTCCCATATACCAATTTTTCAATCGGCCAAAGTATACTCTACTTCAGGGTAGCTGTCCAGTTTTCTTTGTGGAAATAATCAAAGGGCGAGTTACTGATTGACTGACAAATCTCTTTAGAACTGCGGATGAACGCAGATTCACGCAGATGAATGTTGAACTAGCTTGAAAATCTGCGTTTATCTGTGTTTATCAGCGGTTAGTCTTTTGCATTTGGTATCCCGTTAGTTTTATTAGTCAACCAGGGACGAGTTGTCAAAGTTCCCAACATCCATTATGATTGAAATCGACCTCTCGATCTTGCTTTTATCAAAACACTTGAGCACCCACCTTGGAGGAAACAGAAATGACGAGCATTCTAATTAAAAATGGCTTTATCGCGACTATGGATAAGCAAAAGACAGTACATCGTCGCGGAGACCTGTACATAAAAGATGACAAGATCGTGGCCGTGGGGAAAATCGAGGAAATTCCCCAGCCGCCCGACACGATCATAGATGCCGAGCATCAAGTCGTCCTGCCTGGATTCGTGAATGCCCACTCCCATCTCCAGCAATATTTCAGAGGCGTATACGGGCTGATCGGGGATTTTTATCAAGTCAATCTACCACTGGAAGGATACCGCCATCCCAATGATATGGCGGATTTGGGTCTTGCTTCCTGTGCAGAATTGATCTATGGGGGTTGCACCACGGCTATGGTGATTTACACCTATCCCGACGGGTTCGCTCACGCCGTGGCCGAGGCCGGTAACCGGGCCATATTGGTATCCGATATTGAAGAGGTAGACTTGGAAATCCTCAAGACAGGAGAATACAACTACTTGCCGGAAAAGGGCCAGGCTGCCTTTCAACGCGCGGTCGATTTTTATCACAACTGGCACGGGAAAGAAAATGGGCGCATCACAGTCGCAATGGGCCCAAAGGCGCCTGACCTGGCAACCGCCGAAACATTTATCAAGTGTAAGGAGTTTGCCGAAACGCATGGCCTCAGAATGACCACGCATCTCTCCCAGAGTTGGCGAGAGGTCAAACAGGTGCAAAGAGTGTATGGCAAAACACCTCCCCAACATCTGCACGATCTGGGCATCTTGAACAAGCAACTCACCGCCGCTCACTGCGCCTATGCCACGGAAAAAGATACTCAGCTTATTGCGGATTCCGGTATCGGCATTCTTCACTGTCGCTATACCACCAGTCCTCTGGTGCGTTGGTTGGATATGGGCATCTCGATCGGATTGGGAACCGACGATTATCACCACGACATGTTCCAACTGATTCGACAGAATCTCCAAGGCCAGAGTGCGCGCGCTCGCCTGATCGAGGGAGCCGAAGAGATGCTGGCCCGCGAGCGTGTGACCTTTCGCCCCACATTTTACGAGATGCTAGAATTGGCTACCAGAGGGGGAGCGGAAACGTTGGGGATTGATGACTAGGTCGGTTCTCTTGAGCCAGGAAAAACGGCCGACCTCATTATGATTGACTTGAGAAATCCCTATCTAACACCCACCAAAGACCCATTGACCAGTATCGTACTGTATGGATCTCCAGCTGACGTCAGTACCGTCATCGTGGATGGGAGGATTTTGAAACGGGGTGGGGAACTGACCAGCATCGATATGAAACAAGCAGTTTTGACGGCGCAGGCCAAGGTTGAAGAAATCATCGAACGGTTCTTTCAAGAGCATCCCGATCAGCGAAAAGTGTGGGAACAAAAAGTGCCATATATGAAGTCTACATTACCAAGCGGATAAATTAAACTATATTCAGAAAAAGTACCAAGGTCCCAAGGGCTTGAAAAACCCTTGGGACCTTTTTGACATAATGCAGATACGTGGTATAATCCATTGTAATTAGTCAGTATGGACTATTTGATATGAACCACAAGATGACGTTATGGAGGTAAGCGTGGAAAAGAAATTACTTCTATTAGGATTGCTACGTATGCAAGAGATGCACGGCTACCAACTGAACGAATTGATCGACAGTCACCTGGGAACGAGCGTGCACTTGAAAAAGCCCACAGCGTACCGCCTGCTCAACCAGATGACGGACGACGAATGGATTACCTTTCGAGAGGAACGAGAGGGGAACCGGCCTCCCCGGCGCGTTTACACCATCACGCCGAATGGCGAGGCCGCGTTCCAGCGATTGCTGCGCAAGAGTCTGGCCGATTATAAACCTGTGGATTTTGTGGGGAACATTGGGCTGTTATTTCTGGATGCGGTCCCGGCGGAAGAGACAACGTCGCTATTGCAAAATCGCCGCGCCATCGTCGGAAGTCTGTTGCAAAAAGTACAAACTCACGAGGAAAGCCACGGAAGCTTTCAACTGATGCTCGAACATCAAAAGCGCCATCTTGCGACTGAATTGGAATGGTTGGACGAGGTCATCACCCGGATCGAATCGTCCTAAAATCATATTTTGAAAAGGAGACAATTCGTTATGAACGAACGAACAAGTAAAGCCCTGGCTATCGAAGCAAGGGGATTGGTAAAACGGTATAACAAAGAGGTGCTGGCTGTAGACGGGGTTGATCTATCTATCCCGGCCAACGTCATCTATGCTTTGTTGGGTCCCAACGGAGCGGGCAAGACGACGATGATCTCGGTGTTAACCACTCTGCTCGAACCGACCGCCGGCTCTGCCAAGGTAGCCGGACTCGACGTAGTGAGCCAGGCAGCCGATGTGCGCCGTCGCATCGGCGTCACCTTCCAGGAGATGGTCCTGGACGACGAGCTAACGGGTCGGCAAGTGATGGACTATCACGGGCGGCTGTACGCCCAGGATAAAGTTGAACGTCAGGCCAAGATCGCCGAGTTGCTGGCGTTGGTCGAATTGGAGGACGCTGCCGACCGCCAGGCCAAGACCTACTCGGGCGGTATGAAACGACGGCTAGAGCTAGCTCGCGCTCTGATGACGACGCCAGAGGTGCTTTTCCTGGATGAGCCAACGCTGGGCCTAGACCCTCAGACCCGCGCGCGTATCTGGGATTATTTGCGCGACTTGAAGGAGAAAAAGGGCTTGACGCTGCTAATGACCACACACTATATGGACGAAGCCGAGACATTGGCTGACACCGTGGGCATCATCGACCTGGGCAAACTGGTGGCGGAAGGGTCGCCTCAGGAACTGATCGAGCAGATGGGCGCGGATACGATCCGTGTGATAGGCCACGGTGACCGCGACGGCTTTGCCGAAAAGGTCAGGGCCTTGTCCTTTGTGCAGGGTGTGACCGTGGGCAGAACAGTGATCCAGATCGGCGTTGATTCAGGCAGCCGACGGTTGGTCGAGATCATTTCTCAGGCAACCGGCAACGGGTTCACCGTTGAAGATATTTCGGTAGCCAAACCCAGTTTGGGCGACGTATTCCTAAAGTACACGGGCCGCCGATTGCGAGACACCGAGGGGCCGTTGGCACCTCATCGCATGCCTCTGATGCGCTAAAAGACAAGAATTTGAAGGAGAATATAAGATGGCTGCAACTTTGACCTTGTGGAACAAACATATGCGCAAGTTTCTGGCGAATCCAATGGAGATGTTTGGTCTGGCGATTCAGCCGATCTTGTGGGTGATGCTGTATGGTGTGGGGATGAAGAGCATGATGGGTCCGGCTATGCCGGGCATAGGGGACCAATATGTTTCCTTTATGGTGCCGGGCATCGTGGCCCTCAGTGCGCTGGGTGGCGCGGTTGGGGGCGGCTCGGTCTGGCTGACCGAACGGCTGCGGGGCATCGTCAAGGAATACTTGGTAGCGCCGATTCCGCGTATGAGCATCTTGATGGGGAACGCCCTCAGCACAATGACCAAGAGCCTGTTTCAGGCTGTCTTGATCTTGATCGTTGGGCTATTGATGGGGGCCAAACTCAGTGCCAATCCCTTGGGTTGGTTAGGCGGATTGCTGTTAGTTGCCGGATATGGACTGGGTTTTTCCGGCGTGGCCTTGGCGACAGCATCCTCTACAGATAATCCTGGTGCGTATCACAGCATGATCATGCTGCTCAATTTGCCACTGTTGTTCTTGAGCAACGCCCTGTATCCCCTCGATTCGCTGCCCACCTGGATGCGGATCGGAGCGTTGATCAATCCCACCAGTTGGGTGATCGACGGCGTGCGGCAGACAATGCTGAAAGACGGCGCGGCGATGGCCGGTGGCGAGGTTCTGCCCTTGTGGCTCTGTTTTGTGATTGTAGCTGCCTTTGCGGCCCTCGGTATGCGGATGGCGTACACCGCGTTCAAAGCGTCGCTCAAGTAGACCAGAGTAGTTCAGAGTCAAATACCAGTGTAAAATCGCTCCAGTCTGTGATAGGCTGGAGCGATCGTTTTGGCATCAGTTACACTGTTGAGGTCTGGCTTTTTGCCGTCTGCTGTGGTAAAATGGCCGAGTTTTGGTCAAACAGGTGAGACGAATCAGCGAGAGGTGAGGATATATGCGCAAGTACATTTTTTGTACCGGTGGAGTGATCAGTGGTGTAGGCAAAGGGGTAACGGCGGCCTCTGTGGGCCGGGTGTTAAAAGCGCGTGGGGTGCGTGTTTCAATTCAGAAACTTGATCCCTATATCAACGTCGACCCAGGCACAATGTCGCCCTACCAGCACGGCGAGGTCTATGTCACCGACGATGGAGCCGAGACCGACTTGGACCTGGGACACTATGAACGTTTCATCGACGAGAACTTGACTCAGGCCAGCAACGTCACGACGGGCCAGGTCTATGCAGAGGTAATTGCCCGCGAGCGACGGGGGGACTTTTTGGGAGGCACTATCCAGGTGATCCCGCACATCACCAACGAGATCAAACGTCGTATCGGGATAGTTGGTGAGCAAAGTGATGCGGATGTGGTGATCGTCGAGGTCGGTGGCACGGTGGGCGATATTGAAGGTTTGCCCTTTTTGGAGGCATTGCGACAAATGCGGCGGGACATCGGGGCCGAGAACACGATGTATATCCACGTCACGTTTCTGCCTCACGTTGGCGCTACCGGCGAACTGAAAACCAAACCCACACAGCACAGCGTGCGTGAATTGCGTTCCATCGGCATCCAACCCGACGTGATTATCGCCCGCGCCGATTATCCGGTGAATGATGCATTGTGTGACAAAATTGCGCTCTTTTGCGACGTTGAGCGGCGGGCCGTTATCCCAATGGTCACTACGCCGCTGCTTTACGCGATACCGTTGACTGTGGAGGATGCTGGTCTAGGTGACTTTGTCGTCGAGCGATTGGGATTGGACGTAGGGCCTCCTGATTTGGACGAGTGGCGCGGACTTGCAGAGCGTATTCGGAAGCCCAAACCCACGTTGCCCATTGCCATTGTGGGTAAATACGTCGAACTCCACGATGCCTATATCAGTGTGCGAGAATCATTATATCACGCGGCGCTGGCGCTTGGATGGGACGTTGACGTACACTATATTAGCTCCGAGACGCTGGAGCGTGGTCGGGGATGGGATGAACTAGAAAAGGTGTCTGGCGTGGTTATACCTGGCGGCTTTGGCGAACGAGGTATCGAAGGCAAGATCGCGGCAGCACGTTGGGCACGGGAGAACAATATCCCCTACCTGGGACTATGTTTAGGCTTGCAGGTGCTCATCATTGAGCTGCTTCGACATTTTCTAAATAGCGAGGAGCCAAACAGCACCGAGTTTGATCCACACACCAAGTATCCGGTGATTGATTTAATGGCCGATCAGCGTACAATTGTGGACATGGGGGGCACAATGCGGCTGGGACAGTATCCCTGCCGCCTGGAGCCTGGGACAAAGGCTGCCAGAGCTTATGGGGTGCCGAACGTTCAGGAACGCCATCGCCATCGCTTTGAAGTGAATAATGCCTATCGCGAGTTGTTGGAGGAAGCTGGGCTTGTGTTTGGGGGACTCTCGCCAGATGGTCGATTGGTCGAAATCGCTGAATTGGTTGATCATCCCTTTATGCTGGGCAGCCAATTTCACCCCGAGTTCAAATCCCGTCCTACCCGGCCCCATCCTCTCTTTACGGCCTTTACCGCAGCGACTATTAACCAGTACGGCATAGTTTGAAAGATGGTGGATGCTCACTTTCCGGGTCTGGACTGCCCAAGAGACATTTCGCCCGCCCAGTGGAACTGACTGGGAAAAGACCGACATCATCCCTGATGTAGAAATCCTCCTTGATTGGGACGAGTTTACAATTGAGGATGACCCACAGTTGGAAGCTGCGCCAGACTTGCAGCGCCAGTGAAACGTGCAGTGCACTGCCGCCACGCATGAGAAAATGCTTTCTTGCCAACCATGCCGCAGGGTGGTATAATGCCCGCCGCATAACATGGAGAGGTAGCATAGTCCGGCCTAATGCGCGCGCCTGGAGAGCGCGTGAGCAGAAATGCTCCGAGGGTTCGAATCCCTCCCTCTCCGCCATCTGGGGCGGCCCTACACAAGGGTCGCCCCCGTTTTCCAAAAAGGAGCCAATGTCCGAAACCAGCAAACCCAACGCAGTTCCATTTGGATGGAAACGTCTTGCCACCGATTACCCGTACACCTATCACATGTTTCGCATCCGGCGAGACCAGGTGCGTTGGCCCGATGATCACGTGGCTCCCTACGCCTACATCCAGAGCAAGGGCGCAGTCTGGATCGTGCCGGTGACTGTCGACGGCCAAGTTATCCTCATTCGTCAGTTCCGGTACACGGTGGACGATTGGTGCTGGGAAGTGCCCGCCGGTGGTATGCACGACTTTGAAGGCAGTCCACTGGAACTGGCAAAGCGCGAACTGGATGAGGAAATCGGAGGTGAGAGTGACGACTGGCTCCACGTAGGCTCATTTCGTCCTGGCGTCAGTATCATGGACCAAATCTGTCACATTGTACTGGCCCGTGACGTACGACTGGACCGGGAGCCGCACCGCGAGCCGGGCGAGATCATCGAGATACACCCAATGTCCATTGAGCGCGCGTTAGAGATGGCCCGTAGCAACGAGATGATAGATGGGCACAGCGCGTTGGCCCTTTTACGCTGCGAACCGTATCTCTTGACCATAAGCAAAGAGGAGTAAACATGACCCAACACGCTCACCTGGATCCATCCACCTTTTCTCTGGATGGTGGCCCCGTCGGCGTACTTTTCATTCACGGCTTTACGGGTGCCCCTCCAGAAATGCGGCTGGCAGGAGACTATTTGCATCAACGAGGATACACCATCTCTGGACCTCTGCTGCCGGGCCACGGAACTAGCGTGGCCGATATGAATCTCAGCAAGTGGACTGAGTGGACCGAGTGCGTGGAGGATGCACTGATCGACCTGCAAACCCGTTGCGAAACAGTTTTTGTCGGCGGCCTTTCGATGGGGTCCATACTTGCTCTTCACCTGGCAGCCCATTTTCCCAAAATATCTGGGGCCATCGTCTACTCTCCCGCCACGTGGATATCCAACCGGCTTCTTTTCCTGACGCCGGTCCTCAAATATCTAACCCCCAAACAACCTCAATCTGGCGAGAGCGATCTTACCGATCCAGAGGCTGACGGACGCCTATGGAGTTATGACGAGAACCCTGTCATTGCCGCCCACGAGTTTTGGAAACTACTCCGGCAGGTCCGGCGGTCTTTGCCGCGAGTAACCTGTCCCGCACTCGTCATTCACAGCACGCTAGACTCGGCCATTCATCCTGACAGTGCCCGGCGCACGTACGAGCGGATCGGATCCGTCGACAAGGAACTGGTGACGCTCCACAACTCGGGCCACTGCATCACTGTGGACAGTGAGTGGGAATCTGTCGCAAAGAAAACCTACGAGTTCATCCAGGCACACCAATGAGCGAGGCATCCCACTTTTTGCTAATTACTGTGCCTGCATAGGAGCAAATAGACTGATGGATATCTTTCAAGCCCTACCCGCTCTCAACCGCCATCCCCTGTTGAACGACAAGATGATCGCCCTCATTGGTGTATCGACCATTCCGTGTGACGAGGCCGCTTGCTACTTTGAGATCGCCAAACAAAAGTACTGGCGCGTCAGAGAAGGTGAGGGCGAGAACACGATTACTCAGATCGGCGTCGGCGGCATTGGCGGGAGCATCGAGCGGAAAGAAACGGTACTGGCTTGCTTGCGGCGCGAGATACAAGAAGAACTCGGTGTGCAGGCCCAGCCAGAAATGTCTCCCCAGACCTTTCTGATCCGCGACTGGCAAGTCGTCGATACACTGTCCCTCAAACCGAGCAAAAAGCGCCCTACCCCCCTAATGGTGATCTTGGTTCCGCCGCGCCTGGGAGGCCCCAACACGCCTGATCATTTGGCTATCGTCGCCTTCCGGACCCAGCTCCGCGATGTGCCCAAGCCCCACGATCTCTTTGGCCTGTTGCGCATCGAGAACCACGCCCTCTCCGAGTTCTTTGCTCGCGACGAGTGGCCACTGAACGAAATAAACACTCACCCCGGCCTGACCACCACCCTGAATGGCACACCCCCATCCAACCCCGTCCTGCGGCCCACCCTGACCGCCCGCGCATTTCAACTCCTCATCCGCGGCAGTTACGTGTGAGGGCAACCATCCGACGTATACGCGTAGGGTAAGCGTCAATCTCGCGAACTGTTTCCATCCCTTTTCCGCCTCAAACCCGGCGTGCAGACAGCGCCTCTCCGTCCAGCAACCCATCCCGCTTTGTGATATTATACAATCGCCAGTGTGTACTGGCCCCCAAGCAAACTCCAGAGCCTGGCCTGGACGCAGGGCGATAACGCGAGTGGCCTGGGGCAAAAAAACAGGGGAGCACGGGTTGTCCCAACCCGTCAAGGCACCATCGCCCTGAATTCACCGTCCAGGCCATATATTAAATCGTCTGAATGCTATATGCAGACAGTTTGACGGAGAATTTTCAAGTGAACGACTTGACAAGCAACATAACGTTTGCGGCACGATGGATCAGCAATCTGAGTTTGCTGACTGTAGTATTTGCCTGTCTGGCGCTGTGGGGTAGCATCGCTTTACTATTCACTCCTCCCACGCACTCGCCTGATTCTATCGTTCATTGGGGAATTCGATACGAAGGGAACGCACGAACACAGCGCTTTCCAGTCAACATATCACCCTTTTGGCTGCCTGTTGGTCTAGGTATGATCATGTGCGGTGTGGGATTTGCCACCTTGATCCAGACGATCAGAAAGCAAAAATAGCATTCGGGATTACTTGTATTTCTTGAGGAGGAAATTTGAAATGGTTCATCTCTTTCGCCTAATGGGTATTTTCATCACGTTGACGTTGGTGTTGGCTCTATTCGTGAACCCAGCACAAGCCAGCGAAACAAGCTCTGTTTCTGCTGTCACTGGCGAACAGCCAGAGGACACAGGTCTGGTCTGCCTGGCACTCGTCGGCGGCGTAGCAATTCTGGCAGGCGGTATGTTGATGGGAATGATGCGCCGCATGATGCCATAACAGTCGCTGGGCGCAAAATCCCAAGGATGTAGAAAGTAACAGATTATTATCCTACTACTTTTTCAGCCTCAGTCTCGGGGAGTGGCCTATGCAGAGAAAAATCTCAGAGAAGGCGCTCACGCTAGAGCCACCTTGAGGATGAGGGCAAAGCAAAAGCGACGGAATCCCTTCCGTCGCTTTTTGCGCGTAGAATAACGATTGGACCTACAGCCTGGTCAACTTAGCGGGAGACTTTCATGAACATCGAGGGCGGCAGGTTGAACCCATGCCGTTTGATAACATCGTCACAATCGGGTCGCATTCCAGTCGGTCCGTGATAGCCATTCACCGACCCATCAAGTTTATCCCCCTCATCGAAAAACTTGTAGAGGTCTTGCATAACGATGTTTTCACCCTCCATTCCGAGGATTTCGGTAACTTGGGTCACCTTGCGGCTTCCGTCCCGCAAGCGCGTGGCCTGAACGATCAGGTGAATGGCCGACGCAATCTGCCGGCGTATCGTCGCCATTGGCATATCTACGCCCGCCATCAGCACCAACGTTTCCAGACGAGAGAGACAGTCACGAGGGTTGTTGGCGTGGATGGTGGTCATACTGCCATCGTGACCCGTGTTCATCGCCTGGAGCATATCCAACGCCTCGCCAGCCCGGCACTCGCCCACCACGATCCGCTCAGGACGCATTCGGAGCGCGTTTACCACACAGTTCCGAATGCTGACCTCGGTGGGGCTTTGGGGGGTGGACTTTTTTGTCTCTAGCCGCACGACGTTGCGCTGCCGGAGTTGCAACTCGGCAGCATCCTCGATGGTAACCGTGCGCTCGTGTTCGGGGATAAAGGCAGAAAGGATGTTGATCAACGTTGTTTTCCCAGACCCTGTTCCGCCGGAGACGATAGTATTTCGCCGAGACACAACCGCCGCCTCCAAAAACTTGGCCATATCATCGGATAACGATTCAAAGCGCGCCAGGTCATTGATCGTCAGCTTGTCCTTGGAAAACTTGCGGATTGTGATGTTCGGGCCATCAATGGCGCAGGGAGGGATAACGGCGTTCACGCGTGACCCGTCGGGCAGACGAGCGTCAATCAAGGGATGGTCGTACATGACGACCCGGCCCAGCGGCAATACGATCCGCTTGATAATGCGAATCACGTGATCATCGTCTAGAAACTTGTACCCCGATTCCGTCAGCCGTCCCTTTTGTTCGATAATGATAACGTATGGACTGTTGACCATGACCTCCGAGATACCGTCTTGGTCGAGCAAGGGCTGGATCGGCCCAAAACCAAATATCTCGTTTAGGATGTTGGTATAAAACAACTCTTTGGTCAGCGTAGGAGGAACCCGGAGATTGCCACTGTTCACAAACTGTTCCAGTGCTCGGAAAGCTTGCTGCTCCCGCTCCGGCGTGCGTTCCAGGGGGAGTTCCAGTGGCACGTCGGGAGCCAACAGTTTTTGACGCAAGTTGTCCGCAATCTGGAGTTGAAGTCTCAGCACCGAAGCACGGCTCTCCGAGATGGATCCACGCTGACGAGGTGTGTCAGGAAGATCCGGTTCAAGGTCCATCAAAAAGTCTGCGCGCTCTTCTTCTTTCTCTTCCACCACTGGCTCCGGTGGAGGCGCTACTGGAGCCGCCTCTACCGGTTTTTCTCTCTTAAAGAGTGCCATACTACCTCCTCACATGCTTACATTTCAACAATCTGAATAGTGGGTTCGGGAGGACGGAGGCTGTCTTGATCGCCCACACTATCGTTTAACAGGGCAATGACCACGGCATACACCGCCAGCATATCCCCGTCACCCAGTTTGTCCATTGATATCGCCATCTCTTGCAGAATGCTGTCGCGCCGTCCTGATCCCTTCGCCAGCACTAGGCCATCGGCGGTGGGATACAGACCAGCTTCCCGTAACAAGTCGCGGGTGGCTCCGCCGGGATCGGCGTACAGGCGAAACGCATCCAGGTGTTTCTGACACTTGGGGCATCGGTCAATGACGCGCCCGGTCAATCGACCGCCGAGTATTTTGACGACGTCGCCGTCCCGGATAACGGCCTGCCCACATCGATGGTATCGCACGTCAAACGCTCCGCTCACGATCCCGGTCGCGATTCGGACCGCGTCATCTCTACTAGAATAGGGGATATCATCCGCCTCAAGCTGCGCCACGAACTGGTCATACGCCTCGGATGTGCGAACCCCCAACTCGTCGTTGGTGGGATTTTTTCTCCACGCTTCCTGCGTCGCGCCAAAATCTTGTGCAAGCTGTCTGATCCGGTCGCTGAACATTGCTCGACTCCTTCACCCATTATCTCAGGCAGTATACCATCTCTGGGAGCAACGGACAAGTAAAACCGTATCCCCTCTCACAATTTGATCAATTGTCACGATCCCATCTTTTCCAAAGCGGTAGCCGCTATATCACACAAAATCGAGAGCACGACACTATCGGTCTTGTTAAATTTTTGAGGCTCTTTGTTGAGCAGTTCAACGACGCCAATCGGCTTGCCCTCCCGCATCACGGGCGCGCCGATGATGGAACGCGTGAGGAAGGAAAATTCATCATCCACCTTTTTGGAAAAGCGCCAGTCCTGTCGAGGTTCGTTAACCATCACGGTCTCGCCATTTTCCATCACCCACCCCATCACACCCACGTCGCTCTTCATCCGACGACCCGTCAACATCTTTTGCAGTATGCCACGGACGACGACAAAGACCAGTTCGTTGGTGCTCGGATCGAGGTACGATAAGGAAGCATCGCTGGCCCCAACCGCCTTCATCGTGTCATAGATGCACTGACTGAGCAAATCGAGCGGTTTTTCCGCATCCGCTATCTGCCGAGCTGTCTGGTGAAGCTCGGCCAGGACATCTATATAGCTGTGCAGCGTCTGAACCTGGTTCTGTAGGGTCTGGTTTTCCTTTTGCAAGCGGGCGCTTTCCTGTTGCAAGAACCGTACTACTTGTGCACTCATAACATCCTCCTACACTGAGGGCTTGACAGGCCACCGTGAAACAGGCGGCGCGTTGCATTCCACTATTTTAGTCTATTACAAGTATACACCAATTTCCCTATTCTGGGCAAACGCTCGCCCCGCAAACCTCTACATACCTGGGAGGTATCTTTGCAATATTTCGGGCCATTCCCGACGTAGCCGCGCTTTCCATAGCGCGTTTTGCAAAGATACTCTGAAATATCATAACTGTCCCGATTCGTCCCAATCGGCCAGCAGTTTCTGATATTCGGGGTCCTCGTACCTCTCCAAAAGGAACCACGGCGCGTAGGGCGGCGGTTCGCTGCCCGTCATGTGGGCAGCCAAGAGTTCCCCCGCAGCGCATCCGGCCATGATGCCGAAACCAGAGAGCGCGCCGATGATGTACGCGCCCTCGACGGGCAACGGCCCGATCAAAGGCCGGTTCTCCTGGGTCTTGGCATAGTATCCGCCATCCACCACCGGCTTGGGGAGCTTGGTGAAATACCCCTCCAACGCCGGGACCATCCGAGACAACCCCCGCAGCACGACCTCAAAGTAATGTGGATCAAAGGGCGGCAGCGGCACCTCCGGTTCCAAGGTCTCGACGTCATAGGTCCACAGCACGAGCTGAACGGGGCACTCGGCGACACCCTCCGGGTGGCCGTGTGGGCCGGACGGGAACGGCTTCAACAGCCACCGCATCTCGCCAGACTCGGCCAGCATATGCCCCTCATCCTTCGACCAGGGCAGCGATTGGGGGTCGGTCCAATAGTAGAGGGGCGCGCTGTGCGGTATCGCCTTGAGATGGTCCTCGAAAGAGATCTTCCAGTGCAGCTCACAGACGACGGGCAGGTCCACCCCCACCATCCACCCCACTTGCCGCACAAAGGGGCCGGCAGCGTTGACAAAATTGTCCGTCGAGATCGTCTGCGCGCCCGCCTCGCCGTTCAGGCGTACCGCCCGCACCCGACCACCGCTCACGTCCACCCCCTCCACCCGCGCGTTCAGGAACCGCATCCCCCGCGCCCGCGCTTGCTCCATCATAAACATCCCCAACTGCTGCGCGCTCATCCACCCGCAGCGCCGGACGTGCAGCGCTGCCACCACCCGCTCGGTGAGAAAGGGAAAATGCTCCAGGATCAGGTTTGGGTCGAGGATCAAGTCCGCGCCGGTGGGCATTCCCTCAAAACCCTGGGCCGGGGCGGGGACGTAGACCGGATTGCCTGGATCGCCGTTGTGGACGCGCAGCTCGCCCGCCCCCAACGCGCACGGCTCTTCCGCCGCCCGCTCGAAATCGGGGATGCGGGCCGGGTCGCCGGTGACGAACAGGTATCCCCGCCGGTTGAGGTGAAAGCGGTTGCCGGTCTCGCGGGCCAGCTCCTCCAGGATGTCGATGGAGCGGTTCATCAGGCGGACCATGCCATCGCCGGGACCGGGCCACCAGTTGCGGTAGCACTCGGTTGATTTATCGCTGGTCAGGCTGAGGGGCGGGCGCTCGTCCACCAGCACCACGTCCTTCACGCCCTGCCGGACAGCCAGGTAGTAGGCGGCACTGATCCCGCCGATCCCCGCGCCGCAGATGACGGTGTTTGCGGTTGATGATGTCATTCCGTTTTCTCACTCTGCTCCCACACCAGCACAACTTTGAAGCTGGCCTCGGTACTGGCCTTGGCAATATAAGCTCCCGCCTCGGCATCAAGCTTGAGGCCAAACTCTAGCTCGACTTTGTTCGGCCTGTCCACAATATCAATGCTTTTGACCGTCTCGGTCACGCGATTCCCCATCTGACGGATGGTGGACATTGCTTTGTCCAACGCTAGGGCGGATTTTCCAGCTATCTCTTCTGGTGCTATCGTCCGTGATACCTGCCGCACGCCAGGCCTCTGCAAGGGCGCAAACTCGACCAGGATATCGTCCTCGCCCGTGTTGATTGTGAATTCTTCGGTCATTGGTCGCCTCCTGTTTTGAGAAAACTAGATCGGATTGAGAAATGAACGGGCTGCCTCCAGATTATACACTATCACGCATCCCGCGCCAAAAAGTCACGCAGATACTCATCAAAGCTCGCCGGGCACGCATCAACATAGCGCATCAACTCTTCCCCACCGACCGGGTAAAGGGGATAGCACGAGGTGGGCCACGCACCGTGCGGGGCGTGCACGACGGCCGTCACAGATAGGCCACTGATCTCGACCTGGCCTTGAGTTAAATCACCGGGGTCTAATCGTTCCACCACTTTCTCGGCGGTGATGATCACCCGCTCGGCCACCAGTGAAAGTTCTGGGTCCACGGCCCGGTTACCACCCAGTACCGCGTTCCCCTCCTGGTCGGCTCGCAGCGCGTGGATCACGGCCGCATCGCAGGTGACGGCCGGGAAAGCGACCACATCCTCGCCGGTGTAGGGGTCTGTGATCACTTGCACGTCAGGGCGGACCTTGAGCATGTCGGTGCCCAGCCAGCCAAGCCCCGGCATAAAGCCCACGCCCGCCAACGTCGCCCGTAGCCCAAAGGCCAGGCTGGATTCCGTCTCTTCGATGACTCGCAGCGTGCCAGCGGTAGCCCTCTGAGTAAACATTGGGGCCAGCCCGAACGATTCCAGTCCAAAATAGCAAGCGCGTGTCTGTTTGACCAATCTGGCCCCCACCAGCAAGTCGCTCGCGAATCCGGCCGTAAAGCAGAGCAGCGTAAGGTCGTGCGGCGGCGGTTCGCGTTGCAAAAGTGCGCGCACAAAAGCTACGGGGCGGCGGTAGAGGGTCATTCCGCCCAACGCGAGGGTATCGCCGTCGTGGATCAAAGTGACAGCTTGTGATAGTGGTACAAGTTTGCTCATTTGGTACTCCTTGAGAAAAAAAAGTACAAGTGCGGTTCCACGCAAGACCCGGCATTTGGGAATGCCTTTCTCCTCGAATCTACTCTATTGTGCGTGACGTAACAAGCCCTCTACCACTCGCCCCACATCCAACACACTCGCTATCACAAAATCGATGCTCTCATCTCCATCCGGCTCCGTACCCAGCCAAATTGTCGTCATACCCAACGCTTTGGCAGGGCACAGATTGCGCGCCGAATCCTCGACCATGATACACTCGGAACCCTGGGCGTCTAACTGTGTCAGCATACGCTCGTAAGCGTCCAGATGTGGTTTGCTGCGCAGACCAACTTCCTCGATCCCGATCACCTGCTCGAAACGGTCAGCCACGCCCAGCGCTTGTAACACCCGCCGAGCGTACTCGGAAATACCGTTGGTGTAAATTGTCTTTCGCAGAGGAATTGCGTCCAGCATCTTGGCCAAGGCCAGATTTGGGGCCACATACTCGTCTACCGGAACAGCGTGCGAAAAATAGAGATAGTCGTGTACGTCCACGTCGTGAGCGACAATCAGACCACCCAAGGTGGTTCCGTATTGAATAAAATAATCATGCCGCATAGTGATCGCTTCGTCCCAGGTCAGGTCAAACTGACGTTGTAACCAAAGCTCGATACGGCGGCCCAATGCTTGTCTCAATCCATTGTCACTGGCATAGAGGGTGTCGTCAAGATCAAAGATGATAAATTTGAAGGCCATGTCTCTATCCTCCCCCTCGCACCGTTGCTTGGATTACCCACCGGCTGGCACGCTCAGCCATCGCTTGCAACTTTTCCAATGGATAAGGAGTAACTGCCCCCATCGCCGGGTCCAACGTGCCCAGCGGGCGAAACTGTTGCAGCACGTATCGCTCCGCCCCGGCAATCCAACGAGCAATTTCGTCTACGTCCACTTTGTCTAGCAAACCTGGCACCACGGTGGTGCGGAATTCGTGAGAGATGTCGCTGTTTTGCAACAGTGCGATGCTCCGCTCCAGACGAGCCACGTCCAGTTCTGCATACCCAGCCAGGAGGGGATACGTGTCTGGCTGGGCCTTGATGTCCATCGCCACGTAATCCACCAGATTTTCGTCCAGCAATGCCGCCAAGACGTCGGGACGGTAGCCGTTGGTATCCAATTTGACGTCAAAGCCGCGCTCCCGCACTTGACGAAGAAAAGGGATCAAGCCGTTCTGGAGCGTAGGCTCACCGCCCGTGACCACGACACCGTCTACCAGTCCCGCCCGCCGTGACAGAAAGCCCCACACTTCTTCGAGGGGCAAATCTGGCATCTCTGCGGGTCGCAGCACCAGATCAGCGTTGTGGCACGAGGGGCAGCGAAAATTGCATCCACCGGTAAAAAGAATGGTGGCAATGTGATCAGGGTAGTCTATGAGTGAAGTGCGTACCCACCCCTTTAATCGCACGTCTGCCGGGACGCCTCCGCCTCAGACACCTGGAACGTCTTGCGTTCAGCGAACTCTTGCTGCTTTCCTTGATGCCAATTTCGCACCGGGCGTAGGTAACCGACGATGCGCGAGTAGACCTCGCAGGGAATTCCTACTTGAACTTGTGGGGCGATCTCTGAACTCGTCTCATCAATCGTGATCTCGTCTGTGGTGACTTTATCAATCGTCATCTCGTATCCTCCTGATAAGAATATGGGTGCCTGCTTTGTGTCTATAACAAGTTTCTGGCTTGTCCTACTCTTGCACTGCCCGTCCAAACCGCTCCAACTCTTCCTCCGCGTGGTCGTAGGGACAATATTGGTGCTCTCCAGAGATGTACCCGTGCACCGGACAAACACTGAACGTCGGCGTGAGGGTGTAATAGGGCAGGTGGAAATTTTCCGCAATCGTCCGTACCAAGCGGCGGGCCTGCTTCCAATCATCCAGTTGCTCACCCAAGAAAATGTGCTGCACCGTCCCGCCGGTGTAGAGGGTCTGCAACGCATCTTGATGCTCCAGTACCTCGAAAACATCGTCGCTGTAGACGACCGGGAGATGAGTGGAATTTGTATAGTACGGAGCTTGATCGGTGCCCGCCGTTTGGATGTTTGGGAAACGGTCCTTGTCGGCGCGGGCCAGACGGAAGGAAGCGCCCTCAGCGGGGGTCGCCTCCAGGTTGTAGAGATGGTCGGTCTCGGTCTGGAAACGAGTCAGCACGTCGCGCATAAATTCCAGCGTACGCACGGCGAAATCTTTTCCATCGGGGTGAGCGATGCCGACCCCCAACAAGTTCAGACACGCTTCGTTCATCCCGATCAGCCCGATGGTGGAAAAGTGATTATTCCAAAAGCTGGCGAACCGCTGCTTGACCGATTCCAAATAATGATAGCTGTACGGGTAAAGTCCCTGCGTCGTCAGGAATTCCAGCAAACCGCGCTTGATCTCCAAGCTGGTGTGGGCGATTTCCATCAGCCGTTCCAACCGTTCCAGAAACTCGGCTTCGTCGTGGGCCAAGTGACCCAGGCGGGGCATGTTGATGGTCACCACACCGACCGAGCCTGTAAGGGGCGCAGCAGCAAAAAGCCCACCGATGCGCTTGCGCAACTCGCGGTTATCGAGCCTCAAACGGCAACACATCGAACGGGCATCCTCGGGGTCCATATCGCTGTTGACGAAGTTTGCCCAGTACGGAATGCCATAGCGGGCCGTCATCGCCCACACCGGCTCTAGGTTGGGATTTTCCCAGTCAAAATCGCGGGTGACGTTGTACGTCGGAATGGGAAAAGTAAACACGCGCCCTTGGGCATCCCCTTCCAGCATCACCTCGGCAAAGGCGCGGTTGAGCATGTCCATTTCGTGCTGAAACTCGCTGTAGGTCGCGCTCTGCATCTCCCCGCCGATAATGACCGGGTGATCGCGCAGCGTGGGGCAAGGCGTGAGATCCATAGTGATGTTGGTAAAAGGCGTTTGGAATCCCACACGAGTTGGCACGTTGATATTGAATACAAATTCCTGCAACGCTTGTTTGACCGCCCCATAGTCTAGCCCATCGTAACGGATAAAGGGGGCCAACAAAGTATCAAAATTAGAGACTGCCACCGCACCGGCCGATTCCCCCTGCAGGGTGTAGAAAAAATTGATCAACTGACCCAAAGCCGTGCGCAGGTGCCGGGGCGGTTTACTCTGAACCTTGGCCGACACGCCGCCGAACCCCCGCATCAAGAGATCCTGCAAATCCCATCCACAACAATAAACGGAAAGATTTCCCAAGTCATGCAAGTGAAGGTCTCCTGCGACGTGTGCTTGCTGCACCTCTGGAGGATAGATCTTGTGCAGCCAGTAGCGGGCGGCGATGGAGGATGCCACGTAGAAATTGAGGCCCTGGAGAGAATAGTTCATATTGCTGTTCTCGTTGACCCGCCAGTCGGTGCGCTGAAGATAACTGTCCACTAGTTGTTCCGTGTCCAGGAGCATCTCTCGGCCTGCCCGCGCATCGGCCTGTCGCTGACGGCAAATGATGTAGGCCTTGGCGATCTGCGGGCTGCCCGACTTTATCAAGACTTCCTCAACCACATCTTGGATCTCTTCCACGTGAGGCATGTCACCGTTCTGCCCAAACCGTCCCTTTAAAATTCCCTCGACTGCCCACGAGAGCGTCTCGGCCCACTGGCGACCTTCTCCATTCCCCACCTCCCGCGCAGCAGTGTAGATAGCGTTCTCAATTCGCCCCCGGTCAAAAGAGACGACTCCACCATCCCGTTTCACAACCTGATCTATACTCATCAATTAGACCTCACTTTTGTTCAAATAAATAGAACCACTTTACCCAGACAACTCGTCGGTCGAGCAGCCACAGGTAGCGCGATTTTGACCCCCGCTCCCCGGTCCACTCGACCGACGTTCTGCACTTTGCCGACCATTAAGGGAATTCCAGAGAAATAAATCTCCCAAACAGATTTTGTGACAGTCAACAACATCGTGAAAAAGCAGATTATGATGGAATTCCTAGAGCTTTTCCGGTCATGTTGTAACTTTGCGATTTATGAGATTCTTCGCCGTAAATTTTGGAAAGAGTTGAAAACTGGCAAAGCCCAAAGGTTCAGCATTACGTACACACAATCACGATCTCAACAATTGTCTAACATTCACTATAGCCACAAGAGTAACAGCGGCGACACCCTTCCGTGTTCATCAACGCCGCGTGCCCGCACTCGGGGCACAAATCACCAGCCGAAAAAAGATCGAGCTGCTCGGCACCTATTTTTTCCCGAGTTGGCTCTGCCAGCCCCAAGTGCTCGGCCAACACCTGGGCCACGCCATCCGGCAAACTGCGGACCCGACCAGGCCCAAACCCCAGGGGCCGCCCGCCGCCGATACCCTTTAACTGACGCACCACCTGTTTGAGCCGGCGCGTGGCCGACAGCGGAGACGGGATGCGAAGCACCAACGAAATCAGCCGCCCAACGGCCTCTGCCACCGCCGCCGTGTCGGACCCAGCCTTGCCCACGTTCAAAAAGACCTCGAACGGTTCATCATCACCGTTTGTATTGATGGTAATATAAGCGGTCCCCAGCGGGGTACCTTGATGGTACGTCTCCCCTTTCAAACGATGCGGGCGGGGGCGCACGGTCGTGGACATTGTGGCGACTGCCGGGGGCTGTTGACGGGCCTTGCGCGTGGCCTCTGTCTCCAACACTACCTTTTCCCGTGAGCCAGTGACATAGACGGTGAGCCCCTTGCACCCCAATTCCCAGGCCAATTGGAAAGCACCCGCTATATCGTCCGGTGTGGCTGTGGACGGAAAGTTGATCGTTTTGGAAATGCTCGAATCCACAAATGCCTGGAGTGCCGCCTGCATACGCACGTGCTCCTCCGCCGAGATATCCGCTGCCACGATAAAGCTATCCCGCACAGATTGAGGCACGTCCTCCACATCCTGGCAACTCCCCGTCGCCGCCACTTGCTTTACGATACGCTCGCGGGCCGCATCGTCCAACCCCGCTGCTTCCAACGCATGCAAAAATAGTGGGCTGACATAGTTGAGCGTCATATCCTGCCCATTGTCGTTCACGTGGCGCACATAGGCCAACGCAAAGACTGGCTCGCAACCATAAGCCTCGCAGCCAGACACCGTACCGACAGTTCCGGTCGGCGCCACGGTGGTTTGAGCCGCATTGCGGATACCGTGCCTTTGGATACTGTCCACGATCGCTGTCCAATCCAATGACGGACGTCCCCATTTGTTCAGCCGTGTGTAAGGGGTCAACGGTTGCGGCGGCGTCCAACGTAGATCGTCAGGGTCGTAGATGCTGCCCTGAATCGCGGGGAACGGACCGCGCTCTTGTGCCAATTCGACGCTGGTGCGCATCGCGTGGTAGCGAATAAATTCCATTACCTGGGCAGCCAACTCTTGAGCCTCATCGCTGCCATAGCGCACCCGCAGATGATACAACAGGTCGCCAAGCCCCATAATGCCCAAGCCAATGCGGCGGGTGCGGTGAGCGGCCTCCTTGAGTTGCCCCACCGCCGGCACGTAAGCGTTGGCCTGGATCACGTCATCCAAAAAGCGCGCCGCCTGTTCGACTGTCTCTTGTAATTTTTCCCAACCCACCGCTGGATGACCATTGTTCCCAGGATTCACGTGCCGCGCCAAGTTCACCGCGCCCAGGCAGCAATTCTCGTAGGGTAAAAGGAATTGCTCGCCGCAGGGATTTGTCGCTTCGTACGCTCCCAAATTCGGACAGGGATTCTGCCGGTTAGCAACGTCCAAAAAGAGCAAGCCCGGCTCCCCATTCCGGTAGGCGCCGGCGACGATCTCGTCAAATATCTCCCGCGCCTGCGTTGTCTTCCATACCTCGCCGTCCTGGGGGTTGACCAAGTCAATCGTGCCGTTCTTTTCCACCGCTTGCATAAAGTCGTCGGTGATACCCACAGAGATGTTAAAATTTGTGACCGCACCCTCGCTGCTCTTGCAACGGATGAATTCGAGGATATCCGGGTGCTCCACCTGCAACACGGCCATATTGGCCCCTCGCCTAGCTCCACCCTGGCTGACAATGCCAGAAGCCACGTCATAGACTTGCATAAAACCAATCGGCCCGGTTGCCTGACCGCCACTGCTGCGCACCACGGCACCTTTGGGGCGCAGACGAGAAAAGGAAAAGCCCGTCCCCCCACCTGTCTGTTGGATGAGGGCCGCGTCGCGCAGTGTCTGAAAGATGCCGTCTTGCTCGCGTCCCATATCGTCAGAAACAGGTAACACGAAACAGGCCGCCAATTGCCCCAAGGGCGTTCCCGCTCCCGTAAAGGTGGGCGAGTTGGGCATAAAACGCAGACTGGTGAGCAAATCGTAAAAGATCGACTCTGTCGCTTCTACATCGCCGCCCCACTCGACCTCGACGGCGGCGACGTGAAAAGTCACACGATGAAACATCTGCTCGACTGTTTCCGCTGACTGGACGTCAGCCTTCTTGCGCAGGTAGCGACGTTCCAGAATGGCCAGCGCGTTCTCGGTCAATCTGCCTCCTACCCGTTTTACTAGCTCGGAAGATATTGTTGTTTGAGTCACCTTTGCATCCTATCCCCGCACCCAAATTTGCGTCAATGCCAACACAGAAATCCGCCCTATGGTATCGCTTGAAAATAACCCCGTACTTTTCAACTTGTTTCTTAATGAAAATGCTTGAAAAGTACGTGGCTATTTCTCAATAGCACTGTTTCTGAACAACGCCTATTCCCGTTCTTCCAACAGACGGTCAATCTCGGCCCGCACAGACTCTAGATCATCCAACCCCAAGTAAACAATGCCATAGCGAATATAAGAGACTGGGTCCAACGTCTTGAGTTCCTCGACTGTCAAGTCACCAATCACGCGGCTGGGAATCTCGGATTTGCCCATCTGGCGAATGCGATCTTCGACCCGGTCAACCAACCGCTCCAAATCATCAGACGAGATCGGCCGCCGGGCGCACGCAATACGCAATCCAGCAAGGAGCTTTTCGTGGCTGAACTCTTCCCGTCGATCATCCTGTTTGATCACCAACGGGGTGGTCAGGATAGGTCGCTCCATTGTGCTAAAACGTCGTTCACACGTCCGACAAACCCGCCGTCGTCGTATGCTCTGTTCGCTGCGAGTCGTATCAATAACACGTGTACGCTTATTATCGCAATAGGGACATCTCATGCTCTGGCCTCCCGATCAAGGTCAAGCTGCAAAAATAGGATCTGTAATCTGCCGCTAGATATAGGGGTTCGAGGAACAAAAAACCCCACATCTGGGGGGTTTTGTTTGTGCGAAAATTATACCACACACTGATACAGTGCACAAGTGAATTGAGCGATGTAATCTTAAAAACAGGAAGAAATGGTCAAATTTAAGATTCGAGTGCGCGCAAGGTAATCACGCGTGAATCTCCTAGGTCGGTCAACTTGAGCAGGATGCATATCGGTTTTGTTGAACAACGAGATGGTGCGATGTAATATGGACATGGTCCCCAAATAATGTGCTTGAACTCTTCCCACAGTGCATGGCAAGTAGACAGAGGTGGTTGCTCCGTGATACCATAGGGCACATTCCACTCTATGGTAATCAAAGGAGGCAGCGATGAAAAACACCGTCTGGTCCGTCTCTCAAGACGGCGTGCCCACCGGCGACGACTTGGCCGGACACGAGGTGTACATCATAGACTCGGGCGATTACAAGTTCGATCTAGAAAACGTCGACGCCTTTTCCGCCGTGGAGAATATCGAAAGCGGCGGCGTGATGTTCGTCGGCACTCAATCAATGCCGCTTTTTGGCATCGACTTTCACCCCGTCGATGATTTGCAAGTCGCTGATGCGGTTCATTCCCTGGACGCCGGATTTTCCGTGGACGACGTCTTTCCGTTGTTGACATCCGAGAGCGGTGTCCCCACGATGGTCATGGCCGACGCTGTCGATGAAGAGTTTCAGGTAGTTTTGGCGCGCGGCCTCGACCGCGCCAGAACGAGTTCCATCACACGGGCCTGGAGATCGTCTCCAGGCCCGTGATCTTTTTGGTATGTTTCATCTCACGACGCGGTTCATAGTAGGCGATTTATCGCCTTGATAGTGTCCCTCTTGAGTGTTACTCTCAAGAGGGACACTATTCCAAGCTCTCAGTTCTTTAGAACCAACGGCAGGCGAATATAGTATTCGGTGACGGTGATGACGATGGTGTCAGGCGCACTCGGTATGCCCAGACTGTCAGTAACAGTGAGGGTAAAGGTGAGGACGGTGGGCGTGATAGGCGCTGTAAAGGTAGGCTGGCTGATGGCACTGCTGCTCAAAAGTACCAATGGGTCGCCGCCGGTCTGTGTCCAGCCAAAAGTGAGCGGCGTGTGTCCGTTGGGATCGTAGCTGGCACTGCCGTCCAGTGTAACGAGTGTACTGACAGACACGGTCTGATCTTGGGCCACGGCCACCGGCGGCTGGTTGGAGCCAAGCCTGACGGTGACGGTCACCGGGCCGGATTCGTCGTTGTCTGGAATTGTGTCTAGCACACCACCAGACGGCGCGACGCGGGCGACGTTGCTCAAAGTGCCGCTGTAGGCGTTGTTGGAGGTCACGACGAGTGTCAGAACAGACGGGCTGCCGGTGGCAACGCCGGTCACAGTGCAGGTGACGACCTCCGTGCCGAGCCAGACACACCCCTCACCGCTGACACCGGCCAGCGCGGTCGCGTCGTTGAATGTGTCCACGATGGTGGCTGTGACGGGGGTGGTCGGTCCGGCGTTGGTGACGGTAAAGGTGTAGGTGATGCGCCCTCCGGCGGTCACGTCTCCCGTGCCGACGCGCGCCTTGTCCAGCGCCAGGTCCGCGATGGGCGCAGAAGTGTCACTGGTAGTAAAGACCCAGGTGTAGGGCGCGTTGGTCAACGGGTTGCCTGCCGGGTCGCTCCCGGCGACGACGGTGGCAGTGTAGCGGGTGTTGATGTTCAAGTCGTCGTGGGACAACGTCAGACGAGCGTCGCCGTTGCTCCATGTGGAGGTCACGCTGGTGGTGGGGGTGATGAGATAGGTGACGGTGTTGGTGTCCATCGCTTCGTTCAAGTCTACGACGATGGGCGTGTTGATCGGGACGCTGCTCGTCTCGTCGGGCGGAGCGACGATTGTGACGCTGGGCAGAACGGTGTCTACGCTAAAGGACCACGTGTCGGTGTAGGCACTGCTATTGTACAGGGCGTCGTAAGCGGCGACGGTCCAGTCATAGTCGCCGTCGGCCAGGACGCCGGTGGGATATGCTGTGACGTTGCCCACGTCGATGATGCTTCCGTTCAAGTCGAGCATATAGCCCGCTGCGCCGGAGCTGGGGTTCCAGGTGAGGACGGGTGTGTTGTCGTTGAGGGCAGCGCCGTTGGCCGGGCTGACCAGCACGGGCGGGTCTGGCGGGGTGGCGTCCACGGTGAACGACCATGTATCGGTATAGGTGCTGGTGTAGAATGGGCTGTAGGAGGCGACGGTCCAGTCATAGTCGCCATCGGCCAGGACGCCGGTGGTATAGGCGCTGGTGTCGCCGACGTCGATGATGACACCATCAAAGTCTAGCCAGTAGCCGGTCGCGTCGGAGACGGCGTGCCAGGTGAGGGTGGGCGTGGTGTCGCTGATGACGGCGCTGTTGGGCGGACTCTCCAGCACAGGCGGGTCCGGCGGGATGGTGTCTATGACAAAGTACCATGTATCGGTGTAGGCACTGACGTTGTACAGGTCGTCGTAGGCGGCGACAGTCCAGGTATAGGTCCCTTCGGCCAGGACGCCGGTATTGGAGATGGTGATGTTGCCCACGTCGATGATGGTGCCGTTAAAGTTGAGTATATAACCCACCGCGCCGGGGCTGACGTCCCAACCGAGGGTGGTCGTGGTGTCGCTGATGGCAGTGCCATTGTCCGGGCTGTTCAATCCAGGCGGGTCTGGCGGGTTGCCGTCCAGGCTGAATGACCAGGTGGTGGTGTAGGTGCCGGTGTAGAATGCGTTGTAGGCGGCGACGGTCCAGGTGTGGATCCCGTCGGCCAGGATGTCGGTGGTGTAGGCAGCGATGTTGCCGACGTCGGTGACGTTGCCGTCGAGATCCACCAGGTAGCCTGTCGCGGCAGGGTTGGCGATCCAGGTGAGGGTGGGGGTGGTGTCACTGATGACGGCACTGTCCGTTGGGCTGACCAATACAGGTGGGTCCGGCGGACCGGTGTTCACGATGAACGACCACGTGTCAGTGTAAGCGCCGACGTTGTGCAGGTCGTCGTAGGATGCGACGGTCCAGGTATAGACCTTGTCGGGCAGGATGCCGGTGGTGTAGGACAGGTTGTTGCCCACGTCGATGAGGGTTCCGTCGAGGTCGAGCATATAGCCTGACGCGCCAGGTGCGCTGCTCCAACTGAGGGTGGGTGTGCTGTCGTTGAGCGCCGTGCCGTTGGTCGGGCTGATCAACGTGGGCGGGTCTGGCGGGGTGTCGTCCAGGGTGAACGACCATGTATCGGTGTAGGGGCCGGTGTAGAACGTGTCGTAGGCGGCGACGGTCCAGGTGTAGGTTCCGTCGGCCAGGACGCCGGCGGTGTAGGTGGTGGTGTCGCCCACATCGGTAACGTTGCCATCGAGGTCCACCAGGTAGCCCGTTGCACCAGTGACGGCGTACCAGGAAAGGACGGTGTTGCTGATGAAGGCACCGTCTGCCGGGGCATCGAGTACGGGCGGGTTCGGCGGAATGAGGTCCACGGCGAACGCCCAATCATCGGCGTAGGCACTGACGTTGTACAGGTTGTCGTAGGATGCGACGGTCCAGGTGTAGGTGTCGTCGGCCAGGACGCCGGTGGCGTAGGAGGTGGTATTGCCCACGTCGGAGACAGCGCCGTTTAAGTCGAGCATGTAACCCGCCGCGCCAGAGACAGAGTCCCAGGCGAGGGTCGGCGTGGTATCGCTGATGATAGCGCTATCTGCCGGGCTGGATAGCACGGGCAAGGCTGGAGCGGTGGTGTCCACGGTGAACAGCCAGGTCGTGGCGTAGGGGCTGAGGTTGCCCAGGTAATCGTAGGCGGCGACGGACCAGGTGTGAGGGCCATCGGCCAGGACGCCGGTGGTGTAGGAAGTGGTGTTGCCGACGCTATAGGTGATCAGGTCAAATCTGAGTATGTAGCCTGCCGCGCCGGAACTGGGATTCCAGGTGAGGGTGGGGGTGGTGTCGCTGATGGTCGATCCATGGGACGGACTGATCAGCACAGGAGTAGGGGGTGGATCGGCATCGACGGTAATGGGCGCGTCGGCGCTGTTGTCACCGGGGTTGGTGTCTATCAAGATGCCGTCGATTTCGACGGTGTTGGTAAAGACGTGATCGTGGGGCAAAAGGCCGCTGAGTACGCCGGTGACGGTGATGATGCCAACTTGACCAGGAGCCAGGCTGGGTACGTACCAGCTATAGCCGGAGGAGGTCTGGCTGATGACGGCTCCACTGCTAATGACGCTGCGGCTGGACACGGTGACGCTGGGCGGGACGTTGTCGTCGATGGTGATGGCGGTGGCTGCCCACGAGCTGTTGTTGGTAAAGGTGATGGTGTAGGTGATGGTCCCGCCGGGCGCGGTGATGGGCGGATCGACCGATTTGGCGATGGACAGGTCTATTTCGTTGTGATTTGGCCATACTTCTTGTGCCTGACCACTGTTGGCGATGATGGCGTCGAGGTCGCCGTCCCCATCCACGTCTCCCAGGGCCACGGCGTAGCTGTTGTTGGTGAGGCCAAAGGTGTCGAAAGCCGTCGTGCCAAAGTCGCCGCTGCCGTCGTTCAGGCGCACGTACTGTGCCGCACCATCGTTGGCAGAGATAGCGTCGAGATCGCCATCTCCATCCACGTCCCCCAGGACGATAGATTGGGTGTTGAAGGAACCGCCAAATGTATCGTGGGCAGTCGCGTCAAAGTCGCCGAAACCATTGTTCAGGTATACTTCCTGCGCTGCACCATTGTTGGCGACGACGGCGTCGAGATCGCCGTCTCCGTCCACATCTCCCAGAGCTATATCTTGACTGTTGCCACCGCCAAAGGTGTCAAAGACGGTTGCGTCAAAGTCGCCGAGGCCGTCGTTTAGCCATACTTCTTGCGCTGCACCATACTTGGCAATGACGGCGTCGAGATCGCCGTCTCCGTCCACATCTCCGAGAGCTATGCCTCGACTGGCACCGGTACCAAAGATGTCGTGAACCAGCCCGCCAAAGTTGCCGTTGCCACTGTTCAACCACACTCCCTCCACTGTACTGTCGTTGGCGATGACGGCGTCGAGGTCGCCGTCCCCGTCCACGTCTCCCAGGGCTATGTCGCGGCTGTTGCCGCTGCCAAAGGTAGCGCCGTCGGGGTCCAGGGAAAGATTGCCGCTGCCGTCATTTTCGTACACTTCTTGCGCTGCGCCATAGTTGGCGACGACGGCATCGAGGTCGCCGTCTCCATCCAGATCACCCAGGGCCACGTCGGTGCTGTTGACGGAGTTGCCGACGGTGGCAAAGGCCGCCGCGCCAAAGTCGCCGCTGTCATTCAGCCACACTTCCTGTGCTGTGCCATAGTTGGCGATGACGACGTCGAGGTCACCATCTCCGTCCAGATCGCCCAGGGCTATATCTTGGCTGTTGCTGCTGCCAAAGGTGGGGCGGGTGGGGTGTGCGCTCAGGTTGCCGCTGCCGCGCTGTGTGGCGGCGCGGAACTGCCACACGGTGGGAAAGAGCGGATTTGTGCCGCTGATGTTGAGCGTGGCGGTGGTGGCGGTGGCCTGCACCAACTCACCAGCGTGGAAGGCGCGAGTGGGGGTGACGATGATAGTCCGACCGAGATCGGCGAGCCACGGCCACGCCGTCACCAATCCGGTCTGCATAGCGTGGACGGCAAAGGTGTGGCTGGTCACGGTGAATGCATCTATGGGTTGGTCGTAGGTGATGGAGACAGTGCCGGTCGGTGGGGAGGTGTGGCCGTTGGGTGGGGGGGCCGCGATTCCGCCAAGTTGGACTTCGTACGCCCCGATGTCGCAACTATCGTCTGGATCGATGGTATACTCGGGGATGTCCAGCGGACGGGGTTTGCCGCGCTGGTCGGTCGTAGCGCCGCTGCAACTGCCAGCGTCAATCGCCCGGCTATGGACTTGGGGGGCGTGGGTCCAGGTGGGGCCGCCGTTGTCCTGCAACGGCCCGAGCAGGGGATCGGCGGATTGTTGGTCGCCGGTCTGCGTAAAGCTACAGTCCGTGCCGCTCTCCAGGTTGTAGCCCAGGGAGGTGATCGTGCCGTTGCAGTTGGGGCCGCTGCCGCCCGCCGTGTTGCCAGCGACGATGGTGTTTTCGACGTTTATCGAGCCGGAGGCCTGCCTGACGCCGCCGCCGTTATTGGTGGCTGTGTTGTCGTGGACGGTAACGTTGGTGAGATTGCTGTTTGATGACCCAATACTTTGATAGATGCCGCCACCGTTTGTGGCTGTATTTGTGCTGATGGTGCTGTTGTCGATTGTCAGATTACAACCCTCGCATGCTACAGCGCCCCCATCCCCACTTGATGTATTGCTACTGACTGTACAGTTGTCGAGTGTCACTGTGCTATCCTGATTGGCGAAAAAGCCGCCGCCATAGCTCAAATTGCCGGTGGTCTCGTTATTTGTGATCGTACAGTTGGAGAGGATCAAAGTGCTGTCGTTATGGAGATAGACGCCCCCGCCGGAATGGCCATCGGATATGACACGGCCATTTTGGATAGTCACACCGGAGATGGTGACAGCGCTGGAGGAGCCAACGGTAATGGAAAAAACACGACTCTGATCGTTCGCACTGATAGCCAGGACATCCGCTCCGGGGCCAGTGATGATGACCGTTTGAGTGATTTCGAGTTGTCCCCAGGACGGGTTTAGGCTGATGGTGCCGACGGCGCCGGGGAAAAAGGTGATGCCTTCGTTGGCGGTGGACTCTCTGAGCGCCTCCCGCAGAGTGCATTGGTTCGTGCTGCAGCCATCATCCTCGTCGTCGGCAGTGGTAGTGACGACGGGGCCGTCGGCGCGCGCGATTTGCGCCGGGATCAGCAGCCAGGCCGCTGTAACCAGCAGCAGGCCAGCCAACCATGGGAACATTTTCGATACAGTGTTGCGTTTCATTTTTTCCCTCCTTTGGGAATGAATGGATTGGTCCGAGACATACCCCCGTGTTGACGAGGCGTATGAATCGGCAGAACAAGGAAACCTTTTCCAGTGTACCACAAAACCGAACGCCTGTCTGTAGTGAAAGTACGTGACTTTTTGTGGTGAAAGTACGTGACTTTTTGTGGTGAAAGTACGTGACTTTTGGGGATTTGCCAAAACGGTGCTATTGTGAGGGGATAATGTCAACGTCAAACAGAACAAGATGATCGCCGATAGGTTCGCCGTCAAGGGTGACGGCCAAGCGCTCGCCGGTAACAACGTGGTAGAGACCAATGATAAGGGGGTAGCGGCCTGGTGGCAGGTCTGGGGGGAGAGAAATGCCGTAGCGGTCAATCAGCCCTTGGCCCGGTTCCCAAACGGTGGTCGGCTTGATGCCGTCGCCTGGCTCGGCGTCGTGCTGGGCCACGAGTTGGCCCGCACCGTCGAGTAACTGGACAGTGACCTTGTACCGTTCGGTGATGGGGGTCTGGGCTTCCCAAAACAGCGTCACGGGCAGAATGTCGCCCGGGGCAAAGCGTTCGCCCGCAAGCGCGTGGCCGTTCAAGCGAATGGCCTCCCCAAAGCGGGCGTCCAGCGCGACGGACGGCTCCTCGGGCAATGCTCCCACACCATAAGTTGCCAGGCGCACCGGACCATACCAGTGATCATTGGCCTTGTAAGCCCAATCGGCCAACTGGGTCTCGATGAGCCGCTGGGGATCAGATTCGGCGTCACCCCAGTAGAGCATGAACAGCCGCCGGTACCGTTCGATGAGGGGAGAGAGGAACTCGGCCGCTTTGCCCGGCCTGGGGCGATAAGGGGCCGGGTAAACGTCCTGATCGGGGTAATAGTAAGTAAAGACCTCCCACTGGTTGGGCGCGTTGAGGATGATCGCATCGTTTCGATGCGCCGCGTCAGTGCGACGCGGCGCATCCCCAGAGTGAACCAAGGATGCGACGTCGGCGGCGATCTGGCGATAATCGTCGCGGGCGTAAGCGGGATTGAAATAGAGATTGCGCAAGGAGGGAATAACAAGCAAGACACAAGAGACAAAAAGCAAGAGACGAATTGCAAGTTGCAAATTTCGGGTTACGAGTTGAGTCAGGTTTTTGATGCCGAGCGCGATTAACAGGTGAAATGGCGGAAGAACGACGATCAGAAATTTGAGCCAGGTGGATTTGTAGAGATCAAAGCCAAAGATCAAGGTGATGGGGAGCAGCAGGTAAATGGCCATGCTGGCGACGTGCCACCGACCAGTGCGATCCGTTCGTGGAAAAAGCATCGTCACCAGCCCAACCAACACCAGCGCCCCCGCGCCGACGAGCGCCAGCGTGGCATCCTCGACCGGCAGCGTGATGCCGACGCTGAGCACGCGCAGCACGTTCAAGAGCGCTGGTCCCAGATCATACGCCCATCCCGCAGATGACCAGCCGGTGACGCTCTTGATCGCAGTGGGCAGCCATGGCAAGTAGAGCACGACGATGGCGATTTGGGCTACGGCCCAGCGTGCGAGCCAGCGCCATCTGTTCGTTGACCGGCGGGCTGTGGCCAACCACCACAGGCTAAAGACAACGTTGTGGACGAGCAGAACAAAAGGAAAGGCGTATTGGACGTAGAGACCAGCGCCGCTGGTTAGGATGTAAGCGAGAAAGTCCCGCCGGGTGCTGAACCACCCGGCTAAAAGCTTTGGATGCAACATCCGCCCCCTCCTTCGGAGGCTGTACAGAGCCTGTGGAGCAGGGTTCCGCTTTGAGCCCGGCGGCGATGTCCTGAGCTTGTCGAAGGGTTCAGCGCCGGGCGGCTCCTCCACATCAAAAAGGAAACGAAGAAACAAAAATGTGGACGCAGCCGATATCGCCCCCAAAAGTGCGTACATCCGCGTTTCCTGTGCATAGTAGATGGCAAAAGGAGATAACGCTCCCAGAAAGGCCGCCGTCAAGCCAACCGTCTCGCCAAAAAGCCGGCGGCCTAACAGATAAGTAAAGACGACAAGCACTAATCCCGCCACGGCAGAAAGGGCACGCAGTGCAAACTCGCTCTGGCCGAACAGTGCCCGCCAATAGTGGAGCAACAAATAGTAGCCGGGGGGATGAATATCGCCCGCGGCTCCCTCCAGAATCAGGTCAGGGGTCCGCTCGGCGATGCGGGCCGAGTTGCCCTCGTCGTTCCAAAAGGATTGGGCGTCGAGGCGGTAAAAACGCAAGAACGCGGCCAGGAGCAGGATAGTGAGAAGCAAAAGGCGTGGGGCATAATGCGTGAAGCGTGAGGCGCGTGTTTTCATCGTCTGCGGATTAAGAATGAGACGGCTATCAGTCCCAGTGCGATCATGCTCAGCGCGAGCGGGAAAGAGAGTCGTCTAGGAGGATGGATGGTGAGGGAATCTATGCCAACCTCTCCTGCGACGACGGTCAGCGTGACCTGGTGCTGTTTTTGCCGCCAACCTCGTACCAGCCGCACCGGTCGCCCATCGAGAGAAACGCGCTGTAGTGCGCCTCCGTCTACACTGACCTCGACCTGACCTGCACCGGTGCCGGGCATCAATTCCAGAGAAGCGCCTTCAAACGTGAACTGCAACGTGTCACCCGGTGTGGACGTCCGCTGGTAGGCGCCCAGCGTTGCTGATGCGTCGTGCACCGTTTTCCAATCACCTTTGTACGATAACGCCCAGTGGTCCTCCTGGTGGGCGCCGGGATAGAGAGTGGGGATGAGGTTGGCTGTGTACGTGCGCATCGCCTCGTAGACCGGCAAGGGGGTGAAATCCGGCTCGACCATGCGGAAATAGTACATGGCCTGGTTACGCTCGGCGTCGGAGGCGCGCTTGAAAAACCAAAAGTTGACCACGCCCATCCACGGCCACTCTTCCATCACGCGCTGGTAGGCGCGCACCGCGTACTGCGCTTGCCGCTCTGGCGTCACTTGGCCGTAAGCGCCCCAGTCTACGATCTCTATGTCTGGATTGATGGGCACGGCGTTCGAGTTCATCTCGCTGATCCAGACCGGCTTGGCTGCATCACCGTTGGCGACCATAATGTCGCGGATATAGACGGGCCGGGAAAAGTTTATGTTGAGCGGCTGCATGCGGTGGTCGGTGGGGCCAGACCAGAGCATGTAATCGTTGACGGCCATAACGTCGAAACAATCGGCGGCGCCCGCGTCATACATGCGCTGGAGAAAGACAAAATCGCTCACGCCCAGCGCCGGTCCCGGCCCAGGATGGAACGAGACGGTAGGCGCCAGCGCGCCGCTGACGATGACAACGTCGGGGTCGGCCTCCTTGGCGCGATCGTAGCCTTCGCACAAGAGTTGGGTATAGGCCACGGGGTCAACTGGCTGCTCCCCCCACTCGGGGTAAATGTTGGGTTCGTTCCACAGTTGGTAATAACGCACCCGCCCCCGGTAGCGCGAGACGACGGCGTAGACGTAATCGCCCCAGTCGGCCACGTCGTCAGGGGGGGCGTAGGTGCCGATGGTGTTGGTCATCGCGCGAGTCCAGGCAGGCGGGTTGCTCAGGCGGGGCACGACTTGCAGCCCATACGCTGTGGCTGTATCGACGATGTGGTCATACTTTTTCCATGCCGAGCGATAGGGTTCGTGCCGACGATCCTCAAAGTCGGCCTTGCCGTGGATCTCGATATCCTCCCAGGGAAATTCCTGGCGGATCCAGTGGAACCCGGCATCGGCCATCATCTCTAACGCTTTTTCGCGCTTCCACGGTTCGGCCTCTTGCTCCAAAAAGACGTTGATGCCAAAGGGGCTGACGCCAGCGTGAGCTACTGGTGCATCGGAGGCCGTGCGCGGCTGGGGATGGATGACGTTGGTCGCCAGTTGCCCTATCCCCCGCACCTGACCCGGCAGGTCTTGTTCTCCGGTGCGTTCGAATAGCCAGTTGGAGGGAGATTGGCAGGCGGATAGAAAAAGCAGGATCAGCAGAATGGAGGTTTGAGTGAATTTGCGCATCGCGCCGCGATTATACCTTGCTTTTTCAGAGATGCAAGGTGATGTGCTGGGACCGTTTGACCTATAGCGCGAGCAGAGTATAATCAGACGAGTAGTATTCAATCTCCAAGGAGGGTCCCAAGTATGACGGCTCTTTTCGAGCGAATTTATTTTCGAGGCAACCCCGTCGCGAATCCGGACACCGTGGTGACAGGCGGAAATGTCCGGTTCACGGTGTTGACGTCGCGCCTGATCCGTCTGGAATGGTCAGAGACGGGCGAGTTTGAGGACCGCAGCACCTACGCCTTCCCAACACGCCACACCTCTACCCCTCTGCACTTTATGGCCCAGGTTGACGAGGGCACGTTGACGATAGATACTGGCATCCTGACGCTGTGCTACGAGCAAGGCAGCGGTGAGTTTACTGCTCGCAACCTCTTCATCGCCTTTGACCTCAACGGCGAGCGTCAGACCTGGTCGCCGGGGACGCCCAACCCGTCCAACCTGCGCGGCACGCGGCGCACCCTCGACGAATGTCACGGAGATGCGGCTTTGGACGAAGGTATCCTCTCCCGCGCCGGGTGGGTCTTGTTTGATGATAGCGCCAACGTCGTTTTTGACGATGGTTGGGTGGCCCCACGTCCCGACCACAGTGTGCAAGACTGGTATTTTTTCGGGTACGGCCACGATTACATGACCGCCCTGACCGATTACGTTCGCTTTGGCGGCGCGGTTCCCCTCATCCCGCGCTTTGTGTTGGGCGCGTGGTGGTCACGCTACTGGGCGTATAGTGACCAAGAGCTAAAGGACCTGGTGCACGGTTTTCGGGAACACGACCTGCCGCTGGACGTGCTGGTCGTCGATATGGACTGGCACACGCCCGACAGTTGGACCGGCTACACCTGGAACCGCGAGCTTTTTCCAGACCCGCCCGCCTTTCTCCGGTGGGTCCACGAACAGGGATTGCGCGTGACGCTCAACCTGCATCCCGCCGAGGGCGTGCAATCGTTCGAGGAAATCTATCCCCACTTTGCCGAGGCGATGGGCGTGAATCCGGACAGCGGCGAGACCGTCCCCTTTCGCATCGCCGACAAAAAGTTTGTCGAGCATTATTTCAAGCTGCTGCACCATCCGATGGAGGACGACGGCGTCGATTTCTGGTGGATGGACTGGCAGCAGGGCGAATCCTCCGAGGTCAAGGGTCTCGACCCGTTGACGTGGATCAACCACATCCATTTTCACGACTCGGTCCGGCGCGACCGGCGGCCAATGCTCTACAGCCGGTGGGGCGGCTTGGGCAACCATCGCTACCACATTGGTTTTTCGGGCGATACGTACATTGGCTGGCCCGCGCTCCAGTTCCAGCCCTACTTTACCGCCACGGCGTCGAACGTCGCTTACGGTTGGTGGAGCCACGACATCGGCGGGCACATGGGCGGCGCGACGGAGCCGGAACTGTTTGCCCGCTGGGTGCAGTACGGCGCGTTAAGCCCCTGCTTGCGCCTCCACGCGACCAAGGACTCGCGCATCGAGCGGCGTCCCTGGAAGTATCCGCCGGAGGTTTACCAGGCTGCCAAGGACGCCTTCTACTGGCGCTACCAGTTGGTGTCCTACGTTTACACCATGGCCCGCGTCGCTTCCGACACGGGCATATCGCTTTGCCGCCCCATGTACTATGAGCATCCCGAACATGCCGCGGCCTATGCAGCCCGTTACCAGTATTTTTTTGGCGATCAGATGATTGCCGCTCCCATCGTCCACCCCGCCAACGCGGATACCGGGATGGCGTCCACAGACATCTGGGTGCCCGAGGGCACGTGGATCGATTATGCTACCAAAGAGACCGTTACCGGCCCCTGCTGGGTGCGCCTCGTTGGTGACCTGAATCGCGTGCCGATGTTGATGAAAGCGGGTGCGATTTTGCCACTGTCACCACTTTCTGCTTCCGGGACGGCGGATGCGATTCCGCGTGACAGCTTGACGCTTGCCGTGTTCCCCGGAGCCGACGGTGCATTCCGCTTGTACGAGGACGACGGCGTCACCGAGGCGTACAAAAATGGTCAGTGCGAGTGGACCGAGATCGAGATGCGAATGGAAAACGCGGACACTTGGGTAGTCCACATCGCGCCGGTCGAGGGGCGTTGTAATGCCCTGCCCGGTCAACGCCAATACGAGATCCGCCTGGAGGGCAGCCGCCAACCTGAGCAAGTCACGGTAGACGGTGCGGACACCACCGGCTGGACCTACGATCCCGAGACGCTGACCACCATTATCCCCGTGCCGATGCGCGACAAGCAGCAGCCGGTGACGGTGACCGCCATTGCAGTGGGCGGAATTTCAGCGCTGGGCGAATCGCGCAATCGCCAGACGATCCTGGCCGACGTGCAGCGCCTGCTCGGTGACCGGTGCCCACCCGACGTGGGAGATATTGACGCCGTACTATGCCTGGACGCGGATTCCCCAGGCCGAGCCGATGCCGTCGCGCGCCTAGGCGGGCCATTTGCACACGCCATTGAATTTACCACGCCGGAAGAATCCGCACAACAGTTGGGGCGCGTCATCGTCGGTGCGCCAGTCGGTGCGGACGCCTCTTACAATATCGACGCGACCTTTACCCTGTTCCGCGGGGGCCGGTCGGAGCGGCACACGGTTCAGATCAAAGACACCACGGAATCGCACATTCTGGACGTGCCTTTTGCCTTTGACGGGCAGGTACGAACGGCGCAGTGGGAGTCAGAGGTCAAGATCACGTGGCGGGGCGAGACATTGACCTACATTCACCAAAGTCAGCACCTGTTCCCGACGATCTATGCCTGGCACACCATTGTCTATGACCAGGAAAAGCAGCCCATCGCCCTGGAGCAGGTGATGGACAAAGCGGGGAACGTCCACAGCGAACTGAACTGGCAAGCGTGCATCCAGACATCAGATGGGTTGAGGAACGTGAACCAACAACACGCCGTGCTCTTTTTCCGGGAGCACCGGCAAGCATTGCAGGCATGCGAGCCGCTGGCGGCCTACGTCACCACGACCATTGTCAGCCCCGATGAACGGGAGGTGGTTGTCCAGTTCCGAACCGTAGGCACAACCACGTTCTACCTGAACGGGCAGCAAGTTGACGACATGCCAGCGGAAAAAGAACCAGAGGGCCTATCTCCCTTTTTCCACGGCTTGCGCAAGACGGCTGTGATGCACCTACATGCCGGAGAGAATACACTGGTAGTGGATGCCAAGTCTGCTCCAGGAGAGACGTACTGGTTTTTCGGCGGTGCTCTGGTCACGCCGGATGGCGACCTGATGACTGATCTTGTTTTTGAGTAAAAAATTAGTTTTTGGCAGAAAAGGAGGCAACAATGGACGCAATATGGCAATGGGGTATTGATTTCATCCACACGGTTCAACTGGTGCAAAGTCCAGTCATCACTTCATTTTTCAAGGCAGTTACCTTTATGGGGGAAAAAGAGTTTTTCTTGCTCCTCCTTCCATTGGTCTTTTGGTGCGTAGACTTTGCGATCGGAATACGATTGGCCTTGGCCTATCTCATCTCGGTTTACGTCAACGTGGGATTCAAAGAGATTATCGCTCACCCTCGCCCGTTCGAACTGGACCCGACGGTGCAACTACGCGACGAAATTGGATACGGAATACCCAGCGGTCACGCCCAATCGTCGGTCGTCGTATGGGGAACTATGGCGTTCCGGTTCCGCAAGCAATGGCTGTGGATCGTGGCACCGCTATTGATGCTGTTGATCGGTTTTTCGCGCATCTACCTGGGCGTGCACTTTCCCACCGATGTGCTGGGCGGGTGGGCACTCGGCGCCATTTTCCTGTGGGCCTTTTTTGCACTCGAGCCGCGCGTCGAAGCCTGGCTAAAAGAGACCAGCCTGACCACTCAACTGGCACTGGCTGTGGTTGCGCCGCTGATTTTGTTACTGCTCAATACTTCCAGTGACGTCATTGTCTCGATGGCTGCACTGATGGGAATGGGAGCCGGGTTGGTTTTATCCATCCGGTGGGTTCCCTTTAGCGCGGATGGCCCGCTGTGGCAACGTGTTGTGCGTTTTTTGGTCGGGGCAGTTGGACTGGTCGTTTTCTATTATGGCCTCAAAGTCGTCTTTCCTGGCGAGGGGGAGCCGCTCTATGTCGCGGCGCGGATCGTGCGCTACGCGTTGGTGGGTCTGTGGACCGCATTAGGCGCGCCGTGGTTATTTCTGCGGCTAGGGTTGGCGTCGAGCGAATAACCTTACGCCGCCCCTAGAGTTTCAATGGGATCGGCGTCTGTTGACCAGCCCGGCGATGTTACCGAGATGCAATCCTCCGGACATTCGCCCACGCATTCCAGGCAACGGATGCAGACCCCGGAATCGGGGTTCTCATAGACGCGAATGTCCATCGGGCAGGCTGTCTGGCATTGGTCACACTGGATGCAGGCATCCTGATCCACTTGTAAGCGGAAAGAACTGACGGGGTTAAAGGGGGACCAAAGCGCTCCCAGTGGGCAGAGCCAGCGACAAAAAGGGCGGCGGGTAGCGCTCATCCAGGCCAGGATGGCTCCCAGAATGCCGATCTTGACCCAATACAGCGTGCCGATCATCGCCCGAATGTCGGCGGAGAATAGGGCCAACGGGATGCCGGCCTGCAACGTGCCGACCGGGCACAGCTTGCTGAACCATGGTTCGCCGGTAGCGTACGGAAGTGCGACGACGAGTATCACCAACACAACGTATCGCGTCCAGTTGAAACGGTTGGGCAACCGCAGCTTGGGCGTGCGGAGCTTGTACACCAGTTCCTGGAACCAACCAAAGGGGCAAAACCAACCGCAACTGGCGCGCCCAATCAACGCGCCGAACAGCCCAACGATCCCCAAAACGTAAAGCGGAAATTTACCCCGCCCAATAAAGTGCTGGATGCTCCCGATGGGGCATGAAAAGGCCGCCGCCGGGCAGGCGTAGCAGTTCAGTCCAGGGCACGGAATCCCTTTGGTAATATGTTGCGTAAAGTAAGAGTTGATGGTTAGGGTCGAAACAACTTGCATCACCCCGCGCTGCCGAGCCAACCAAAGCCAAAAACCCCGCCCCCCATTTGGCTCATTGTTCATTGATTTATTCTTCATTGCTCTGGCCTACCCGAGGCCAATACAAGAGTATCAGAGCAGAATCCCGTTGCGTAGCACGATGCGCCACTGGTCAAATAAAAGCCCGCCCAAAATAGCGGCAACGGCCAGCACAATCAGCACACGATTGACCAAAAACAAGATTCTGGATTTTCGATTTGGGGTTTGTGATTCAAGGTCGGACATTTATCATCTCCCGTCGCCGAATACCGTGCCGACTATGGCTGCGAGAATTGTTACAATCGCTGCCCCGAGCAACAGCAACCAAACAGGGAAGGATGCTGCCGAATCCGACTGTTGGACAGTGGATGTGGGGTCGGACGGAATAGGTGTGGTGGTAGGCGGTAAAGGAACCGTGGGGGAAGATGTGGGCGTCTCGGTAGGGATGACGGGGGTGAAGGTGGGAACAGGAGTCTCGGTGGGAACAGGGGTCTCGGTATTTGTTGGAGCCGGTGTAACGGTTGGCGTCAGAGTTGGTGTTGGTGTTGGTGTGGGCGTGAATGTCGGGGGCGGCAAAGTCGGTGCAGGGATGGTAGGAGTAAGTGTTGGCGTCGACACAATCCCGGTAGCTTCGTTTGGAGGTTCTGTTGGCGTGGGCGTGGCAGGTTCCACCGGGAGCGGGGCATCACCTTCGACGATCAGGTAGGTGGTGCCGCCAATGATGCAGCCGTCCAGCGGATCGGCGCAGCGGGCTCCAGGCAGCGTGAACGTATATCGTCCATCCACCGGTTCGATGACTTGCTCCACACCGGTCTGATCGATCAAGCGGGCAGAGGGAGCCAACGCGGGCACAGAGATGGTTGCAGCGGAGGCCGTGCGCGCCCATAGAACACGCGTCGTGCCCGAGCCTCGGTTTAGGGTGACGATTGTGTAGAGTGGTTGGCGGTCCTCGTGGGCAGAGATGGTGCCAGCATAGTGCGTCGTGATCAGCCGGTACGCGTCAAAGGCTGGGCGTCGAGAACCATCGGGACGCAGGATGCCAAAGGGTTCTCCTCCGGGAGGCAGTCCCGAGTCCATCCATTTGTAGACGGCGATGCGCTCGGCCCCGGCACTGAGCGCCAGTGCAAAGCCCTGCAACAAAAAACCTGCCTGCTCCTCCGCGCTGACCCGCCAACGAGGTCGATCTAGCGGCCAGAGCGGGTCGCTGTCGGGCGAGGCGTTGGTCTCGTTGACCCAGATGGGTTTGTTCAGACCATAGAGGCGCATCGCGGCGCGAGTCTCGTTAATGATATAGGGTACCGTCTCGGTCTGAAAATAGATGTGAGTTGCAGCGACGTCAAAGTAATAGTTGTTCTCGGCGGCGCTAGGGTCTTGTGTGACCAAAGCCAAAAAGTTTTTCATGTACTCGCGGTCGTGCCAAAAGGTCATGCCAGCCAGATGAATGGAAACGTTGGGATTGGCTTGGTGGGCGGCCAGGTACGAGACCTTGAGCAGTTGGTAATATTCTTCCATCGTGCCGCACCACTCGTGACCATACGTCTCGGGGGTAATTTCTGGCTCGTTCCAAATGATCCACCGGTTAATTTGTCCGGCATACATCCCGACGGTACGGCGCACAAACCCTGCCCACAGGTTGCCGGGGTCATCTATGGGCAGGTCCAGGCCACGGGGAACGCCACAGCCAAACAGACCATCGGTGGCCCATTGGGGGGTGTGCTTTAGCAAGCCAATCACCTCTCGTCCCTGAGAAGCGGCCCACTCTAACCAGACCCCTTGAACGTGGTAATCGTTCCAATCATCAGGGCCATTGGGCTGCAATTCGGACCAATAGAAAAGAATACGCTCCCAGGCAACGCCAGCCTCGACCGCAGAAGTTGTATCCCAGAACGCCTCGACTGCCCCAAAACGCGCGTCCGGAGGTGGATCTTGCGCGGCGACTGGCTGAACGAACAATGAAAGAATCAACAACAATAGATGACAAATAACCAATGTCAAACAAATCGACTTTGCCACTCGCCATTTGAGATTCGACATTCGCGATTTTATCATTTGAGTATTTCTGCCTGGTACCATTCCCAAAATAGACTCATCCCTTCAATGACGGGGGTCGTCGCCACATAGCTCAAAATATCCCGGGCCTTGGCGATGTCGGCATAAGTGATCGGAGGTTCACTGGACGGAGCGGATAAAGTACTCATCCAAGCAGACTTGCCCACCATTTCCTCAACCAATTTTACAAAGTCGATCATGCGCACCGGTTCGCCATAACCCAAGTTGACGACCAAATATTCCTGTGGCAGGTCCACTGCCTGCAAGACACCTCTGACGATATCATCAATAAAAACCCAATCACGATACAAGTTTCCGCCCTCATAGAGGGCAAATTCTCGTTCGTGAGCGATACAATCCATAATATGGTAGGGCATCATGTCGGGACGACCTCTGGGGCCATAGACAGAAAATATGCGCAAAGCGGTAAAAGAGATATCGAACAGATTATGATAAGCGTGCCCCATCACTTCTCCCGCAATCTTGGTGGCCGAGTAGGGAGACAGTGGATGCCCCAGGAGATCGTCCTCACGAAAAGGGAGTAACCCTGTGCATCCGTAGACAGACGAGGTAGAAGCAAAGACAAAGTGAGGGGTACTGGCCTCGCGGGCTATCTCTAACATGTTGACCGTGCCACTCACATTGACGTCTGTGTAGAGCGGGCCGTGTTCGATAGAGTCGCGCTCCCCTACCATCGCTGCCAGGTGGATGATGACGTCGAATTTACCCTTTGCGCAGATGTGACGTATCTCTTCCGTGTTCCGCACGTCGATCTCGTAAAAGGTAAAGTCCGAATGGGGCGACAACAATGCCACATTGGCTCGCTTGCGGGCGGAATCGTAATAGTCGTTCAAGTTATCCAGGCCAGCGACAGTGTCGCCACGCGCCAAGAGTGCTTGGGCAACGTGACTGCCAATAAAGCCACCTACACCAGTGATCAGGATGTTCATATCTCGAATTCCCCCGATTCCAACCCGCCTTGGCCGAACGACATGCGGGCGACATCTTTGTCCAACCCTGCCGGTCGAATGTCTTGCACGTTCAATTGAAGCCGTTGTTGGTTGCGCCATTCGTTGATCTCGAGACGGTAGACAATGTCCACTCTGTTGGAGAGTTTATCAGCCCACTCTCCCTGGCGGAAAGCGATCGCGTCCCACGTATCCCGTCCGTCAAAGAGCGCGAGTTTGAGATGTTTGCCGTCGGCTCCTACGGTTCGCAAGTTTTGGACACGGACATTGCGGCTGAGGAAAAGAGGATGGGGATTGGCATAGCCGCACGGCTCCAGTTGAGTCAACTCTTGTTGTAGTCCCCACGACATCTGAGATAGTGGCGTCTCTACGTCCACGTTTAGGATCGGCACCAGTTCCACGTTGGACAATTGTTCGGCAGCCAAAGTCTGCAATTTGGCCGCTAGTTTGTCTAGATTTGCGGTGGCGACGGTAAAACCGGCGGCTGCGGCATGCCCCCCATGGCGCACCAACATGTCGGTGCATTGGTCAAGGGCGCGAGTGACGTGGAATTCTGGGATAGAGCGCGCAGAGCCCCGGCTGAACTCGTCACCTACCTCGACAACGACTGCGGGGCGGTAGAACTCGTCAACCAAACGGCTCGCGACCAACCCCACAATACCGGCCTGAAAATCAGGAGCGGCTGCAAAAAGAAGAGATACTTTATCCGCCGCAGCCATAGCCAGTTGACGGGCCTGCTCTTGAGTATCGGTGGTCAGTTGGCGCCGATCTCGATTCAGTTGGTCTAGCTCGGCAGCCAGCCGCTCGGCCTCACCGGGGTACCGGGTCGCCAAGAGTTGGTAAGCAACTTTGGCATGCCCCATTCGTCCGGCAGCGTTGATGCGTGGCCCCAGCGCATAGCCGATGGACGACGTAGTGAGTCGTCCATTTTTGAGTCCGCTTTGCCGGCAGAGTGCCTCAATGCCCGGTCGCTCCATAGAGTTGATTCGTTCAAGCCCTTTGCGAACCAGAATTCGGTTCTCGCCCAAAAGAGGCACCAAATCGGCCACAGTTCCCAGGGCAACCAGGTCCAATAGATCCGCTTCTTCCAAACGGATTGCCTGTGTAGTAACCGGTGTTTGGCGATGACTGCGCAACAAAGCCTGAGCGAGCTTGAAGGCGACCCCCACCCCGGCCAATTCGTTGAATGAATAGTCATTATCGGGCCGTTTAGGGTCAATGACGGCCACAGCATCGGGCAATGTTTCGCCGACAGAGTGATGATCGGTGACAATGACGTCGAGGCCCACTTGGTTGGCGTGGGCGATTTCCTTTATTGAGCGGATGCCACAGTCCACAGTGATGATGACGCGAACACCATCGTGGGCCAGTTGGGTCAGTGTTTCCTTGTGCAAACCGTAACCCTCGTTCACACGATGCGGGATGTAGGGACGCACATCTCCACCGAGCGCTCGCAGTGTCTGGACTAAAAGCGCCGTCGCGGTGACGCCGTCGGCATCAAAGTCGCCGTACACAACAATGGACTCGCCGCCACGCAGTGCTCGCCGCAGGCGAGTGACGGCAGCCGACATATCTTTGAGGTCAAAGGGATTGTCTGCCCCACTTTCACCGTCAAAGAAATCGGTCACGCCAGCCGAGTCGGTGATACCACGATTATAGAGCACTTGTACGGTAATATGATGCAGGTGAGAAAAGCGATCAATGTGACTAGGCGGAGCAGGTGGTGTTACCTGCCAGCGTTTGCGGCTCAAGGGCATAAAAAACTCCACTTTAATGAACGACGTATGCGCCATTGGTCATTTTTATTGGCTAGTTATCTTACCACAACGTAGGCAAAAGGAAAAGCCCTTCTCCACTATGGAAAAGGGCCTCCTTATTTTGATTTTGAGACGTCGGGTGCGAGTTTATGCCCAGCCTTGATTCCTCACAAAGTCCGAGATCACAGGTACCTCGACCCACTCGCCCTGGTAAGCCTTAAAGCCCAGATATATAGAATAGAACCATATCAGGACACCAATGCAAGCCGCACTGAGGAGAGCTACCAGAACGCCCAAAATGATGGATACTACTGCGTTGTATTTGAGGAAGGGGCGATCTTTTTTATCCTCGATCAACAGGACGACAACGCCAATCAGGGGACAAAAAATATAGCTCAAGAGTGCCCATAGCTTGTCGTCCGAAGTGACCTCTTCAGTACCCGTTGGTGCATTGACCATTTCTTCTGCCACTTTATTCCTCCTTTTTACTGGTTGGTTTGAAATATACCAAATCGGTGAAGCACACAAATATCATGCTTCAATATCAAAAGTACGATACTATTGTAGCCATTTTTGTATGAATGTCAACTGTGTTTTAGAACCTTTGCCGAAATCAATCCCCGTCAAGGGTTCCCCGCACCCAATCACCCACCATCCAGTAGCGAAAATCTTGCCCCTGGCTGCACTGAATGCCACCAATGATCCCATAAACGACCCCCGCGAGAGGAATCGCAGAGATCACCAGGGCAAAGGGGATACAAATCAAACCAATGAGAACAGCGCTGAGGGTGCCAGTGATGATCCATGAAATCCCAGTCAGAATACCTCCTCCCAGCCAGACGATCAACTGAAAGATGAGGGATTGTAGTGCATGATACGCCACGTAACGGGATCGGTTCTGGTAGATCAAATAGATGGCGAGGGCTCCGACCAGGCCCAGTAAGCCGGTCACCAGGTTGAGCAAGATACTCAAGTGGGCAAGCATGGCCCATGTGTGTTCCTCTGACGATGTCAGAGGAGCAGACGGCTGACGAGAAGATGGTGCTGATTCCATAATTTAACTCCTCAAGTAATCACGTATAATAACCAAAGTTGGCTATATTCTCGAAGTATTTCTTCGAGAATCGGTATACTAACTCCGGTAGCTATCAGAACGACAAAAACAAGCAAGAGGAGACAAATGATACCCAAGCCCAGGTATCCAGAAATCAGGCCCGTAATCGCCATACCGCGCCCTCCTTCCACGTCCCCACCATCTTTGATCTGCTTGAGAGCCATATGACCTGTCACGATGCCCACAATCCAGGCGATAGGGATAAGGCACTGAACAGGAATCAAGCAAAGGCCCAGAATAGAGCCAAAGCCAAATGTGAGGGCTCCCAAGGCTCCTATAACAAAGCTCAGGCACATGAACAGGATAATGAAAAGCCATCCGCCCAGACCCGCAATTATGCTGACCAGAGCCATCTGGTTGTTCTGTGGCTCATAGGGTGGTGCATCTGAATAGTAGCTGTTCATATCTCCTCCTATTTTGTGATCTCGCATTCATCGGTGCTACGTTGATTATTTTAGCAGAGCATAGGAATAGTGTCAATTGTGAAGATACGAAAAACGAGTTATAATTACTCTAGTTGAGGCTCAAGGGCCAAACTACTTGGCTTTTTTGGGGTTTTGTGCAAGAGTATCGGACTTTCAGTCAACAACTTGACATCTTGTTTTAGGTACTGTAAGAACCCAAAATAAATTCGGGAATCCAATACGTCGTCTACACAAACACCCAGAGATCCAATATCTTTTTGCCTTTTAGGCGTTGTTTAGAAACAGTGCTATTTAGAAATAGCCTCACACTATTTGCGTGATTTTACTTGCGAAACGCATATTAAAATACAAAGCTATTTTTGAACGATCCCATAGTAGGACGATAATCAACTCACCATGGATCAAACCAAGCGCTTTAAAATATTGTGTGTTGACGATACTCCAGAAGTGCGCATCCTGGTTCAGCGGCTGCTCTCTCATCGCTATGACATTGTACAAGCGAACGATGGCTTGCAAGGGATTGAGGTAGCAGTAGACACTCAGCCGGACCTGGTTTTGCTCGACATGCACATGCCCAACTTTTCTGGGTACGAAGCCGCCACCCGTATCAAATCCCTCATGCCAGATATTCCCATCGTCGCGCTTACGGCTGATGTGACCAGCGGCATCCGCGAGCGCGTCTTGGCCGCCGGTTGTGATGGGTATCTTTCCAAGCCGGTTGACCCAGATGGTTTCGAAGACCAAGTCCAAGCCTTTTTAGAAGGTGCGAGAGAAGAACTCCAAGACGAAAGCTATCGCCAAGACTACCAAGAGGCTCTGGTGACACGGCTGGAGACCAAGGTTCGCGAACTTACACGCACGGTCGAGCACAACGCCGAACTCGACGCACAAAACGTTCAATTGCTGGAACAAGCGCAGCACCGGGTCCAGTTGTTGGGAGCCAGCGCCCGGGTTGGTCGCAGCATCACCTCTATTCTCGACATGGACGCGTTGTTAAACACCACTGTCGACGTGATTTGCGATGAATTTGGCTTTTACTATGCCGGGGTATTTTTGGTCGACGAGACGAACGAGTGGGCGATATTGAGAGCTGGCCGGGGTGATGCTGGCGCTGCAATGGTTGCCTCGGAGCACAAGCTCAAGGTGGATGGTCATTCTATGATTGGCGCTGCCACCGGACGGCGCAAGGTGCGCATCGCCTTTGATGTGGGCGAGGAGCCGGTACACTTTAAAAATCCGCACCTGCCCGATACCCGTTCCGAGATGGCGTTGCCCCTGATCGCGGGGAACGAGGTCATTGGCGCTCTGACGGTGCAGAGCATCGAAGAAGCTGCCTTTAGCGACGACGATGTCACTGTCTTGCAGACGATGGCCGACCAGTTGGCTATCGCGATCCACAATGCCCGGCTGCACCTTCAAAACCAAAAATTGCTGGCACAGGCGAAACGAAGTGCCCGTCTGCTGGTAGCGGCCGGACAGGTTGGGCAGGACGTCACGTCCATCCTAGATATGGACGAGCTGTTGAACAAGACTGTAGACATTATCTGTGATGCATACGGCTTTTACTATGCCGGTGTCTTTTTGATCGACGAGGAAAATGAGTGGGCGGTATTAAAGGCCGGTCGAGGCAGAGCTGGCGCTGCGATGATCGCCAAGGGGCACAAGCTAAAAGTGGGCGGGCTTTCGATGATCGGCACCGCCATCCGACAGCGCAGGGCGCGCATCGCCTTGGACGTGGGTGAGGAGCCGGTCCACTTTAAAAACCCACACCTACCCCAAACTCGCTCTGAGATGGCCTTGCCCCTGATCGCGGGGAACGAGGTCATTGGCGCTCTGACGGTGCAGAGTATCGAAGAGGCCGCCTTTGGCGACGATGACGCCACCGCACTACAATCTATGGCCGACCAATTGGCTGTCGCGATCAACAACGCGCGCTTGCTCAACGAGTTGGAATCTGCCCATGGCGAGTTGGTGCAGGCCAAGACCTTTGAGGCTATCGCGACGGCTACCGGAGAGGCAATCCACTGGGTGGGCAACAAAGCAGCGCCCATCCCCGGCAGCGTGGCCCGCATCACGGAAGATTTCGTCCGCTACATGGCGTTAGCCAATGCACTGATCACAGAATCACCGCCCGAACTGCGCGAGCACAAATTCGCTCAACTGTTGGCCGATGCGGCAGAAGAGATCGCCAGCCGAGGTAGTTTTTTGGCTGCCGTTTCTGCCGATATGGAGGGGCGCTCGCTCAAACGACTACGCAAAATGCTGACCGTCGAGTCTATCTTTGAAGACCTAGAGATCATAGAGGGCAGCGCGCGCTCCATCCTGAATATCAAAGAGGACCTCATTGGTCCGGCCCGCAAGCGCAAGCAACACATCATCGATGTAGCCGAACTGTTGGATGGAACCATTATTTCGATGGGACTGCCAGACAACGTCGTGCGTACCCTCTTTACCGACGGTCTGCCTTCTGTGCAAGCAGACCGATCACAACTGGACCGCGTTTTTACCAACCTCATCAAAAACGCTATGGAGGCCATGTACCAGATCGAGGACAAAAGACTGTTCATTTGGACGCGCGAGGCCGATGAACCAGGATTTGTCGTGGTCGATGTGACCGACAACGGACCTGGCATTCCGCCCGAAATCATGGACAAAATCTGGATGGCGTTTTACACGACCAAGGGAGACCGGGGTGGAACCGGTCTGGGACTTGCGGCCTGCGCGCAGATCATTGGACAATTGAACGGAAAAATCGTCGTGGAAAGCGATGTCGGTGTAGGTACCACGTTCAGTGTGCTTTTGCCAATAGCGGAGGCACAAGATACCAATGTACAAGAGATAAATGACTGACGTTGTTTCTGAGCAACGCTCGTTGTTTCCGAACAGCGCTCGTTGTTTCTGAGCAACGCTCGTTGTTTCCGAACAGCGCTCGTTGTTTCCGAACAGCGCTCGTTGTTTCCGAACAACGCCTAATTATTTTCGAAAGGATATGCTTATGGAAGACGCTAGAATTTTATTGGTAGATGACGAACGGTTGGTCCGGCGCAGTATGGAAAAAACGCTGCTGCGAGCCGGATTCGACGTTGACACGGCCGAGAACATCACCGATGGCCTAGAGTTGTTCAAGGAAGCCTTGGAAGACGAGGAAGATGGGCCTTTTGACATTGCGATCTTGGACTTGAACATGCCCAATTTCGAAGGCATAGAAGACTCTAACGCCGGTCTCAAGTTGTTGAGCAAGCTTATCGAGATTGACCATGACTTGCCCGTTGTCGTTCTCACCGCTTTTGACGAAGTCGAACGGGCAAAAAATGCGGTAAAACGCGGCGCGCGAGCCTATTTTGTCAAAGGACGCGAGGCCGAATTGCTTGGTATCGTGAATGATATTCTGGGTGGGGAATGAGGAGATTATGGCAAACAATATGACTCTAGCTGAACGACGTGCTACTTTGCTTCATGCTGCGGCCAAAGTGGGTCGTAACGTCACTTCAATATTGGACCCTGACCTGCTCTTGGATCAAACCGTCGACATCATTTGCGACGAGTTTGGTTTCTATTACGCTGGTGTATTTCTGATTGACGAGTCGGGCGAGTGGGCAGTGTTGCGATCCGGGCGAGGTGCAGCAGGTGCCACGATGGTTGCCGCAGAGCACAAACTAAAGGTAGATGGGCACTCGATGATCGGCGCTGCGACCGGACAGCGCCAGGCTCGTATCGCCTTGGACGTGGGGGAGGAACCAGTTCATTTTAAGAACCCGCACCTGCCTGACACCCGTTCCGAGATGGCTCTGCCTCTGACCGCGGGCGATACGGTCATCGGTGCCCTGACGGTCCAAAGTGTCGAGGAGGCAGCCTTTAGCGACGATGACATCACCACCCTGCAAACAATGGCCGACCAACTGGCCGTTGCCATCAACAACGCCAATCTGCACCTGGAAAACCGGCGACTGTTGGCACGAGCCGAACGGCGCGCCCGGTTGCTGGAGGCAGCTTCGCAGGTGGGCCGTGACGTCACATCCATTCTAGAGATGGGTGATCTGATGGGCAAGACGGTGGACATTATCTGCGATGCGTATGGCTTTTACTATGCAGGCGTGTTTCTGGTGGATCAGGCACGTGAGTGGGCGGTACTGCGTGCCGGCAGGGGAGAGGCAGGCGCCACCATGATCGCCGCGGGGCACCAACTTGCTATCGGTGGGCATTCGATGATTGGCACCAGCATTGAACAAAATAGCGCGCGCATCGCCCTGGATGTGGGGGAGGAACCAGTCCACTTTAAGAACCCCCACTTGCCTCACACACGCTCCGAGATGGCCCTGCCTCTGACTGTGGGGGGCAAAGTCATTGGCGCTGTGACCGTCCAGAGCATCGAGGAAGCAGCATTTAGCGACGACGACATCACCTCTCTGCAAGCAATGGCCGATCAACTGGCGATTGCTATTAACAACGCCCGGTTGCTCAAAGAACTAGAAGCCGCTCACTCTGAATTGGTGCGCACCAAGACCTTTGAGGCGCTTGCTACCTCTACCCTGGCAGCAATCCATTGGATTGGCAACAAGGCCCTGCCTATCTCGGCCAGTGTCAGCTTGTTACGGGACGACCTGGAAAGCATCGTCGAGACCGACCCCGATCTGGTAGGCTCTATGCTCGAAGACCTGACGACGATTGAAGATAGCGCCCGGTTGATCGTCTCAGTTCAGGAACATCTGATCGGTCCGGCCCGCGAGGAAAAACCGCGTCCGGTGATGGTGGACGACGTGGTCAAGGATACGACAGTGACTTTGGGAATTCCAGTCGATATGGTCAGTTACACTGTAGCGCCGGACTTGCCTTTGATCGTGGCAGACCCCACCCAATTGAGCCGCGCCTTTGGTTACGTGCTCAAGAACGCCGTGGATGCGCTAAAAGGGGCAGACGAACAACGCATCATGATCAAGATCGCGCCCGCCGATGACGAGCGTATGGTAGCTGTCCGCATTGCGGATACAGGTCCCGGCATCCCCGAAGAGGACATGGAGAAAATCTGGGCGGCATTTTACACCACCAAAGGCGTCAAGCACGCCGGTTTGGGGCTTTCGGCCTGTTTTCAGATTCTCAAGCAATCCGACGGCCGGATCTCAGCCGCCAACGTGCCCGATGGCGGTGCAGTGTTCGAACTGTTAATTCCCGTATTCGACGGCACCCTTTCACCCGCCAAGCTACCGGCTAACAAATCGATCCTGCTCATTGACGATGATGATGCCTGGAGCCATTTCGTCCAAACGACGCTGACAAAGGCAGGGAACACGATCACCCGTTCCACCGATGTACAGGGCGATTTAGACACATTCGACCTCATCCTGGTGGACGACGCGTCGGAAGCAGCTGATGTCCGATCTGTATTGAAACAGATAAGGGCAGCCGGTGCAGGCCCCAAGACCTTTGTGGTTGCTTCAAGCTTGCGGGTGGAGCGGACCATGGAACTGATGCCTTTTGGTGTGCAAGATATGATACTCAAACCCTATGTTTTGGGTGCGCTGGCAGAACTCGTCAAGTGATTTAGCATTGAGTATTTAGCACATCTGGTTTGTTGTTACAGACCCCAAGGGTTTTTGAAACCCTTGGGGTCTCGAGTTGACGTGGAAAGATGCCGTATGATAGGAGATACAGATGCTTGATTCAACCGAAAATACACACCTCACCGGTGCCCGTAACGGTGACCAAAAGCAATTCGACAACCTAGTCGAGCCTTACTGCGCCGAGTTGCAGGTGCACTGTTATCGCATGCTTGGCTCTCTTCAGGATGCCGAGGATCAGCTTCAGGAAACCTTGTTGCGGGCGTGGCGGCATCTGCATTCTTTCAGACATGCCGGTTCTTTCCGTGCCTGGCTTTACAAGATCGCTACCAACGTCTGCCTCGACACCCTCGACAAACGCACTCGGCGGTCGCTTCCAACGGTGACGCACCCTGCCGCGAACGTGGAGGAACCGTTTGCGCCTTTTTCCACCGATCCGATCTGGCTGGAGCCGTTTCCGGATACATTGCTCACCGGTATCGTGCCAAGTTCTGAAGCCCAGTACAGTACCTATGAGAGCGTGCGCCTCGCCTTTTTGGTCGCGCTCCAGATACTCCCCCCTCGCCAACGGGCGGTGTTGATCTTGCGCGACGTGCTCGATTTGCGCGCAAAAGAGGTCGCCGAACTTTTAGAGATAACGGTCTCGTCAGCCAACAGTGTACTGCATCGCGCTCGTACCACCCTGCGCAAACACTATCACCCCTACGAACCGGACGACGCACCGGTGTCGCCGACTGACGAAATGACCCAACAACTCCTCGACCGGTATGTACGGGTTTGGGAAACTGCCGATATGGACGGATTAGTCATGTTGCTCAAGGAAGAGGCTACATTGGCCATGCCGCCTTCGTCATCGTGGTACCAGGGACGCACAGCGATCAGTGCATTTCTTGCCAACGCTATCTTTGTGGAGGATGAGCGCAATCTGTGGCGATTACGCCCGACACGGGCTAACGCTCAACCCGCTTTCGGTCTGTACAAACGAAATCCTGATACCGGTTCGTATCAGGCCTTTGCGATCCAGGTCTTGACGGTGGATGGCGGTCAGGTTGCGGCCATCACCACATTTCTGAATCCCGCGCTTTTCCCCCGTTTCAGTCTGCCATCAGAGTCAAGCGTGTGAGATGATAGACGGTAGACAGGGTTTTCCCTGTCTACCGTCTGCTGTGTCACAGTTTCTACATCGTTCCCGCGTTGATGGCCTTTGCCTCTGCAAAACCATCGTAGGCGAAAAAGATGTTCATAAAGAAAATTGTCCCAAACATGATCGGGTACAGATTGGGGGCGGCCACTTTGACCTGAAACTCTAGCCAGGTCAACACCAGCGCGCCAACCGTCAGCGCGATACCCAGGGCCTTTCTTCGTCCATTGTAGAGGGTCCCCAGCCCCATAAAAAAGAAATTCAACACAGCCGAGATCCAAGGTTTTTTCATTTTCATCTCCTTTAAATATAATTGTGGTCTCTGATATATATAACGGTCGCAGAGGCAAAAACTGTGCGGTGTTGGCAGAGCAATTTCGTAGATTCTCAAAAGTGGGAGGTAGAATTATGAACAAAGAACAAGCACTAGCCGGGTTGGAAAAGAGCCGTCAGGCGCTGAACCAGACCATTGAGGGATTGAGCGAGGGCGAGATGACCCAGATCCAGGTGGAGGGTGTGTGGACGATCAAGGACCTCGTCGGCCACATCACATCCTGGGAGGAAATAGTCCTCCAGCCCCTGCGCCGATATGCTGATGGTGATCTTTTTGAGACCAACGTCCTCAAAGACTATTTGGCTTGGAACGACGAGCAGGTTGCCCTCAAGCAAGACATCCCATTGGATGCCATTCTGAAAGAAGCGACCGCCGTCCGCGACGAGTTGGTCGCGACGGCCAACCGGCTATCGACGGAATAGTGGGAACAAGAACTGACCTTTCCATGGGGCGAGACAGGGACGTTGGCCAAGGATGGGCTGGGCGGGTTGGCCTGGCACGAGAATGAGCACTTGCAGACCATTCAGCAGTGGCGGGATGATCGAGTAACAGAGTGAGCGCACAACTTTTAGACACGGCGGGATGGCAAGCGACATTTGACGGCTCACGCCGCTGGATGCGCGCCAACGCTGTGCTATGCTGGCTCATCGCCGCCAGTGTGTGGGGCGTGCAGCTTGTGGTTGTGTTTCACCCGCAGGCGGACATCATCCGGTTAGCCTTTCCCGACTGGCCGGTTGATCTCGAATATCAGGCATACCTGCGCGGTATCGCCCTGGCCGACGTCGTCTTTTTGCAGCCGTTGCTGGCCTTTACGGGAATCGGCCTGTGGCGGATGCGGCGCTGGGGACTGGTCTGCGGAGTGGCCGTGGCGGGCACGGCCGTTTACTTTGGCATCCTCCAAGTCGCCGCCGAGCTGTTCATCGGCAGCCGGTATCACCTCTACGGTATGGGCGCGCTGGCGGTTCCATTTTCCGGTACGCCACTGTATGAGCTTGGCAATTGGGTAGGTGTGTTGAGCTGGGTGATCTATCCCGCGCTGCTGGGCCTCTATTGCTTCCGCAAACTATCTCGTAATCAACTGTCGCCACCTAGTTGACTGACAAATTTCCTTCGAGCCGCCGATAAACGCAAATGAATGTTGGATTTAGCTTGAAAACAGTTAAAAATCTGTGTTTATCTGCGGTCAGTCTGTCAATCAGCTGTCGCCACAAAATTTTGACTCTTATGCTTGATTGAGTTATACTGCACATCGCAACTGCAACACGTGCTACAACCCACATTCTTAACTCTAGGAGACGATTGTGACAAGAAAAACCATTATCGAAAAGATCTTTGAGGCGCACAGTCCGGGAGATGCGCCGGTCGAGCCGGGGAGCATCATCTGGCTCGATTTGGACGTGCGCTCGGCCCGCGACTTTGCCGGGGCGAACGTGGTCAAGAACTATCGTACCCACTATGGCGACACGTCGGTCGCCGACCAGGACAAGACCTGCTTTACGTTCGACCTGGTCGTGCCGCCCAGCAACATCCCCTACGCCAACAACCAGCAGATTTGTCGCACATGGGCGCGGGAGCAGGGAGTCAAGGTCTACGATGTGAACGCCGGTATCGGTTCTCACGTGGCGCTGGAAGAGGGCTTGGCCTACCCCGGCTCGACCTTTGTCGGCACCGACAGCCACCTGAACATCCTGGGTGCGGTGGGCGCTTTCGGCCAGGGAATGGGCGACCAGGATATTGCGTTCACGTTCAAGACCGGCAAGTCTTGGTTCGAGGTGCCGCCGACGATGAAGGTGGTCGTCAAGGGTGAGGTGAAATACCCTTGCACGGCCCGCGATCTGACGCTGGCGGTGATGGGACAGCTCGGTTCCAGCGGCGCGCTGGGCCGCGCCATCGAATTCTACGGCCCGGCCATCGAGGCGTTAGACCTGCCGGGACGCATCACGCTGGCCAGCCAGGTCACCGAGATGGGCGGCATCATTGGCTTTATTCCGCCGTCGGAAGAGGTTCTGACCTTTTCCCGTGAGCGGATGGGGGGCAACGGCGTCGCCGGCGTCTATGCCGACCCAGACGCCGAGTACGTGGAAGCAATCGAGGTAGACATCACGGGTCTGGAGCCGCTCATCGCTTGCCCGCCCAGCCCGGCCAACGTCAAGCCGGTGCGAGAGGTGGCGGGACGGCGGATAGATTCAGTGTTCCTCGGTTCCTGCACCAACGGACGTTTTGAGGATTTCGTCGCTGTGGCGGAGGTGGTCAAAGGCAAAAAGATCGCGCCACACGTGATGGCGGCGGTGGTCCCAGCCTCACGAGAGGTCTTTGAACAAATGCTGCGCTCTGGCGTGCTGACGACGCTGTTCGACGCCGGGTTCATCATCAGCAACCCTGGATGTGGGGGATGCGCGTCAGGCCACCTGGGTATGACAGGCGCGGGGCAGGTGAATATCAGTACCAGCAATCGAAACTTTGCCGGAAAGCAGGGCGCGGGCGACACGTACCTATCCAGCCCGGTCACGGCAGCTTGGTGCGCGCTCAAGGGTGAGATCACGGTACCGGAGGTATAGAGATGAAAAAAGAGACTCGAGTAAAAGGCCGTCTCTGGGTCCTCACCGACCCCAACGGCGAACTGTACGAAGACATTGACACCGATATGATTTTTCACAACCAATACCTGCATATCACCGATGTGGACGAGATGGGCCAGTATTCGTTGGATAATTTGAAAGGTTGGGAGGATTTTTCCATCAAGGCCCAGCCGGGCGACATTATCGTGACGGGCAAAAATTTCGGCGCGGGCTCGTCGCGGCAGCAGGCGGTGGATTGCTTCCGCGCGCTGGGCATCGTCGCCATCGTCGCCGAGAGTTTTGGTGCGATCTACAAGCGGAACGCCATCAACAGCGGCATGCCCATCATCTCCCTGCCCGAACTCACCGCCCTAGCCGCCAAGTTCGAGACCGGCAGCGAGTTGGCGGTCGATTTCGAGACCGGCCAGGTGGAGCTGAACGGCGAAAAGACGTTCCAAGCCCAACCGTTCTCCCAGGTGCAGATGGACATTTACCAGGCGGGCAATCTGTTCGCCTATGGCAAATTGTTGGGCGGGTAACGGGAGGCAAGGCTATCTGCTCCTGCCAACACAGATAGCACAGAATTTTTTATCGTTAGCCGTAAAAATTAGCCTCACCCTCGTTTATGTTTACGAGGGTGAGGAAACAATATTCAACTATCACGAACCATCACCGCAAGGGAATAATCCAAAGCGAGTTTTGCCGACCCCAATGCACTGGAACGAAAAGCCGCCTTGGGAAAATCCCCCTCCGTCCCTATTTATACAACCATGCTCCAGTTGAGTGGATGAAATCACAGCGCTCACAAGGGTGATTACCAAGAACTGAAACGTCCAAATACTCATTTCATAATGGTGTATTGACTCTTTTGGGCTGCAAGTTGCCCAATGTTGACTCTGTGCATATCCTGAAACCATCGTGCTCGTTTACCGTTTCCCAGAAGCGGGATGCAAGCGGAGAGAATGTAGGAGGTGAATATGGAGTTTTCGGAGCCTCTCTTCTGGGCCTTCTAAGGGCAGAATAGCTGGGGCTACACAGAGGAGTAGCTGATTTGGATTCGAAAAACAAACCCAGTTCAAGAATGATAGGAGAGGATACGATGAATGTTAAAAGAATCTCAGTCTTGCTCATTTTGCTCACACTAGTTTTAAGCATCGACGTGGGTCTGGCGAGTGCTCGAAACGAGGTTCCCCCTTGGGAATCTGTAGCAGATATGGAAGAGGATGTAATGAGTGGACGTCTTGCCAGGGCCAATACAACTACACCGTCAGTGCCCCTTGCTTGCCCCGCGAATCCGGCCGGTTTGCCAGAGTCAATAGAACGCACAAAGTTCTGCGTTTACTACAGCCACAACAGCATCACAGATGCTCAGGCCATTTGGGCAGCCGACACAGTCGAGATGTACTGGAACCGCTTTGTTGCCCTAGGCTTTGGAGAGCCAAAGTATAGCGGAAAGCTGGAGGTTCAACTTCTCGATACTACCGGTTGCAATGGGGGTACCGGTTGGTCGGCGAATTACATCACTACCTACGCCGGGTGCTTTGATCCGGCTGAGGCCCCTGACTATGAGGCTGCTCAAAAAGTCTTGGGACACGAACTCACGCACCGGCTCCAGTACGCCCACGACTCTGGCGCTACTGCACCCGGACAGACAAAGTTTTTGAAAGAGGGAACGGCCCGAGCCACCGAGGACAATTGGTTTGCAGAGATCGACTGTTGGCCTAATGCGCTAACCGCGGTTTCGTCGTCGTTCAACAAACAAGCGAACTCGTATCTCTTGAACACCAACACGGACGTCACGAGCTATGGTCAACGCTACAACTCGTGCCTGTTGTGGAAATATACGAGTGAGCAATACGGCACAGTGGTGGTCGAGCCAGAGTTGGGCATTGATTTCTTCGATCAGACCTACGACCAGACCACCTTGGGCAACTTTGGTGTGGCCGCGGTCAATGGTGCATTGTCGACGCTAGGCGAAAGCGATAATTTTGACGAGGCATTCGTCAACTTTGCTGCTGCCAACTGGGCCAAGGATCTGGTTGGCACAACGTCCAAGCTCGACTATATCGATGAGGATCAAGCGTGTAATCCAGCTCCTTACGGCCCCATCGTTCCCACTAATGGGGGTACGATCGATACTGGCGGCCCCTCGGCCAGTTGGAACAATCAGTCCGTCGATAGGTATGGGATCCGATACTATGAGGCTACGCCCGACAGCATCGCCAACTGCCCGGTGGTAGCTGCGTCCTTCCACCGTGACTCGGGAAGCACTGCCTTTTATCACGTCTTTACCCAACAGGGCGCAAACCTAGCCGACCATGAACAAGGCAGCGGCGCGGACTGGAGCAGGGCTTTTCTCAACGACGGCATCACAAAGATCGTAGCTGCCGTGGGGAGCCTGAACACCTCCAGCCAGGTAGACGTCGAGTTCTCCTGCCCCGACCCGGCACTGAAAATCAAGCAGCCCAACCAGATGGCGCCAGAATACGTCGGGGCATACAATGCAGCCGACAAGTTTGTGGTGCAGGTGTCGGTGAGCAGCACTGTCGGTGTGCCCATCGTGAGTGGGCTTGACACCTCAGACTTTCAGGTTGAAATTGGAGGCTATCCGGCGGTCATCCTCGGCGGGGGGTTCGTGGAACACCAATACTTTCTCCAGGTGCAGGCGCCCAATCCTGGCGCGAACGGACCCTATGATCTTGAAATCTCCTTGGAGGAATCCGGGACGTCGACCGTCATCGCGACCGACACTGAAACGGAAGCCGTGCTATATGACGCCACCGACGAAGATACCGCCCTGGTGATAGACCGCTCCGGTTCTATGGGCTGGTACACAGAACCCCCCATCGAAGCAGCCAGGGATGCAGCCAAACTCTTTATCGACATCATGAACAGTTCAGAGGGGGTGGCTGTCGTTCCATTCAACCACGACGTAAGCCCGGCGGCCTTTGGTATGCAGTTTGCGACTCTGCCGGTGCGCACCAGCGCCAAAGCTTACGTCGATGCACTTACGGCTACTGGCGGCACCAGTATCGGCGATGGTATGGACGAAGCTGAGGGCCAGATGGTCGCCAGCCCAACAGGGAACTCGCGCTGTCGTTACATTCTGCTCTCCGATGGGCAGGAAAACCAACCGCTCTACTGGGCAGACGTCATGGCGGACGTAGTGGCTACTGGCTGTCCCGTAATGTCAATTGCTCTTGGCCCAGGAGCCGATGAGACGCTTTTGCAACAGATCAGCCAGCAGACAGGCGGGCAATACTATTACAATGACGTCTACGCCGGTACCAGCCATGCACTCACCGCCCCGGATGCATTCGCAGCTTCTGACATGTTCCTGGACCTGGACAGCACCTATGAGTATGCCCAGGCATGGGGGCGTCGGCAGCGGTTTTTGGCCGAGAAAGGTGAGGTTGGTCGTCAACAGGTGGAAACGCACACGGTCCAGATTGATGGCTCTGTTCTGGAGGCGGTCTTTGTACTGGACTGGTTTAGCCAGTATTATGCTATTATGGAACTGGAACTGGTGCAGCCGAACGGCACCGTTATCAGCAGTACTACCACACCGTACGACTTTTCTGACGCCGGTTCTGACTATGTTGGTTGGCGTATCACCAATCCCGAGGAAGGCGAGTGGCAACTGAACGTCAGATTGCTGACAGCAGAGGTTGCCCCGGTCCCGTACCAGGTCATCGTCAGCGGCAAGACCAAGTTGACCGCCCGACTGTTTTTACCAGACACGCTGGGCAGTCGCTTCTTTACGGGCAACATAGTGCCGATCTATGCTTTGGTGACCTCTGGCGACGGGCCAATGAGTGGAACGCTTGTCCTGGCGGACGTGACCGCCCCCAACGGCACAGAATCGACCACACCACTCTACGATGATGGGGAGCATGGTGATGGAGACGTCGACGATGGTTTCTATGCCGGATTCTACACGCTCGTGAATCAGGCTGAAGAGGAAAGTCCTCCCGTAGAAGACGGTTACCCAAACCCCACACCAAAAGACGAGGGGTCCTATCGCGTTCGTCTCCGCGTCGGCAACTTGAATGGGATCTATCGCGAAGCTCTGGGGGCCTTTGCGATCCTCGAAGGTGACGATGACAACAGCAACGGCTTGCCCGATCCGTATGAAGATGAGCACAACATAACTGACCCCAGTGGCGACCCGGACACGGACCAGTTAGACAACTCGGACGAGTACTATGCGGGCACCGATCCAAACAACTCGGACTCGGATGGCGGCGGAGAGAACGACTGGTCAGAGGTCATTCTGCATGGGAAGGATCCACTAGACCCCAGCGACGACGAGGTCGAGGCTCCTGACTATTTCCAGGGCGAGCCGATCGCTGGCGGTGACATTGTGCTGACTTATGATGTCAAAGGGGAATACGTCAAGATGTCGGCCTACAGGGCAGCCAGCCTGACCGGTCCGTGGCAGCTTCACGTCAACGAGCTTCCCTTGACCGGGATCTATAGCGATATAGACATTACCATTGGCAATAGCTACGTCTATCGCCTGGTAGCCATTGATGGCGATAACCACTGGAGCTGGGTGCTCGACAGTGAGGAGATCACCTCAGGCCTGGATCCAATCCCGCCCGCCGCGTTGGTCATCATCAACGGAGGAGTGATTACGACCGCTCATCTGAGTGCTACCCTTTCCTTCGCTGCTTATGAGGGTGAAGGAATGGAACAATTCAGTGACATCGCCGAGATGATGATCAGCAACGACCCGGCGTTGACGGGCGCTGGCTGGCAAAGCTTCACCCAGGGCATTTCCTGGACTCTGGAGGCTGGGCCAGGATGGGTTGCTCGTGTCTATGCTATTTTCAAGGATGGGGCTGACAATGAGTCAAACATTGAGGTTGGCCAGATTCTTTACATACCCACACGGGTCTATTTGCCGCTAGTGCTGAGAAATCTGTAAGATAAACTGGTAAGAGTGATAGTTCGTCTGAGACTGTGCCTTGGGAGGGTGCTGAACGTAAGAGTTTGTCCTCAAAACTTTTTTCGTTCATACTCTCTCAAGGCTTTTGTGAATTTGTTTTGAAAACGTTATTGCCTCTGTGACTGGTTGCAACTACTCCCCCCTGCAATGTAAACTTGGTTTTTCACTCAGGTGTGATAAAATTGAACAGATTTTACACCAGAAACCAGGTCTAGATTGATAGGAGGCATCAAATGATCGAACCTCGGTGGTTACCACGTATTTTTGTCCCCATCTTTGCAGCGGTGGTCGGGACATTGTTCTTGCTGGGGTTACTTTCCGACCTGGCATTGGCAAATCCTGGCGATTTCTTTGTAACCGTCGGCGGCGGGGGCGATTGCTCTCCGGCTGCCCCGTGTAGCTTGCAGGAAGCTATGAGCCAAGCAACCGACGGCGATACTGTCTACATTGCCCAGGGCACGTACACCGGCACCGGACCGTCCGTAATTACTGTGACGCACAGCATCACCTTGTATGGAGGCTGGGATGGCACCGCGACCCTTCCACCAGTACGTGATCCAAAGATAAACCCCACCACGCTGGACGGCGAGGGTCTACGGCGGGTGGTCTTTATCACCGGGACTATTACTTCTACGTTGGAGGGGTTGCGGTTGACCAATGGTTCAAGCAGCAGCAGGGGCGGCGGCATTGCCGTCGCGTATGCTCACGTTGTCATCAGTGGATGCCGAATCTTTGATAACACGGGCAAAGATGGCGGCGGCGTATTTCTCGGAAACTTTAACGCTATGCTGGTGAACAACACAATCTATAGCAACACGGCTGATCAATACGGCGGCGGGGTCGCGTCCGACGGTAGCCCCATCATCACACTGATAGGCAACAGGTTCTACAGCAATACGGCTCAAGAAGATGGCGGCGCGATTTCTCTCTGGTCTGGCAACGACGTACAAGTCTTGGACAATGAAATCTATAGCAATGTATCCGACCGAGACGGCGGCGGAATCTATATCAGAGAAGGTCATACAGCCTTGACCAACAACGCCATCAGCTACAACACTGCTGCGGTCGAGGGAGGTGGAGTATACGTCAAGGATGGTAGCGTCACGTTGGTGGACAACCGGGTCTTTGAAAACACGGCCACTGCGGCGGGGGGTGGGATCCGTTTCCTCAACGCGCTCACCCCGACACTGACGGGCAACACGGTCTCTAGCAACACGGCCAGTGCTGGCGGGGGGATCTATCTTTACGCCAGCAGCAATGCCGCTCTGACGAGAAACACCGTTTACGCGAACGTCGCTCCCATTGCGGCCGGTGGCGGCATCTATCTCTACGGCGACGATAACGCTCGATTGACGGGCAACACCATCTACAGCAACACCGCCTACAGCGCCGGGGGGATCTACCTGGGGGGCAGCGCCAACGTTGTGGTGGCAGACAACCAGGTCTATAGCAACGTGGTGACCTTTTGGTACGGCGGTGGGATGCTCCTCAGTGCTTGCCACGACGCCGCGTTGACGGGCAATCGAGTCTATGGCAACGTGGCTGTCAGAGATGGCGGTGGGATCAACGTTGGGGATAGCAACGGTGTGTCGCTGGTGGGGAACCACGTGTACAGCAACACTACTTCTTACGCCGGTGGAGGTCTTTACCTGCTTAATTGCCCCACTGTCACGCTGACGGGTAACTATGTCTACAGCAACACGTCCAACTTTCCGGGGGGTGGAATTTATCTTGATACCACCCCCACTGCTACACTGACGGGCAACCACATCTATGACAACGCAGCCAGCGATGCGGGTGGCATCTACCTCCATGATGCTGACAATTCCACACTGACGGATAACAGGATTCACGACAACAGAGTCACCTCCTACAAGTATGGCGGTGGAGTTTATTTGGACAACAGCGATGGTGTCACCCTGACCAACAACTGGGTCTATAGCAACACGGCCCGCTATGGCGGCGGCGGACTCTATCTCAGTGGCAGTTTTACCGTCACGCTAGCTGACAACTATGTTGTGAGCAACACAACCATATACGACGATGGTGGCGGGGTCTATGCCGCGTACAGCGGCCTGACGTTGACCCACAACATCATTCGCCACAACACGACCCTTGGAAACGGAGGAGGGCTGGCCTTTGGAGATTCTGAGGTTATGTTGGATGGTAATCAAGTCGTGGGTAACGTCGCTGGCTCAGAATCCGGAATAAGTTTTGAGCGCAGTACGGCCACCCTAATGAACAATATCGTTGCAGACAACGTCAAGATGGGATTCCCCTGTGCTTCAGGCATCGGGATTGCGGACTCGACGATCACGTTGACGCACAACACTATTGCCCGGAACCGCGGACCCGTTCCGGGTAGTGGAATTTACGTCGCTGCGTCAAGTACGCAGGCCAGCGTCGTGACCCTGGTCAACAACGTCATCGTTAGCCACACGACGGGTATCACCGTCGCGGCTGGCAATACGGCCACGCTAGAGGCTACGCTGTGGGGTGATGGTGTCTGGACAAACGAGACCGCCTGGGACGGAAGCGGAACGATCACCACCGGCACGATCAACATTTGGGAGAGCCCTGGCTTTGTCGACCCCGACGGCGGAGATTACCATATTGCTCCCAGTTCAGCGGCAGTTGATCAGGGTGTCGATACCGAGGTAGAGATTGACATAGACGGCGACCATCGTCCCATCGGCGCGCAGCCCGATATCGGTGCGGATGAAGCCAGGCAAAGTGTCTTTTTGCCGTTGGTGCTGCGCAACCACCCGTAGCTTGATGATGTTCTAGAAGATGACAAGGGAACAAGGAGACAAGGAGCACTGTCACTTTGTAATCCCTGGTGGGTGTGCTAGAATGGTGTCGCAAATGCTGGTTTGATCTTTTAACACAAGTTTGGGTATCTTTTCAATAAAGTACGGTAATGTAGACGAGGTTTCCATACCTCGCAGGGGAACGCGATATGGAAATCGCGGCTACGGCAAAAGTCCCCCAGAATATTGAGATGATACAAGTTTGGTCTCTAACTTTTGTGAACTAACACATGAGGAGAAAACATATGAAAGTCCTGTCCTATGATCCAGAACTCTGTGTCGGCTGCTCTATTTGTGAAGAGGTCTGTTCCGAGACCTGGCACAAGGTTACCGATGCGGAAAAATCGAATATTCGTATTCACGAAAAAGAGGTGGACGGTGAGGTCGTCCTCAGTGCCGTCTATTGCGTCCAATGTGGCGAGTGCATAGATGTTTGTCCCACAGAGGCGCTCAGCCGAGACAAGCGGGGCATCATCCGCCTGCGAAAAAAGCTGTGCGTGGGCTGCCTGTCGTGCGTTGGCTTTTGCCCCTACCTGGCGATGCACTATCACCGTGACCAGAGCGAGCCTTTCAAGTGCGTTGCCTGCGGCAAGTGCGCGACCGAGTGCCCGGCCGATGCCCTGGCTGTCGTTGACGTCGAGAATTCAAGCCCTCCGGGCGTGCAGGTATAAGGAGAGAGATTATGTCTGAACAAATCAAATCAAATCGCCGTGTATTGGCCGAGTACGTCTACGAACCGTCACCTGTGGAACGCGGCTATACGGGCCAGACGTTGTACGTCAATCTGTCCGAAAATACCATCGCTCCCAAACCGGTCACTGACGAGATGAAGGAAAAATTCGTCGGCGGCCGGGGATTTGGCCTATGGCTCCTGTGGAACGGCGTCAACGATGATACGAAATGGAACGATCCAGAGAACGAAGTCATCATTGCCTCTGGCCCCTGCGGTGGCACCACCCAATATCCGGGCTCCGGCAAGTCGCTGGTGACCTCTATCTCGCCCCTGACCAATGTGGTAATTGATAGCAACGTCGGCGGCCACTTTGGTCCCCTGCTCAAGTTTGCCGGATGGGACGCCATTGAGGTCCAGGGCAAGGCGGCGGTGGACGTCATCGTCGTGATTGATGGTCCTGGCGGGCGCATTACCATCGAGGAAGCACCCGACGTGCCGGTGGATAGCCACCTGGTGGGGCATTGGCTCATCGATCAGATGGCCGAAAAAGAGACAGACCGTCACTACATGTCGGCGGTCTCTGCCGGAACTGGGGCAGAGAACACCCTGATGGGCTGTTTGAACTTTTCTCTCTATGACCGCAAGCGCAAAGCACCGCGTCTAAAGCAGGCCGGGCGAGGCGGTATCGGCACTGTTTTCCGTGACAAGCAGGTCAAGGCGCTGGTGGTAAAGAGCGCTCCGGTGCGGGGTGATTCCAACGCGCCGGCTAACCCAGAACGCATCGCCCGCGCCGGCGTCAAGGTTCACAAAGAAATCCACGATTATGACGACTTGCAGGGCCGCCTCATGCGCAGGCGCGGCACCACCTACTTGGTCCAGATCATGGACGACTATGACTTGCTGCCGGTTCACAACTTTAAATTCGGCGGCCATCCCGAGACACCCAAGATCAGTGGGGATGTCTGGCAGACACGTCTTACCCAAGGGTTGCCCGACGGCTGCTGGTACGGCTGCACCCTGGCCTGTGCCCATGCCGTGGACAAGTACGTGCTCAAAACCGGTCCTTACAAGGACGATTCTGTCATCGTAGACGGTCCCGAGTACGAGACAATTGGCGCGGTCGGCTCTGCTTGTGGTATCTTTGAACCCGACGCCATCCTAGAGATGAACTTTTACTGCGACACCTATGGCCTGGACACTATATCCTATGGCACTGCCACCGCCTTTGCGATGGAGTGCTACGAGGCCGGCATCCTGGACAAAGAAAAGACCGGTGGATTGGAACTGAACTTTGGCAACACCGACGCGGCCATCGAGATTTTGCACCAGATGGGGCGCGGCGAGGGCTTTGGCAAGATCGTCGGGCAGGGCATTCGCAAGATGAAGACATATTTTGCCAAAGAGTACGGGGCTGATGCAGACTTTATGCAGGATATCGGCATGGAGGCCAAGGGGCTAGAGTATTCCGAGTACGTCTCCAAAGAGTCGCTGGCCCAGCAAGGTGGCTACGGCCTAACTAACAAGGGACCACAGCACGACGAGGCGTGGCTCATCTTTGACGACCAAGTGAACAACCTCTTGCCGACGTTCGAGGACAAGGCCGAGGCGCTGCACTATTTCCCAATGTTCCGTACCTGGTTTGGCCTGTGCGGCTTTTGCAAACTCCCATGGAACGACATCAAACCGCCCGACAACGCCGAAACCGACGAACCGGCCAAGATTCCCGAGCACGTCCAGCATTACGTGGATGTCTTTTCCGCCGTCACCGGGCGCGAGATCAACAAGGAAGACCTGGTCGAAATGTCAGAGCGGGTCTACAATTTCCAAAAGGTATTCAACATCCGGCTGGGCTATGGCCTGCGGGATCACGACGATATCCCCTATCGCTCCCAGGGACCAGTGACCGTCGAGGAATACGAGTCGCGGGCCGAGCGATACGACAAGCAGTTGAAGGAACTCGTGGGGTTTGATCCAGCGGGCAAGAGCACCGAGGAAAAAATGGCCGCGCTGCGCAAGCACCGCGAGGAGCAGTACGAAAAGCTCAAGGACGCCGTCTACAAACGGCGTGGTTGGACCGAGAACGCGGTGCCCACAGTCGAGACGTTGAAAAAGCTGCGGGTTGACTACCCCGACGTCCTCGCCGTGGTAAAAAAGCACCTGTAGACATCTCTTTGTAGGTTCACGAGTCCTCCCGCAGGTGTCGAGCTTGCGGGAGGTTTTTTGACTGGTGTTGGAGAAACAAAATGATCCGTGTCAACAATCGTGACGAGATCGAGTGGCAAGAGGGATTGACTGTTACTGGTTTGCTAGACTTGTTCCGCTACACCTTTCCAGACATCATTGTCAAGATCAACGACGAACTGATTCCCCGTGAGGAATATCCCACGCGCGCCATACCCGACGGCGCGGAAGTGTGGGTGATTCACATGATCGCTGGGGGGTGAGCGCCAAAGGAGCTGCCATTGACCGTCGCCACAGAAAAACTTGAAACCATTGACCTGCGCGTCGAGCGACTGACCCGCACTATTCTCAAGCTCTCCATCCCCTCGGTGATGGAGAGTGTATTGACTACCCTCGTTTACCTGGTGGACACGGCCCTCATCGGTTGGTTGAACGATCCCGTGGCGCTAGCTGCCGTGGGGTTGAGCAGCACGCTGATGTGGGCGAGCGATGGACTATTTCAGGCGATCTCTATCAGCGCATCGGCGATGGTGGCCCGCTTTTGGGGCAGCCGCGATTTTGAGGCGGCGCGCCGGGTCGCCGGCCAAGCTCTCCTTCTGAGCGTGTTGGTGGCCTTGGTGTTGATGACGCTCTTGACCCCGGCAGCGCGATTATTTCTTCAAGTGATGGGCGGCGAACCTGCGGTCGTTGCCCAAGGCACAGAGTACGTCCAGATCATGCTGGCGACGTCACTCATCAGTTACACCTTCGTCGTCGCCAACAGCATTATGCGGGCCACCGGCGACACGCGAAAACCCATGTACATCACCGGCGTGATGAACGTGTGGAACTTGATCGCCGCCTACATACTGATCTTTGGCCTCGGCCCGATCCCGCGTCTGGAACTGCGGGGAGCGGCGCTGGCGACCAGTTCAGCGCGAGCGGTGGGTGGATTGATCGCGTTGAGCATCCTCTTTTCGTCCCGGACGTCAATTCACCTCAAATTGGAACACATCCGCCGGTTGGATCCAAAACTCATCTGGCGCATTATGCGTATCTCGCTGCCCAATATCGGCGAGACGATCGTCTCTCGCTTTGGCTTTATCCTGTTTATGCGCATCGTCTCCTCCCTGGGCACGATTGCACTGGCCGCGCACCAACTGGCCATCCGCATCGAGTCCTTGGCCTTTATGCCCGGTTGGGGGCTGGCGACGGCGACGGCAGCCCTCGTCGGACAGGCGCTGGGCGCGCGCAAAGAAGATGTGGCCGAACAGGGCATCCGGCGCACGCTGTTGATAGGGAACGGAATGATGGCGCTGCTCGGCACTGTATTCGTCGTGCTTGGCCCGGCTATCGTGCGTTTGTTTGGTGTTCAAAACGCGGACCTGGTACGTATGGCGACTATGGCGATCCGCATTTCGGCCTTGGAACTATTCGGCCTCTGCACACTGATGATTATCGGCGGTTGTTTGCGTGGAGCCGGCGACACCCGCACGCCGATGACGGTCACGCTGGCAGGCACCCTGTTGTTTCGCGTCCCGATGACCTACTTTTTTGCCATCACTCTGGGCACAGGGTTAAAAGGCGTCTGGCTGGCAACAGCCATGGATTGGAGTATGCGGGCGCTGATCCTGTTCTTTCTCTATATGCGCGGTGGTTGGAAAAAGGTTGCGATCTAGATGAAACTGACACAACATTCTAAATACCTTATTTTGCAGCAGTCGAGAGAAATCGACCAACGATGTCAAGAGGCCATGGCTGCCTGGAAAGCGAGTGGAGAACCAATATCAGTAGAGGAGTACTCGCTACGTTGGACCTTGGAACAAACACAGGTTTTCGTGCGCGAGCTTTCTCATCTGATCCAAGAGTATAATCGCGTTCTGTGGGAACAATTCCCCTATTGCCGGCAGTGTAGTGGTCACTGTTGTAGGGCGGAGTTATCGCCAATTTTGGACGAGTTCGACTCGATCGCACTGACCCTTTTGGGACGATCATTTCCAGAATTGCCGAAAGAGATCGAGGCAACCGATCGAGATTGTATCTATCGCACGGCGAGGGGGTGCGCTTGGCCGGCAGAGTGGAGACCAACCAGGTGTTGGTCATTTTTCTGCCTGGGGCAGTCAGAGCATCAAAAAGACGAACAGCAAAAGCAGTCTGATCTCGCGCGTAAACGGTACGACGAAATCGTCGATCAACTCACGTGGGTGGTCTTGGATTTCATGCCAGAGCCGCTGCGAATGTGTGGTGACGTCTGGCAAGATCCATTAGAGAATTATATCAGCGAGCCGGCTGATTTTTGCGAGGTGCTCGATGAAATGGTATTCGCGATATGGTTTCATCCGTTCAACGAGCGTTATCCAATGATTGAGGAATGACTATTGGAGGGCAAAATTAACCAACGACTGACCGAACTAGGCGTTCGCATAACCGAGGCGGGGATTGACGCAGTCCTCCTGCTCCATCACCGTGACATACTTTATTATGCCGGTACTGCTCGCCCGGCAGCATTGCTGGTCACGCCAGACAACGCAGTGCTTTTCGTCCGGCGCGGTTTCGACTATGCTCAACAAGAGGCGACCGTCGCTCGCGTTGAAGCGATGAAAGGGTTCTCCACCGTCGTCGCCGTCATAGCAGAGCTTGGGTTGACGGGAGGCGTACTGGGCACCGAGATGGACCTGGTACCGGCGCAAATCTACCAGCGACTGGGAGAAAGCTTTCCCACCTGGACAATGGTCGACGTCACACCGATGGTGTTGGGCCAGCGTATGGTCAAGGACAAACAAGAGATAGCGATCACGTGCCAGACCGCATCCATAGCCGATACCGGTCACAGGGTCGCTGCACAGGTCATTGCGCCGGGAATGAGCGAGTTGGCGCTGGCGGCTGAGGTCGAGGTGGCGATACGGCGGGTCGGCCACGAAGGGTACCAGCCGTTGCGCCACCCCGGTGCGCGTGGGGGAGGGCTACTGTTGATGAGCGGGGAGCACCTGGCCGTACGCGGCGGTCACGGACTGGTGGTGACCGGCGCGGGTTTGGGTCCGGCAATGCCTTACGGGCCTTCGGAGCGGGTGTTCAAACCAGGCGATTTGGTGGTCGTGGACATCGGCCCGAGCTACAGGGGATACACCGCCGACGAATCCCGCACCTTTGTCGTTGGGCAAGCGACGGCATCTCAACGAGCATTTTTTGACGTGGCCCGCGCCACAGAGCAAGCCGTGTTCGACATGATACGCCCTGGCGTTCCCGTCGCTGATCTCTACCCCGTAGCCGAGGCCGTGGTCGCGCAGGGAGCACCGCCATACTTTAGCCCCGGCAGCCTGACATTGCCGGGTTTCGTTGGGCACGGCATCGGCTTGGAAATAGACGAACCGCCCGTGCTATGGCCTCGCGTCAAGACGCGCTTGCAAGTGGGAATGGTACTGGCGATAGAGATCGAGGTCAGCGCGCCTGAGCAGGGAACAATGATCAAATTAGAAGACACGGTTGTTGTGCAGCCAGATGGGTACGAATTACTGACCCTCGCGCCGCGTGAACTGATCGAGTGCGGAGTGTAGAAACCAAAATTGTGGGAGGTGTAGATATGGCTTATCGTATCACCATTACGGCTGGCCCTGTGACTGTGGATGCCGAGTTGAACGATAGCTCAACGGCACAGATGATCCGGGAAGCATTGCCCATTACGGGGCGAGCCAATACCTGGGGAGATGAAATCTATTTCGAGATTCCGGTGGAGGCAGAGCAAGCCCCTGACGCACGCACTGACGTCGAGGTGGGAGAACTAGGATACTGGCCGGTAGGGAGGGCGTTCTGCATCTTTTTTGGACCCACACCGATCAGCACAGGAGATCAGCCTCGTGCCGCGAGTCCGGTCAACATCGTGGGATGTATTTTGGGTGACGCCACTGCTTTCCGACAGGTGACCGCGGGGACAACCAATGTCATAAAGTTAAAAGACGAGAACTAGACCTGCCAGGTTTTGAGGCTTTTCCAGTTTTCAAGTCCTCCCAAAATTTACAGTGGAGAATCTCATAAATTGCACGCAAGCCACAAAAAACCCCCAAGCTCGAGGAATTCCGTCATAATGTGCCTTTCAAGGTGTCGTTGACCGCATCACAAAATCTGTTTGGGAGATTTATTTCTCTGGAATTCCCTTACAAGCTTTAACTTGATGACATTGACTTGCAGGGTACTTGTACTCGACAGTGTGAATTGCATTAAATTTACCGAGGTTGCATTATGGGCAAAGCAATTCAAATGTCACGAGTGCGTCAGATCACAGTTCCATCAGGGATCATAGCGTTCTTGGGAACGACGACAATACCGTCTCGAATCACATAGTTTTCTGTCTCGATCATCTCTTCGTCGGATGGGTGCGGCCGGATGATGACACCTTCCCCAACCCGGGCATTCTTGTCAAGGATGGCTCCCTCGATCACGCTGCCGCGACCGACACCTACGTCCGGCCGTCCCCGCCGGCGATTATCTGCTTTTCGGGCAGGCGTCTCGTAAAAGTCGGCGCCCATCATTACCGTCCGCGCAATCCGTGCATCCGATCTGATAATGCTGCGCAGGCCAATCACCGACTCGCGTATCTCGGACCGCTCGATCAGACATCCTTCGGCCAATGCCACTTGTTCCAGGTCACAGCCATCAGCGCGGGAAGCGGGCAGAAAGCGGGGGCGAGTATAAATCGGATGTAAAGGATCGTAAAAGTCAAAAGATGGATTAGACACCGTGACCGCCAGATTTGCCTCGTAGAAAGCACGGATCGTGCCAATGTCCGCCCAATAGCCATCGAAAGAGTAAGCGTACACGCGCCGATTCTCGATGGCATCTGGGATGATCTCTTTGCCAAAATCCTCTGCCTCCGACGTCTCCAATACCTCCCGCAGCACGTCAGCGCGAAAGAGATAGATACCCATTGAGGCCAGGCAGGGGCGGTCGCTGCCGACCATACACTCTAGTCCCTCTAATTCATTGGGCTTGGGTTTCTCGTGAAAAGCAGAGATGCGCCCATCCGCCTCAGCTTTGAGAATGCCAAATCGTGAGGCATCGGCCAGGGCCACCGGCTGCACGGCGATGGTCACGTCGGCCCGCTTTTCGCGGTGCAATTCGATGAACTTTGTATAGTCCATCCGGTAGAGGTGGTCGCCCGATAGGATCAAAACATCTTCAGCACGGGCGCGCATAAAGTGTGAAAGTTGCTTGCGCACCGCGTCGGCCGTGCCCTGGTACCAATCCATACCACTGGGCGTCTCCTCGGCTGCCAAGGTGTAGACGAACCCGCCGGAAAACACATCAAATTTATAAGTCTGATAGATGTGGCGGTGGAGCGATGCCGAAAGAAACTGAGTCAACACGTAAATTTTGTGGATATCGGCGTTTAGACAGTTGCTGATGGGGATGTCGATCAAGCGGTACTTGCCACCAATGGGCACAGCCGGCTTGGATCGCATCTTGGTTAGTGGATAGAGGCGAGACCCTCGGCCCCCGCCCAGAATTACGGCTAGAACATCTCGCATTGCCATTGTATTTACCTCCTAAGGATTGTTCAAACACAACTATTTTTGATATGCGTTTCGCGAGTAAAGTGACTTGAATAGTACGACGTTGTTTCTAAATAACGACAAAATTGATCCGCCGCGCGGATGCGGGCAGAGCCTTTGCCACAAATCAAACTGAAAGCACGTGAAGCCGCCGCTGCGCACGCGCGGAGCGCGGTCGGCTCCAATGTAGGTCGGGCGGCACTGCTCAAACCGGAAACCAGAAACGGCCCATCCATCCAACCCAGAGAGCCAAAGCTACACAAACTATCCCACCAATAAACCTGGCAGTCGCGAAATATCTATCGGTGAGTGATTTCCACCACCTTGTCTCATAAACAAAGTGTATCAAAATGAGAGTCGCTATACACGGCATAATGAATGCCAGGTAATACAGGCCCAAGTAAAAGAAAGGCACTGATGCCCTTGGCCAACCTCTACCACTTGTGCTGCTCAACTCGACAAGAGGAAACACAAAACCTGCGATGACTGCCCAAATCACAAAGATGTACATCTCTCTGCTCTTGTAGACCACATTGTCAGTATTATCTTGCGGCCTGCCGGAAAACTTTGCTCTTGCTTTATCAGACAATCTCTGGCGTACTGCACCAAGATCACGAAAGATCAAAATCCCTAAGAGCAGACAAGACAAAGCCGTAGCCAGATAACTGACTTGAATCAACATATCTAAAAGAGCCTCAAATAGGAACACTGTGTCCAGAAACCCAAGCCTCTCGATTAAGTAGGTGAATAACACCATCAAGATGAAAGGTAACCCAACCATCAACAAGTTTTGACTATTGCGCTGTGCAAGGCCCAAGTATGCAAAAAAGAAAACTAAAATGACAAACATATCGGGTGCAAGACCATCCTGTAGCCCCGAAAAAAATACTGTCAAAATATCAAACTGCATATAAAAACACCTATCTACTTGCGCGGTGTCACCCAACGCCCAATTATGATAACATATCTTACACTATCCTTGCTTTTTATGCTAGTCCATTCACCAACGCTGGATGAACTATTTGGTTTGGGCGCATTCTGCTTTTGCATTTTTTTATGGGAACAAAAAATGTGGAGCAACTGCTCCACATTTTCCTTATTCTTGGGATGTTCCTCGTCTTACATCAGCTTTCACCCAAATCAAATCTCCTGTCCAACGGACAAGGTTATGTCTGTTTGTCCAGTATCGTGTGCATGTGATGCCGCAGGTGCTGCAAATAGTCCCGCACGACAAACTCTAGCGTAGCGGGATTCTCTTGGCCGATATTGCAACCTGATGACATCGCATCTTGAGGTATGCGTTCAATGACGTCGCTCAGGTGACGGTTGTAGGCGGACCAGAGTGCGACCAGTGTTCCCCAGTCCGATTCATTGTACTGCTGAATCCGAACCCAATCCTCTTGCTGATAGGTCGGAAAGGTGGTAGCCTCGTTGCTGCACGCTCTCACGAACCGCTGGTGATTATTGGCGGCCGAGTCGATCAGATGGCCTATGACCTCTTTTTTAGACCAGCTATCCGGTGTTTCCTTCGATGAGACTTGGTCAGGTTTCATTAGAGTCAGTTGACCCAAAGCTTGATCGACAATGTTTCTGATTTCGTCTGCAATGTCCTTCATATTTACCTCCCTCTCAGTGGATTAACTTTTATTCTCCAATCCCAACTCGCGGTGCAAAAAGCACACCGTGTCTGCCACTTGCTTCTCAGGGATGCAAAAGGAGACGCTGTACTCGGTCGCTGCCTGGGCCACGGCGATGACGCGCGTGTTGTGCTTGCCCAATGCGGAAAAAGCGTGGGCCACGATACCCGTATCGTTCCCGTTCCAGCCAGGCACGCCCACGACCGAAATCGTGGCGACCTCTTCCTTGACCCCCAGACTGCAAGTCCCGTCGGGGCTGTCACTCTCAAACTCGTCACAAAGCACCTTGAGGCAATGCGCCTGATCTTGCTCTCGCACCATCAGATTCAAGTTGTGTTCAGAGAGAGATTGAGAAAACATCAGCACGTTGAGGCCGGCCTGGCTCAAAAGCTGAAGCGTACGGGCAGACATGTCCAGCGTCCACGAGTCGTCCTGGCTGCCGACGGCGATCAAGCTCAGGCCGGTGGTCGAGATGATGGACGGCATCAGTTCCCGGTCCGCACTGGGTGTCTCGACGATCAGCGTGCCGGGATGCGCGGGATTAAAGCTGTTGAGGATGCGCAAGGGGATGCCATTTTCGACGACTGGGCGGATCGTCTTGGGGTGAAGCACGTCCGCGCCAAAGTATGCCAGGTCCGCAGCCTCGGCATACGAAAGTTCGGCCAGCGTGCGGGCCTGGGATACGATGTTGGGATCGGCGGTGAGGATGCCATCCACGTCGCTCCAGATCCACACTTCGTCGGCAGCCAGCCCCGCGCCGATGAGGGCCGCTGAATAATCACTGCCTCCGCGCCCCAGGGTGGTCGTCACCCCGGCCTCGGTCGCGCCGATGTAGCCGGTGACCACGGGGATCACACCCCGCTCCACCAATGGCTTGATCCGCTGCTGGAGCCGCTCGTGTGTTTCGTCCATTAGTGGTGTCGCCGCGCCAAAGTTGTCGTCGGTGACGATCAACTCGGTGGCGCTGATCGCCTGGGCACGCATCCCCCGCTCTCGCAGCACGGCGGCTAAAATGTTAGCCGAGAGCCGCTCGCCCAGGGAAGCTACATGATCGCGCCCGCGGACCGTCAACTCGCCCAGCACGGCGATGCTGCGATAAAGCCGTTCCAGTTCGTGCAACTGGTCTTCGATCAGCCCGCCGATCTCGAGCCGCTCCAGGTTTTGGTTCAGCGCGGTTTCCACAACCTCAAGATGCCGGTTCAATAACCCCGCCTTGATCTCACGGTAGACGGTGTCCTTTCCCTCGGCAGCCGCCCGCGCCCCGGCGATCAACTGGTTGGTCACGCCGCTCATCGCCGAAACGACGACGACCGATTCTCCGTTGGCTGTGCCGTCGGTCTGGTTGTGATGCTCGATCACGATATCGGCCACGCCCGCAAAACGTTGTGCGTCTCCCACCGACGTGCCGCCAAATTTGTGTACGATCATAGGTTCCTCCTATCAAAAGCTGTTTACCGCTCACCAGGGACCGTCAGATCCCGGCTTTGGGCAATGTAGCTGAGGTTTCCATACCTCGCGGGCTTGGCGCGCTATGGAAAGCGCGGCTACACCGTTGACGATCCCCTACGAGCAGAATAGGTCCAAATTATATGCTCCCCAACGCCTGATCCAGATCAGCAATAATGTCCTCAGCATCCTCAATGCCCAGCGCGTAGCGCACCAGGTTGTCCTTGATGTTCGCTTCCATGCGCTCGTCGCGATCCAAGGAGAACAACGTTGCCGGTTGCTCGATAATGCTTTCCACACCGCCCAGCGTGGGGCCGATGTACGGCAAGCGCACGTGATCGATAAACTGCCCTGTCTTTTCAAAATTCCCCTCGATCTCAAAACTGACCACGCTGCCGAACCCCGTCATGTGCCGCTGGGCAACCTCATAGTCGGGGTGACTGGGCAAGCCAGGATAGTAAACGTGCCGGACTGCCGGATGTCCCTCCAAGAACTGGGCGACGCGCATACCGTTCTCGTTCTGGCGGGCGACGCGCAGATCGAGCGTTTTCAGGCCGCGCAGCAACAAATACGAGTCGTGGGGATTGCCCATGCCGCCCAACACTCCCCGCGCATGTTTGATTTCGTCCAAAAGTTCTGTGGGACCAATGACGGTTCCAGCCAACAGGTCATTGTGACCGCCCAGGTACTTTGTCGCGCTGTGGACCACCAGGTCGAGGCCCAGATCCAATGGGCGCAGATTGATCGGCGTGGCAAAGGTGCTGTCGATCATGGTCGTGATGTTATGCTGCTTGGCGATTTCGACGGTTCGCGTCAGATCCATCACCCGCAAGTAAGGGTTGGTTGGGGTCTCTGCAAAGATCAGCCGCGTGTTGGGCCGGATCGCTTCGGCCAGCGCGTCCATGTCGTCAATTTGTGCAAAGGTCGTCTCGATTCCCCAGCGGGACAAATAGCTATCGACGAACTCGTGCGTGCGACGGTAGACGCCAGTGACCATCACCATGTGGTCGCCACTGGATAGCAAGGCCAACAACGTAGTCGTGATGGCACACATCCCGGTTGCGAACACCAAGGCCCGTTCGCCGCCTTCCAGAACCGCTATCTTGCGCTCCGCCGCGGTCTGCGTCGGATTGCCATACCGTCCATACTCTTCTCGCGCCTCCGGGTCTTTGGCCGCGCTGCGCTGCATATAGTCTAGTATCTCGGCCGTGTTCTCAAAGGTATAGGTTGAGGTCTGGATAATGGGGGTGGTCAACGAGCCGAACGGTTTGCGCTTGTCCTCACCAGCATGTACGGCTTGGGTCGAAAAACGATGATTGTTACTCACAAAAAATCTCCTCTCTGGTCGTCTGTGACCAATATGATTAACGTTGTTTCTGAACAACGCCTTATCCAGAGAGGAAAACGAAAAAGCCTCTTCAGGGATTCTAAAGAGGCACTTGTGTCGTCAAGTTCTCATCTTTCAGAACCCCTGGGGTTCTGCCGGAGTTGGCACCATGACGCACGCATCGGGGATGCGCATCATCTGGTTGCCGAGGCTTCACAGGGCCGGTCCCTCCACCTCTCTTGATAAGTAAATTCTCATCCAGTAATATTCAATTGATTGGCGGCGATGATACCACAACCGCGCGAAATGTCAAACTCTTACAGCACCCGTCCAACCGCTGCGGCCACGGGTCGCAGGCCCCGCATCAGTGCGGCAAAGCGAGCCGGTTCGAGAGACTGCGCGCCGTCCGAAAGCGCCTCTTCCGGGTGTGGGTGCACTTCAATAATCACCCCATCGGCTCCAGCGGCCACAGCCGCCCGCGATATCGGGCCCACCAACTCTCGCCTCCCCGTCCCGTGGCTGGGATCCACGATGACCGGCAGGTGGCTGAGTTGCTTGAGCAGCGGCACGGCACTGATGTCGAGGGTGTTACGGGTGTATTTTTCGAACGTGCGGATGCCCCGCTCGCATAGGATGACGCGGTCGTTGCCATGTGAGAGCACGTACTCGGCGGCCATCAGCAACTCTTCCAGCGTAGACATCATCCCTCGTTTGAGCAGCACCGGTCGCTGTATCTCGCCGACGGCGTGCAGCAGGGCATAGTTTTGCATATTGCGGGAGCCGATCTGGAGGATGTCGGCGTATTCGGCTACCAGGGGCACGTCGTCCGGCGCTACAACTTCTGTGACGATGCCCAGACCAAACTCATTCCCCATCTCTGCCAGAATTCTCAGCCCCTCGTGGCCGAGCCCCTGAAAGCTGTACGGCGACGTGCGCGGTTTGAACGCTCCCCCGCGCATGATCTTGACGCCGGCCGCTTTCAGTGCCTGGGCCACCTCACGTATCTGCTCGCGGCTTTCCACGGCACACGGCCCGGCCATCACAGCGAACTCGGTGCCGCCGATATACGTGCCGTTGACCGGGATCACCGTACCCTCCGGTCTGAGGTCCCGACTGACGAGCCTGAACGGCGGCAGCGAATACTTGACCTTTTCGACGCCGTCCATTCCCTCGAATGCTGCATCGATGATTGGATCATGACTTCCATGATTGTCGGTGATGTCTATGATCGTGCGCCCTTCTCCCTCAACCAAGCGGGAACCAAGCCCCAGGGCAATGAGGCGGTCCGTGACGCGTTGAACGTCGGTTTCCTTGGCATCCGATTTCATCATTATGACCATTGTTTTACTCCTTACTCATCCATCCCTGCACGCAAGCCCGCCACGAACGTTCTCGCAGCTGCCACCGGGTCGTCCCCTGTGCCAATCGCTTTGATGAGGGCGCTGCCCACGATCACACCGTCGGCCACGCGAGCGACCTGCGCAGCCTGTGCGGGTGTGCCGATGCCAAATCCGACGGCCAGCGGCAGATTGGTCGCCGAGCGCACGCGCTCGACGAAGGATTCCAAATCCGGCGGCAATTGATCACGCGCCCCGGTCACGCCTGTCAGCGAAACGAGGTATAAAAAGCCGCTGGTACGCTCGGCCACGATCTGCAAGCGACCATTGTCCGACGTGGGGGGCAGCAAAAAGATCAGGTCGATTTCCTGTGCGTGCAACGCGGCGCGCAAATCATCCGATTCCTCTGGCGGTAGATCAGGGACGATGACGCCGTCCACGCCAGTGGCAGCCGCGCGGCGGGCAAAGTGCTCGGTCCCCATCTGAAAGATCGGGTTGTAATAGCCCATCAGCACAAAGGGCACCGATATACCTTGGTCTCGAAGCTCTGCTGCTTGCTCTAGGCACAGTGACAACGTCATACCGTTGGTCAGCGCTTGTTGGGCAGCGGCTTGGATGGTGGCGCCGTCTGCCAACGGATCGCTGAAGGGAATGCCCAGTTCGATCAAGTCAGCGCCAGCCTCGACCAGCGCGGGCACCAGCGATAGTGCGCTCTCCCGCTCTGGATAGCCCATCGTTACGTAGGGCATTAGGGCTTTTCGTCCGGCGCGATGTAGGTTTTTGAATACGGTCGTAATCTTGCTCATTGAAATTATCCTCTTATCACGAGTCGCCCGACGGTTCAGCGCCCGGTGACCTCGGCCTATTTATGATCCAGCGCAGCGGCGACCGTCGGCATATCCTTGTCACCACGCCCGCTCACATTGACGATCATCAGTTGCTCCGGTGACATCCGCGGTGCGCGCTTGACGGCTTCGGCTATAGCGTGGGCGCTCTCCAGCGCCGGAATGATGCCTTCCAGTTCGCTCAGTCGTTGCAGCGCGTCCAGTGCTTCGGTGTCTGTGGCATAAGTGTACGTCGCCCGCTCCACCTCGCGCAGCCAAGCGTGCTCCGGCCCGACCGCTGCATAGTCCAACCCCGCCGAGATCGAGTGCGTCAGCGCGATCTGTCCGTCAGGATCTTGTAGGACGTAGGTCTGTGTCCCGTGAAGCACGCCGAGCCGCCCCATCGCCGGGTCGGCAAAACGGGCCGCGTGGCGTCCGTTCCCGATCCCCTCACCACCCGCCTCTACGCCGACAAGGTCGACGTCATCATCCTCGATAAAGGGATGGAACAGGCCAATGGCGTTCGAGCCGCCGCCGACGCAGGCGACCAGCACGTCGGGCAGCCGTCCCTCGGTGGCCAGAATTTGCTGGCGGGCCTCGTCGCCGATGACACGCTGAAAGTCGCGCACGATGCGTGGGTAGGGATGCGGCCCCAGCGCCGAGCCGAGCAGGTAGTGGGTGGTGCGCACGTTCGTCACCCAATCGCGGATGGCCTCGTTGATGGCGTCCTTGAGGGTACAACTGCCAGCGTCTACGGGCCGAACCTCGGCACCGAGCAGCTTCATCCGAAAGACGTTGAGCCGCTGGCGTGCAATGTCCGTCGTGCCCATATAGACGATGCAATCCAGGCCCAGCAGCGCGCAGACCGTCGCCGTCGCCACACCGTGCTGCCCGGCTCCCGTTTCGGCCACGATGCGGTGCTTGCCCATCCGGCGGGCCAGGAGCGCCTGCCCCAGCGCGTTGTTGATCTTGTGCGCGCCGGTGTGGGCCAGGTCCTCCCGCTTGAGGTAGATGCGGGCCCCGCCGAGCGCGTCGCTCAGACGGCTGGCCAGCGTCAGAGGGGTGGGGCGGCCCGCGTACTCGCACAGGAGGCGGTGTAACTCGGCGCAAAAGGCCGAGTCGGCGATGGCCTCCTCGTAAGCTGCTTCCAACTCGCGCACGGCCGGTGCGAGTGTTTCAGGGATGAACGCGCCGCCGTAGGGGCCATAGCGCGGTCCATTTGAAAGTATAGTTACAGGTGTTGAATGAATCATCGTTTATCCTTTTTCGTTATTCGCTGCCCGGACCGCCTCGACAAAGGCCCGCACGCGCGTGTGGTCCTTGATTCCCTTGGTGCGCTCGACTCCGCTGGAGACATCCACACCCCAGGGCCGCACCAGCTCAATGGCCGAGCCGACAACCTCTGGTCTGAGTCCACCGGCCAACATCAGCCGCAGGTGCGGGGCCAGCGTGCGGGCTGTGCCCAGGTCCGCCAGGATACCGGTACCACCGAGCTGTTGCGGGTGGTAGGCGTCCATCAAAAGCTGTGGCGCTGCGGTGTCGTTGGGGGCAACATCGCCGTAGACGCTCACGGCTGCCTCAGCCTCGTCGAGGGTTTGAGGGCGGATCGCCTTGAATGCCTGGGGAGACAGCGCCCGCACCGTATCCGGTGACTCGTCGCCATGTAACTGGGTCATGTCGAGTCCTGCGTCGTCCAGAACCGCCCGTACGCGTTCGGCTGATTCGTCCACGAAAACGCCCACGAAACGCGGTCCGTCCGCGCCGAACTCGTCGCGGATCGTGCGGGTGATCGCCCCGACCTGCTCCGGCGTGACGAAACGCGGGCTCTTGGGATAAAAGATAAATCCCAGGAAATCCGCTCCGGCTTCTGCCGCGCAGCGCGCGTCGTCCACGTTGGTGATGCCACATATCTTGATTCGTGTCATTGTGTGCTCCCTATCAGTTGTCTTACCTTGCCCCCAACGTCCGTCGCTCTCACCAGCGATTCGCCGACCAGCATCGCGTCGGCGCCAATGCCTGCCAGGCGCGCGACGTCAGCGGGGGTGTGCACGCCGCTCTCGGCCACCAGGACGACGTCGGCAGGGATAAAGGCGCGCAGGCGGGCCGTCGTCTCTAGATCGACCTCAAAAGTGCGCAGATCGCGGTTGTTGACGCCGACGACGCGCGGTTCGATCTTGAGCGCCCGCTCCAGTTCGACCTCGTCGTGTACCTCGACCAGAGCCGTCATGTCCAATTGCTGCACCAACCGGTGGAGCGCTTTTAACTCATCGTCACTCAGGGCGGCCACGATGAGAAGAACGGCGTCCGCACCGGCGGCACGGGCCTCGTAGACCTGGTACGGGTCGAGCACAAAGTCCTTGCGTAGGACAGGCAGTCCCACGTTCCGACGTGCGGCACGCAAATAGTCGATGCTGCCCTGGAAAAAGTGTTCATCGGTCAGCACACTGATGGCGGCGGCCCCGTGGGCCTCGTACTCGCGGGCCAGCGCGACCGCGTCAAAATCCTCACGGATCAACCCTTTGCTCGGTGAGGCCTTTTTCGCTTCGGCGATCAAAGAGACGCCGGGCGCGCGCAGGGCAGAGGCAAAATCACGGGGGGGCGGGGCGAGCGTTGTCTCGTCCTGCACTGCCTCTATAGGGCACGCGAGTTTGAGTTGCGCGACCTCGTCCCGCTTTCGGTGCATAATTGTATCGAGAATTGTCTCTTGCTTCATTTTGAATTCTCCCAAACGCGCATCATCTCATTGCCGCCACGTTGGAACTCGTAGGGCACGCGCCGGATTTCGACGCTGTGGCCTGTCTGTCTCAATTCTTGGACGACGGCGTCCAGGTGAGGTGAGACGTTGCCTTCCAGGTCGAGCAGCGGAAAAATGCGCACCTCGGCCGCTACCCGGCACATTTCCTCGATGGCGGCCCGGTGAAAGTCGAGGGAAAGCCGGTTCGAGTACAAGAACAAAAAGTGAGAGCACAGGGCCAGGCCGAATCGCCTCTCCTGGAATGGAAGCTGTGGCAAGCTCGCGGCGAGATAGCGTCCCTCTTTTTTGCCCTGCTCGTAATCGGCCAGGAACCTCTGCATTGCGCTCATCCTAACGCAGCCTAGTTCCTCCAACGATCCGATGGCGGTCCAGATAAAGGCGTCCACGTTCTGCTGTGTCTGTTCGAGAACAAGGTCATACGTCTCGGCGATGCGTCTCTCTATCTGCTGACTCGTGAATTGATAGATGGGATCACAAGACAGCACCCGACAACCGCGTTGGTGCATCTCGGCGTTGAAACTGGCCGGGCCGTCTCCACAGCCTAGGATATCCAATCCAAGTTCAGTTTCAGTGAGATCGAATATCCCGGCGTATTCCTTGAAAGAGCGTCCCCAAGGAACGATTTTGTCAAGAACTATAGTCATCGTTTTCTCTACCGTCGCGTTTGCTTCCAGTGGGCCATTTCTTCCCGAACAAAGTATTGTACTATGTCACGATATAGCTTTTCGATCATATCTGGACTGATGTCCTCTTCCGTGGCCCACACGCAACGTTGATCCAACATCGTCTCGAAACGCCCGGTGGCCTTGACGTCTGCCTCACTGGTCTTAAACTTGGCCGCCGCTCTCACATATTCGGCTCTCTTCCCGATGAGGGCGATCACCTGCCGGTCGATCTCGGCACGAACGTCCTCTATGCTCTCGCACTCTG
>JAAEPW010000349.1 GCA_024232355.1 Chloroflexota bacterium | reverse complement strand
CTTTTCTATCAGAACAAAGAAAATGAGGGAAAACGGGAGAGGGACAGCAATGCAAGATGAGAGTGCACTCAAGCAAGCATACCAAGAAGCGTTAGACGCATTCCTGGAGAGAATCAAGGCGGACAGCAACATCATTGCCGCCTACGTCTATGGCAGCCTCGTGCGGGGCGATTTGTGGCGTAAATCGGACATTGACATTTTCCTGGTCACGAGGAATACGCGAACGCCCTTTCAGGCGTTTAGCCTGGTGGAAAACGGCATCAACTTTCACGCCGAGGTGTACTCAAGAAATCATTTCAAACGCGCGCAAGAGCGTCTGCTGCGCGGATCGGCGCTCCATACTATCTTTTCGTCGGGAGAGTTGGTGTATACGACGGACGAGACGCTGCACGAGTATTACACAGATACCGGTTACGTGGGTGAAAGGGATCTCGAGTTGCTGACGTTGCTGCACGGCGCGTCAGCGGTCTGTGGGCTGTACATGACGGAAAAGGCGCTGCGCGTCAAGCACGACGTTGCTTACAGCTTTGTGTGGGCGATGCGGGCGATTGAGGACATGGCCCGCGTCGAGGTCAGCCTGAACGGCAAAGTCATCAAGCGGGAGGTGATCCACCAGGCCGTGGAATGCAATCCTGCCGTTTTCACCCCGCTTTTTACAGGCTTGTTACAGAAAAAAGATGCAGAAACGATGGAAGCGACTTTGCTCATGATCGACACGTACCTGACCGAGCGCGCTACCATCATTTTCAAGCCGATCCTGGCAGTTCTGGCGGCGGCAGGCGAGGTGCGAGGGGCTTCCGAGTTGTATCGTCATTTTGAGAAAAGGCTGCACCTTGTGCTTGGGGACAATAACTTGACCGAGGCGTGCGAGTGGCTGGTCGAAAAGGGTATTCTACAAAAGGTGTGCGCGCCGGTCCGGTTGACGACGAAAAGCCGCGTTCAGATGGATGAGGCGGCGTATCAATGTCATTAAGTTAAGGAATAGCCAGGTTGTGAAAGCCTCAAAACAATCAAGGAAAGGGCAGTTTGAGCCAGTTTCGGGCCAATATATTCGACAAAATTGCCTAGTTGAAGACACTCAAATCCTTAACTTAATGACAT